>CAZMXY010000106.1:0-9938 GCA_964570345.1 uncultured Rhodothermales bacterium | reverse complement strand
GTAGACGGTGACGGGAATGGAGCCTTGCCTGCCGTTCCGATCATTCCAGTGCAATACGCTCTGGACGAGATAATAGCCGAGGAATCCGGCGCCGCCGGTAATGAGCAGTTTGCCGCCCTCCATCTTCGTGAACACCTCTTCGAGGTTCGCGCAGACGTAGTTCAGGTCCTGCCGGGTGACGTCACCCTGGTCGTGGACGTCCTCGCCTAACAAGCCTTTTGGGGAAACCAAATCGTTCAACAGATCCTGACCCGCTTTACGCAATTCGTCCGCTGACTTTGCGTCGCCGGCGTGTGGATGGGTGCGGGATGCCGTCTCGGGCCAGGAGTTCCTCGGAGTCCCGTTCCTCCTCTAGTCGTCGCTTTCCGCGATATGATACGGCATGAGCGGCTGTGGTACAATCCAGGCACCGTCAGCGTAGCCGCCATGCTCGAGCAAGGGTCGTCGGTCGCGGGCGAGATGATCAGGTAGGTGCCCCTACCTCGCCTGAGTACCGTGAAAGTGAACGGGGGGACGAAGGGGCCAAGGGGATCGATCCGCGGACGGCGAACTATTCGTTGCGGCGTCGCAGATACGTATCGCGGATGACGATGGCGAATCCGGCAAAAAGGAAGCAGCCGATGGCGATCGACGGTCAAAAACGTCTGGCAATCCGGTCGATCAGTAATGCGAAAGAGGCCAGCCCGCCAATGATCTGGACACCGTCACGGAAGCTGAATCTGCGCCTCGTCTCCGTTTCGATGAGGAAAAGATCGCCGTCGAGAAGCCTCGGGTGCTGGTCGGTTTCCAACAACATCTGTTCGAGCGGAGCCTCGTAGATGAGACTGCGCCTCCCCTCGCTCCCGCGATAGAGCCGCACCGTGGTCGTTCGTCTGATCAATCGATCTTGTGGACCAATCTCTGGGCCGGTCGCGCCTCCCACCAGGGCTAACAATTCATCCAGTCGCGTCCCGTCCGTCACCTCGTAGATGCCGCCCCCGAATCCCATGACCAGCACTTGAACGGTGGCGTCGCCGGGACGGGCATATACATGGTAGGACGTTCCTCTCGACTCGATGTCTCCGACCCTCCCGAACGTCTGGGCTTGACTCGGAAGCGCCACGCTGAGAAAGAGGACGCACGACAGACCTACATTGCGAAACACTACGACCTCTTTTTCCATGACTTCGAATGGTACGATCGGCGACGTGATCGGCTCGCAGGACGTGCCTAGCTGACGGCCTTTCCGCGCCTCTGCCACCATGATTTCGATTTGCCGGCCTTCGCGTCCTCCTGGTACATCGAATATCCGTATCCGTACTTCGAATAGTACCCGTACTTCGAATACGTCCCGAAGCGGTACTTGTACCCGTAGGCGAGCGTGATGTCGAAGGCGTTCAAGACCGTGCCGATGATGGACGCGCCGACGTCGGCGAGCGCCTCCATGCAGAAATCCAGCTCACCCTCTTTCGTCCTGCCGGCTCTGCTCACGACGAGCGTTCCGTCACACTGCGTGGAAAGCAAAACGGCGTCGGTTGCGGCCAATACGGGCGGGCTGTCGATGATGATCGTGTCGAACTCTTCCCTGAACACTTCCAAAAGTGCTCTCATGCGTTTCGAGCCGAGAAGCTCCGCCGGGTTCGTGATGGTGGCGCCTTCCGAATGTTCGCCGTTGGACTTGTCTTTGGACTTCACGAGTCCGCCCGCCGTAAGGACGAACAGATTCTCTTGCTTTGTCGTCCGAAAATTATCGTGCGTGTCGACCTGGTCGAAGAGGAGCTGTACGAGGCCGCGTTCGTTGCTAAAACCGAAAAGTCGATGCTGCTGCGGACGACGCATGTCGGCATCGATCAAGAGAGTCCGGCGGCCCGACTGCGCCATGACGGCAGCCAGATTCGCGGCCGTCGTCGACTTTCCTTCACCGACGCTGGGACTCGTGACGAGGAGTGTCTGGATGACCTTGTCCGGCTGACTGAACTGGATGGCCGTTCGCGTGCTGCGATACGCCTCGCTTACGGAAGCCATCGGACTCAACAACGGAACGAGGCTGGTGGCCATCGGGTGGCCGTTATGCTGAACGAACTCTCTCCCCTCGAATTGGTCGTGAATCAGTGGACGCATGTTCGGTATCACGCCGACGACGTAGTAGCCGCGTTGACGCAGCTCGTCGGGCTTGTTGATCCGGTTGTCCAACTTGTCACGCACGACGGCCAGTCCTAACCCGGCAAATAGTCCGAGCATGAGCCCGAGCGTGAGGTTTCGCGGCACGTTCGGCGAAACGGGTCGAATCGGCACTCTTGCCTCCCGAATCACCTGTGCGTACCCGGGCTGAGACTCTTCAGCCAATCGTGCTTCCTGAAGCTGTCTTACGACGGAGTGATATTGTTCTTCCGCATAGAGCCGTGAACGCTCGAGCCGAGCCAGATCGAGCGACAGTTCCGGAACGTTCGAGAGTTCCCTTTGGTGCTGTCCGAGGCGACCTTCCATTACCTCGATCCGCGACCTCGCGCCGTTAATGGCTATGCGATCGCGAATCACCTGCCGTTGGAGATCCGCTATGTGCGAGAGGCCGGCTTCACTGTTCGACACGCCGCCGGATGCAATGACTTCATCGACGTATTCCTGCGACAGCGACACCATCTTGTCCTGCAGGGCGCGGATCTGCTGATTGATAGGCCCAAGCTGTGCTTGATCGTCCGGGCTGAGCTCCGGATTTCGCAGCAAAATCTGCTCTTTCTCCTGCTCCAGGCCGGCCAGCTTCGTCTGAACCCCTTGCATCTGTCTTTCTACGCCGGACGAAAAGCGGTCGACGAGTTTCGGATTGATGGCCGCAAGCTCGTCTTCCAGGGCTTCGAGCGAAGATTCGCTCATCCGAAGCTCGATGCCCGCGTCGTCCCGCCGCGATTCCAGATGCGCGATGTTCGATACGAGATAGGACGTTTCCTGGTCCAATCTCACGGTTCCGTTCCGAAGGGTATAATCTTTTACCGCTTCCTCCGCGGTGCGAAGCTCCTCGAGGCGCTCGCTCTCCTGATCTGCCAGGAATTCGCGTCTCGCCGAGAGATGCGTTCGATTGGCCTCTCGTGCGAGGCGGATGTATTCCTCGGTATACAGATTGGCGAGGAGGGACGCATCCTCGGGCACGGTGCTCATCGCCGTGACCTTGATCGCATTCGGCACGTCGCGGCTCGCCGGCGCTACGGCGACGCGACCCTGGTCGAGTGCCCTTGGTTCCGTCGTTGCCCCATCCGATCCGTCAAGCGTAGCCTGACGACCCTCTTCGACCAGACGCTCACGAACTCGCATTTCGATCTGGCGAGAGGTCTCCAGGATGAAGAGTTCCGTATACAGACGGCCGTTATTCCCGAAGCTTGACCCTCCCATGGCGACCTCGCCGGCGAGCGAGCCCATCTGTCTCAGGTCGACCATGATGAAGCTGTCGGCCCGATACTCGGGCACGCGCGTAAAGGTATAGGCGGCGACCACGCCGGTGATCAGCAGCCAGGTCATGAGCAACGTCCACCGACGGCGCACGAGCATGTCGACGACTTGCTCTACTTGCGCTTTCGTCGAACTCGCGTCAAGAGACGTGTAGTAGGGACGATCAGCCGGCGGGGCGGAGCGTTCGTCGGGGGCCGAACGCTTGACTTGCGCGGACGGCCGGCTTCCGAACGAAGAATTAAGTTCAGGCATGATCAAAGTCTATCTGTACGGTGGTCAAAAAAATCGAGCCGCCCTTCATTGCCAGGTGTACTATTCAATCCTCAAAAATATCCAAGATTGCGGACGTTACTTGTACTCATTATGAAACGGCCTCCCGATTCGTGCTCGGACGAGGGCGAAGCCTTACGATCGTCGAGGATGCGGAACACACTAACATACGAATTTACGTCGAGCCTGACCATTTTGCTCATCTTCAGTGTCTCATAAGTGATAGTCTTTTGGAGCATTCGAAGTACGCTTTCCCGCTCATTCGATCGGACCCTTCCCCGGTCACGAGATCCAAATTCGCCGATCGCCCTGTTCAGAGCGCCGTCGGCCGTCGCGGAAAGGTCAGGTAGCGATCCGAATACGGCTCCGCCGGGTCGGTCCCAGCCCGTACGGAGGGCTACCTGGACGACCTCAAAAAATCCCGCTTACTTAAGACGGTCTTTCACGTGATTCGACGTCATGTGCCGGCTCGAGCTCCGACGAGGCTGAGTTACAGGCTCAAGCCGTTTGCCCCGTAATATTACGTTCCGGAGCTTCCTCCCGCGTACGTGTTCAAGGATGAGCAGATACGGATATATGCGCCGTTAGAGATGCGCTTTTGGCGCACGGGACTGGCGAATGGACGCGATCGAACCTGTCCGACCGGCGGCGATGGAGTGGAGGTAACGTCCGAGTGGTCGTCCTGACGACCAATGAGGGGCCTGAAATCAGTTCCTGTTTTTCAAGTCTTTAACCTGTCCCGACGTCCACATCACGGCATGCTGCAGCACTTCTGAGATCGACTCCAGACCGAGCTTTTCCTTTGCCCGCCTACGGTATGCCTCGATGGTCTTCCGCGACAGGTCGAGCCGCTCCGCGATCTCGTCGATGCTGTGGCCTTCACCGAGCATCTGAAATACGGACAGCTCGCGGTCGGTCAGTCGATCGATGGCGAACTTGAAGTCCGGCTGAAACTTCCCTTTGACCATGCGGGTCAAGATCCGCGAGGCCATCCGGCGACTAAGATAGATCTGTCCCGCTGCCGCCTGTCTGATGGCGTCCATGACGTTCTCGATGGGAGCGGTCTTCATGACGTAGCCCACGGCGCCGGCCCGAATGGCTCGCTCCCCGTAGGCGGCTTCGTCATACATCGAGAAAATAACGACTTGAATGCCTTCGAAGCGCTGTCGAATTTCTCCGACAAGGTCGAGGCCATGACCCTCTCGCAGCGAGATGTCGACGACGGCAACGTCGGGCTGCTCCCGCGCGATGAGTTCCAGGGCCTCCGCGACGGAATCGGTTTCGCCGACGACGGACAAATCCTCCTTTCCGGCGATGGCGTCGTCGAGCGCCTCCAGAATGGCAGGGTGGTCGTCGACCACGACGACTTTGATCACGTTCGCTGGAGAGCGTGAGGAGCCCTCGTTGTTCGACGAGGACTCGGACTCGGTGAGCATCGATTCTTGCCAGGTTGAAGAATGAGAACGCAGATCGGTGGTCCGGGCTATGGGGTTGAGACTGTTCTCCATGCTAAGCGCATCCTCAATTCTCTGCGTTAGTCGATCTCCGGAGATCCTTCTCAGTATTCGATCTCTGCATTCTCGGTGAGCCCGGAGGCGTTTATTCCGCGACGGCCAACGTGCCTTCAATCCGCCGGCTCGTAGCTATCCTTCGGGTCCTAAAGTAGATTTTCCTCCGCAAGAACCCCGTTTGTGTTAGGTGGGAGCTTCTATGGACCTTTAGCGCATGATAAACGCACTTTCGTAACCTTCGGAGCAGCTAGGCGAGGAAGTCCTCAGGTGCCCTTGCGACGTTTTCCGGAGTTCGGTACGCTATTTTCTCGGCCGAGCGGCCGAGGCAAGATCTGCTTTGAGCAGCGATCTACTCTCCGGAGGCTCGAGCTGACCGGCCGGCAGCGCCCCCCTGGGCGAGGGTCCATTGAACGGCGTACTGCAGCAGTTCCGCCACCGTTTCAAAGCCCAGCTTCTCTTTTGCACGACGGCGATACGTCTCGACCGTCTTCCTCGTCAGATTGAGACGTTCCGTGATCTCTTCGATACTGAACCCTTCGCCGAGCATCTGAAAGACGGACATTTCCCTGTCGGTCAGCTCGTCGATCGGAAATCCGGAGACTCCCGGTCGACCGCCTGCGACCTTGCTGAGGATCCTCGACGCGAGTCGCCGGCTGACGTAGACCTCCCCGCGAGAGACCGCTTGCACCGCTTCCATTACCGTCTTCGTCGACTCGCTCTTCATCACGTAGCCTGACGCACCGGCCCGAATGGCTCTCTCCGCGTATACGTTCTCGTCGTACATGGAGTACACGATGATCTGAACGCTCGGATACTGCACGCTCATGTTCTGAACCACGTTCAGGCCGTGGCTATCGGACAATGAGATGTCGACGATCGCGACGTCCGGCTGATCTTTGCGCAGAAGATCGAAGGCGGCGTCTTCCGAATCTACGCCCGCGTACACTTCCATCCCCATTCTGGATCGAACGGCTTCCGAAAGCGCCTCACGAATGGCCGGGTGATCGTCGACGATCAATACTCGAACGCGCCCTCCTTTGTCTGTCATATGCGGCTATTCCAGAGATAGCGATTGGGTCAAGTGTGGGTATTGCTCACAAGATAATCACCCAGTCGGTATCCTGCACTCCACAAGGGTTCCGCCGTCTCCCGGTGACTCTATAGACAAGGACGCGCCGATTGAACGGGCTCTGAATTCCATACTCCCCAGACCGATGTTCGAGTCTCCGGTCCCGTTCCTCTGGATTCCGGCACCGTCGTCTCGTATCGAAACGCTGACGTCTCGACCGACTTTCCCGATGGCGATGCGTATGTTTTTGGCCCTCGAGTGTTTTAACGAATTGTTTACCGCTTCCTGAACGATCCTGTATACGTTCAGTTTTATGTCATTATCATGAAATTCGACGTAATCATTCACAGTAAGAAGACACGTCGTATCATCTATCGTATTCATGAGCTCAACCAGGTCTTCCAAGCACTGGATGAAATCTTGATGATACAGCGATACCGGTATTAGCCCTGAATAGATCTGACGCATGTGCTGCGCCGCGAGATCCGCCATATATGCTACACGCTTAGGCAGTTCATTATCTAGAGTATCTGTGTCATTATAGCGATCCACTAAGTTTTGACTCATGATGCGTACGCTAGTCAAAAGCTGACCTACGTCATCATGAAGATCTCTCCCGATACGTTCCTTCTGGTCCTCGAGCGCGTCGATAATTCTCCTCTCCACGTTCCTTGCTTCGGTAATGTCGACACAACTAATCCAAATCGACATTAGCTTTTCTTTATGCAGATATCCTACTGCATTCATAAGAATGTGCTTAGGACCATCCTTCGTGCGTATGTCAATGTGCTTATTCTTCAGCACATAACTAGATTCAATAAATTCCCTAAGTATTGAGTCCGTCTTGCTTCCGAAGAGAGACGTCAGATTATTCGATCGGATGTCCTCCAGATCGACGTCGAACATGTCCAACAATGCCTCGTTGCATTCGTCTATTCGCGAGCTCGAAAGGATATGATCGATCTGAAGCTCGCAGAAGACGTCGGACGGCTGCGGATTCAGGATCCCGACGTGCAGCACGCCTTCTACGACGGTCTCAAAAAGCCGTCGCTGATTGTCTTCGGCCTTCTTCTCGTCGGTCTTGTCGCTGATGATCGTCAACATGACGCGCGCGCCCTGATAGGTGGTCCTCATACTGCACGACTTGACCGTGCGAGATTCTCCATCCAGGCGGATCAGCTCATGCTCCCAGGAGGGACTCACGTCGCCCTGCTCGAGTGCGCCGACGAATGCCTCGAAGGATCCGAAGTCCTCGGCAGACAAGAAATCGTAGAACGGGCGGTCCTGAATCAGATCCGCACGCTGCCCGCCCAGGAGGTCGACTGCGGACTTGTTCGCGAAGACGATGCGATGGTTTCGCGTCAGTAGAAGTGCATCAGGATGCATCATGAGGAGCGATTGCCAGCGCTCTTCACTCTCTGCAAGTTTCTCCTCCGTCCGCGTCCGGTGAAGAAAGCCCGACAGGAGTTCCGTAAGAATAGAGACGGCTCGGATGTCGAGCGCGTGTAAGTACTTCGACTCCTTACCCAATTCAAATCCGACGAAACCTACGAGAGCATCGTTCGGCGCCACCAACGGAAAGGCGGCGCCTTCGGCCTCGAGCAGGCGATCGACGTTCTGAACGTGGGACGACAGAAATTCATCCACACGAGCCGGCAGGGCGCTTCGATCGTCGGAGACGCCCTTCGAACGATGCCATATGGTCGCACGGTTGACGTGCTCGTTGGACGTCAGGATCACGAACCCGAACTCCGCTCGAATCACCTTCGCGATCGTCTCAAGGGTTTCCGGAAGGTCACCCGAACCGGAGACGGACAACAGGCGGGAGGCTTGTAGAAGCCCGTCGTCGATCCTGCGCCGATAACCGAGCTCGTAATCGAGGCGCCGTCGACGTCGCACGTCTCTGCCGTCCCCATCCGTCGTCGTCCATTTCTCGAGAAGCGCGTCTCCCGCATTCTGCAAGACGGCGCCCCGTATGATCCAGGTACATAATCGTAACGTGGGAAGCGACGTCCTCCCGATCGGTCGACTTGATTCGAAGCAGACGACGCCGAACAAGCCGCGATAGAGATACAACGGCACGATCACGACGGACGCGACGCCGGCCTCCTTCATTTGCCGGCGTTCGTCGTCTGAAAATTCCGCTATCGTCCCTCCGACGATCTCACCTGCTTCCATTCGATCACGCCATCGCGTGAAGCTCGTCGCATAGGAGCATCCGCGTCGGGACGAAACCCCGGGACGACGACCCGAATCAAAGCACTCGACCGGCTCCGAGGCAGTTGCAGACCGCGTAGATTCGAGCCGGTACACTCGAATTCGAGAGTATCTCGTCTGTCTGCATAACGTGTTAAGGGCTCGCGCGGTGAGAGGCTCCAATGCGAACAGGGGCCGCTCTTCGTGCGAGCCGACTAATTGCAGCAGACTGTCATCTCCGGGACTATCATATCCAGGCAAGTCTCCAGTGTCCGTCCATAGGACATGTGAGGAATTCATTGCGTTGATGGACTTTGGTGTGGGTGGGCGGCTTCGCCTCCGGATTCGCATCGCCCGGTTTCTCCGCGGGAATGCGTGCATCGGAGCCTACCGCTTCAATGCTCAGACCACCATGCGGACGTACCGGGCAGAAAAAGCTCATCGCGTGATCCGAGGGGCGAACGTGCGGGGACGATTTGTGCGCAGGAGGCTACTCTCAGCCGGCGCCTGTGGAGTCACAAATGTGAAATTCCTCATCCGGAGCACCGACGCTATGCCTTCGATCAAGCAGGCGCGTTCGCGGCCTGACCGATGACGTCCATGGGTTTCGCGCTGAGCCATGTGTACGCTGTGGATCTATACGCTACGCCATAGATGCCCGTCTTTCCATAAGGATAACGACAATAAATATAATAATTTCGCCAAAATATCCGGACTGAAGCCCGGCTTTCTTTCCAGACGTGCCGTCCTACTTTTGGAGTAGGCGGTACGTCGCCTTAGACGCGCTGAGTCATCAACCCTAAACGGACCTGACGGAGCGACCAGGAGCCTATGGTTCCTCAGGGGGACTGCGATCCGGTTTGCCATAATACACGCCAAACCCGTCGCGTAACCATTCGCGTCTGGAATCCGAAGCCGTTTAGTTGGTCGTCGTAAACTGGAAGTAGCCGTACCAGATGACCATCCCGTGGTCGGATTTCCCAAACGGCGACCCTGCCTGTTTGTACAGTCGGTCCGCGGTCAGATACAACTCCCTCAAATACTTCTCGAGCGCCGGAGGACAGTCCGGTGGTACGCGGTATGGGAATGGGAACGAAGCGGGCATGATATCTCCTCGACGCCTGTGTGGACTGTTCGAGGTATCGGCCGACCCGGCCCGATCTATAGCACGCGAATGAACGGCGGATCTACAACGGGATGGGCACCACACCATCGCGATTAATAACCGAAGCGCGACAGCAAGGCCTCGTTCTCGGCAAAGACGGCACGTATCTCATGCATCGCGGTCGGCTCGATACGCGCGATCTTCTGTTCGTCCAGGTTAGTGATCGGAAGGTATCTGCCTGACGAATTGTACGACGTGAACGTGCCTTCTGTGCGCACGGAGCCGATCTGCGGCAGCCACCGGCAGATTCCATCGATCGTCGCCTCAGGCTGAGTTGTAAGGTTTTCGTAGCGCACCAGGTACGTTC
>CAZMXY010000105.1:6348-12893 GCA_964570345.1 uncultured Rhodothermales bacterium | reverse complement strand
GTAGCCCGCCCATCCGCCCGCGATGGCCGGAATCCGCTGCAGCACGTCGCCGGCGCACGTCGAGCCGGCTCCCTTCGCGGGTGCTTGCCTTGCTCGGCGCGCCGTTTCTGGTGCTCCTGCTCGGCTCGCTCGTTCCTCCGGCGCTCGCTCAGCCGGCCACGGAGCCCGCCCCGCCGACCGCCCTTCGCGACGACGTCAAGATCGAACGTTTCGCCGGCGTGGCACCGAAGAGCATACGCGTCGCCCGCGACCCGATTAGCGGAAACCTTCACTACCTGACGATTGACGGCGAGATCTACGAGATCCGCGTCGATGGCGATGGAGAGCCGACGAGCGTGCAAATCGCGTCCGCAGACGATCACGGCATCGTCCGGCTGCAGGGCATGGCCTTCTATGACAGCACGCTCTACCTTGCCGGTAACGTCCCGGTGAACGACGCGAGGGGGACGAGAGGACGACTCATGCGCGGCTCCCTCGAGGCCGACGGACGGCGCACGTGGACGAACGTCTTCATGACGGATGAAATCGGAAGTACGAAGACCGTGTTCGACCATGGCTTCAACGGATTGACGGTCAGCGCCGACGGACGACGTCTTTTCGTCAATAGCGGCTCTCGCACCGATCACGGCGAAATTCAGGACAACGACGGCGCCTACCCCGGGGCACGAGACGAGCCCCTGACAGCGGCCGTGTTCCGAATCCCGACGACGTCCGGCGACCTGCTGTTGCGGAACGACCTGGAGGAGCTCACTCGGAAGGGCTACCTCTTCGCCCGCGGGATCCGAAACGGCTACGATCTCGCCTTCGCGCCCAACGGCCATCTGTTCGTCGTCTCGAATTCGGGCGATTATGATCACCCTGAAGACATGTTCTGGCTGCGGGAAGGCCACCATTACGGCTATCCCTGGATCATGGGCGGCATCGAGAATCCGCAGCAGTACGCCGATTTCGAACCCGACCCCGACAAGGATCCTTTCATCAATCCCTACAGTCACGCATACTCGGTTGGATATTTTCAGAATGATCCGACGTTTCCCCAGCGTCCTGCGGATCTCGTCATAACGCCTGCCGTTGCGAACGTAGGTCCGGACGGCAATTATTACCGGGATCGGAAGACCGGTCTCGTAAAGAAGGGAGACGAGGCGGGCGTAGCCGTCGGTACGTTTACGCCCCACCGCTCCCCTCTCGGCCTCGTGTTCGACACGGACAGCCTGGTCGGTGCGGGCATGACAGGCGACGGATTCATGCTGAGTTGGACGAACGGGGAGCGCTCGAGCCTGATGGGACGCATTTCGAAGCTCGGATCCGACCTCATGCACCTGAAGCTCTTCTACAGCCCGGCGTTCGACAACTACGTCGTTCAGGCGACGCGAATCGCGGAAGGATTCCAGGGGCCTACCGACGCCGAGCTCGTCGGCAGCGACCTCTACGTCATCGAATACGGCGGCCAGGACGCGAACCTGTGGAAGCTTACGTTGCCGCCGGCCGGGGAAAGAGAGCCCCCTTCCGTTGAGCGAGCACACGTCGACCCGTGAGAACCCCACGCATCGGCCACGAACGCCGTACGGCCGTCGGCCGTCCACTAGACGTCAACCCACACACTCGAGAACGAACATGACTACCCCGAACACGAATCGCCGCTCCTTCTTCACGAAAGCGGGTGCCTTTCTGGCATCCTTCGGCATCGGAGCGGTGACGGCCCGCGCGGAACGGGCGCCGTCACTCAAACCATCGGCAGAGGCCGGAATTCCAAAAAGAACCGTCGGCACGGTCGTCAGGCAAGACGACGTCCCGCTATTTTCAAGCTCGATCGTCCACAATGGATTGGTCTACGTCGCAGGCAAAGGAGCGCACTTCGAGGGCGACATAAAAGCCCACACGGATCACGTGCTCAACGAGCTGCAGAAAGAACTGGAGAAGGCCGGATCGTCGATGGAGAACGTACTCAAGGTCAACGTCTATCTTCACGACATCCATGACTACTCCAACATGAACGAAGTGTACCGTGGGCGATTCGGCGAAGAGCCCCCGGTGCGTACGACCGTCGCCTGCTTCGGCGGCATCCCCGGTGATTCGCTCGTCGAAATCGATTGCATCGCCGCGTTGAACGCGTAGCCGCCTGCACCGAATCGAGCCGTTCCTCTCATCACGCTTCCCACCGTTATCATGCTAAACAGACGCATCGTCCTTCAGCAAATCCTGAGCATGCCCTTCCTGGGCGGCTTCGTTGGCGGACTCGTGGCCGGGCGCGGATCGACGCCTGCGCTTCCGGCCGGTCTTCCTGTCGAGCGGGATTACTTCCAGGAGCTGGGCCTCCGCACGTTCATCAACGCCGCCGGCACGTTGACCGCCCTGACCGGGTCGCTCATGCCGGATGAGGTAATCGATGCCGTTACGTATGCTCGAAGGCATTACGTCGAGCTCGACGCCATCCAGGATCGAGTCGGTGAGCGCATCGCCGAACTTCTCGGATGCGAGGCGGCCACGGTCACCTCCGGCGCCTTTAGCGCCATGACACTCGGGGTGGCCGGCGTATTCTGCGGGATGGATGAAGAAAAGGTCGCGCAGCTTCCCGACACGGCGGGCATGAAGAACGACGTCATCATGCCCAGACCGGCTCATTACGTGGGCTACGTCCACGCCCTCGTCAATGCCGGTGCCCGGATCATCGAAGTCGACACCGTGCAGGAACTCGAGGATTCGATCAACGAGAATACCGGCATGCTGTTCGTGTTGAATGCGTACAACGACAGCCAAATCGGGCACGAAGACCTCGTCGCCATGGGGAAAAAGCACGGCATCCCCACCTTCAACGACTGTGCCGCAGACGTGCCTCCGCTCGAGAACCTCTGGAAATACACCGACATGGGCTACGATCTCGTTGCATTCTCGGGTGGAAAGGGCATTCGGGGCCCTCAGAGTGCCGGCCTCCTTCTGGGGCGTCGCGACTTGATCGCGGCGGCCCGCCTGCATGCGCCGCCGAGGGGCAATACGATCGGACGCGGAATGAAGGTGAATAAGGAAGAGGTTCTGGGCATGCTGGTGGCGCTCGAGCTGTACCTCGAAAAAGACCACGATGAGGAGTGGGCGCTGTGGGAGTCGCAGATCCGGCACATAAGCGATACGGCGGAGACCGTTCCCGGCACGGAGACCGAGCGCTTCGTTCCCGAAATCGCCAATCACGTCCCGACGCTCAAAATTACATGGGACGAGAGTCGTGTGCGCCTCACGCCCGGCGAAGCAAAAAAACGGCTCCGGGACGGGCACCCCTCCATTGAGACGGGCGGCGGTTCGGACGACTTGCAGCTGTCCACGTGGATGATGCGCCCCGGAGAGGAACGCATCGTAGCCCGCCGAATCAAGGAGGTCCTGGCCGAAGCTTCGAGCTGACGCGAAGCGCCGAGCTGACGCGAAGCTCCAAGCTGACGCGACGGGCCAACCTGACTCGGAGCGCCGACCTGACTCGGGAGCGCCGCCCTGACTCGGAGCGCCGTCCCGACTCGAAGCGCCGTCCTGACTCGGAGCGCCGACCGGATGCCCGCCGGCGCGGACGCCGCCCCGACTGAGACGTCATCCATATTATCACGTCCGACATGAACACACTCCCGACATGAAGATGCTTCGATTTGCTCCGGCGTGGGCCGTTCTCGCGCTCGGGCTCGCGTTGCAACCCGCCATGGCCCAAGAACTCGACCTGCTGATCGACGACGGCCATGTGATCGATCCGAAGAACGGCGTCGACGCCGTGATGGACGTAGGCATCAAAGACGGCAAGATCGCCGAGGTCGCGCCGGAGATTTCGCCCGATCGCGCTCAAGCGGTCGTCGACGCCTCCGGCCTGTTCGTCACACCCGGACTCATCGACATGCACGTTCACGTCTTCCACGGCACGGAGCAGGACAACTACATCAGCAACAGCTTCACGAGCGTTCCACCGGATGCGTTCACGTTCCGCTCCGGGGTTACGACGGCCGTCGACGTAGGGAGTGCGGGCTGGCGGAACATCCGGGAGTTCATCGCACAGACGGTCGACAATTCCGACACGAGAGTGCTCGCGTTTCTCAACATCGTCGGAGCCGGCATGAAAGGAGGAGCGATAGAGCAAAATCTGACCGACATGGACCCGAAGCTCACGGCGATGACCGCCAGGCGGCATGCTGACGTCGTCGTCGGAGTCAAGCTCGCCCACTATGAGGGACATGACTGGGAGCCGACCGATCGAGCCGTCCAAGCGGGCAGGATGGCCGACGTCCCCGTCATGATCGATTTCGGCAGCGCCGATCCACCCCTTCCCATTGAAGAGCTCTTCTTTGAGCACCTGCGGCCCGGTGACGTCTTCACACACGCATACGCTCATCTGAACGGTCGCCAGTCGATCGTTGACGACAACGGGGAACTCAGACCCTTCATTCTCGACGCGCAGGAAAGAGGCATCGTGTTTGACGTCGGCCACGGCGGCGGCAGCTTCATGTATTCGGCAGGCGTTCCGGCTACGCGTGCGGGCCTGTGGCCGGACGTCATCAGCACCGACCTCCACACGGGCAGCATGAACGCCGGTATGAAGGACGTGGCGAACGTGATGTCGAAATTCCTCAACCTCGGCATGCCGCTGGCAGACGTCATCGAAGCCACTTCGTGGAGGCCGGCACAGGTCATCAAGCGTACGGAGCTCGGTCACCTCGACGTAGGCGCCGAAGCCGACGTTGCCGTCTTCAGGCTGCGAGAGGGCGCGTTCGGTTTCGTCGACACGAGAGGGTATCGTCAGCCCGGAGACCGCAAGCTCGAGGCGGAATTGACGCTTCGCGCCGGGCGCGTCGTCTGGGACCTCAACGGGATCTCGAGCCGCGATTGGATCGAGTGATGGCGATGCTGCTACCGGCCTCCCTGTCGTGGCTTCCGGATTTCTCCCTGGCCGTCCTCACTTTCGCCGTTTTGAACACGTGGCAGTTGCCTCAAGACGTCGGATCGCCGTCGTGGGAGCGAATGGCCTCGATCGTCCCGAAGGGGTACGTGAGCTACTTCGCCCCGCAGCCGCCCCGAATCGACGGTCGGCTTGACGACGCTGCCTGGGAGGACGCCGACTGGACCGACCCGTTCGTAGACATCGAGGGGGACGTAAAGCCGACGCCGCCGTTCGAGACCCGAGCGGCCCTTCGATGGGACGACGCCTACCTATACGTCGCCGCACGCATGGAGGAGCCGCACGTCTGGGGAACGCTGACCGAAAAAAACGGCGTGATCTTCCAGGATAATGATTTTGAGATCTTCATCGATCCGGACGGCGATCATCATAATTATTACGAGTTCGAGGTGAATCCTTTGAATACCATCTGGGAGTTGACCCTCGAAAAGCCGTATCGCGACGGCGGACCGGCCGTTTCTCCGACCAACGTCGACGGGCTCCTGTCTGCCGTCCACGTAGAAGGGACTCTGAATGCCGCACACGACGTCGATACGTCCTGGTCGGTAGAAGTGGCGATCCCGTGGGAAGGGCTGGCACGCTACAGCCCTCGTGCCGTGCCTCCTCGGGACGGCGAGCAGTGGCGAATGAACTTTTCGAGAGTGCACTGGCAACATCGCGTCGACGGCAATTCGTACTCGAAAGTCCCCGACACGCCCGAGAACAACTGGGTCTGGTCGCCTCAAGGGGTCATCGACATGCATCGACCTGAGCGATGGGGCTACGTGCAGTTTTCTCGATCGAAGCCGGGTGAGACGCGGTTTCGACCCGATCCGACCTTGCCTGCCCGCGATGCCTTGATGTCGGTATACTACGCGCAGAAAGCCTTCCATCGAGCACACGGCCGCTGGGCGGCCGGACCCGAGGAACTGGATCTACCGCTGCCCGAGGGCATCGAATTGAGAACGGCGGCCGATGGCTGGATCGCCCGAACGGTCGTCGAGGTCAATGGCGACCCTGTCGCCCTGGAAGTGGATCATCAGTCTCGCTTGCACATCGAATCCGGAAGATAAACGGCTCACGTGAACACGACCTCTTGAATCATGATGATCCCCATGCGAGCAATCCGCCAGCCGGCGGCGTACTGCCTTGCGGCCGTTCTCCTCATCGTAGGAAGCTTACTCTTCTCGGCGTGTCGGACGACGAGCGAGTCCGCCGCGGTCGTTGGGGAGGACGGGTATCCGTATCGGATCCTCGCCTACGTCGGCGGCCGCACGAACGTCTGGACGATCGACGCCCACAAGCTCACGCACGTCAACTATGCCTTCGCGCACGTCAACGACAGCGGCGAGGTCTATTTCCGGAACCCGAATTCGCCCGGTCACGTCGCGCAGATTCAGGCGCTGAAGTCGAAAAACCCCGATTTGAGGCTGCTCGTATCGGTCGGAGGATGGGGAGCCGACGGATTCTCCGACGCGGCCCTGACCGACTCTTCCCGTGCAAAATTCTCCCGAAGCGCGGTCGACATGGTGAAGCGCTACGGTCTGGACGGCTTTGACGTGGACTGGGAATTTCCGGGCCAGCCGGGCCCCGGCATCAAGTTCCGCGAGGAGGACAAGGAAAACTTCACGCTCATGCTCCGGAG
>CAZMXY010000105.1:0-6248 GCA_964570345.1 uncultured Rhodothermales bacterium | reverse complement strand
GGCTACCGGCGTTTCTGGGACGATGCCGCCAAAGCACCGTATCTTTGGAATGCAGATTCGACGGTCATGATATCCTACGACGATCCCGAGTCGCTCCGCCACGAGGCGGAATTCGTTCGGGATCGGGGCCTCGGTGGTATGATGTACTGGGAGCACAGCCAAAATCAGGATCAGGTGCTGCTCACGACCATCTACCAGAATCTACGCAGACGATAACGCGTCGACGATCATGAAAAAGACCGCCACACGTCGTGAATTTCTCCGTGTCACGGGACTTGCTCCCCTCGGGTACGGTCTCTGGCGCCGACGTGCGCCGTTGCGGAGCAACATGCTAACGCTTTTCGTCGGCACATACACGGACGGCGACAGCGAAGGCATATATCGTTGCGGCATGAATCCCGAGTCCGGCGCACTCGAGATTCTCGGAACCACGGGCGGCATCGAAAACCCGTCGTTTCTGGCGCTCGGCCCGAGTCGCCGGCATCTTTATTCCGTCGGCGAAACGGGCGAATTCGAGGGCAGTCCGGGGGGCGGCGTCTTCGCCTTCTCCATCGACTCGGAGACACAGGAACTGACTCGGCTCAATGCGCAGTCCTCCCACGGCGGCGGGCCGTGCTATGTGACCGTCACGCCGCAAGGCCGACACGTTCTCGTCGCGAATTATTCGGGCGGAAACGTGGCCGTCCTGCCCGTCCGGGACGACGGCGTCCTCGAGGAAGCGTCGGACGTGGCACAGCACGAAGGATCCAGCGTCAATGAGCAGCGCCAGCAAAGCCCTCACGCCCACTGCATCGTGACGGATCCTTCCGGTACCCACGCGCTCGCCGCCGACCTCGGCATCGATCAAGTGGTGGTTTATCGTCTAGAAGATGGGACGTTGACGCCCGCCGGTCACGCCTCGGTGAAGCCGGGAGCCGGGCCGCGGCACTTCACGTTTCATCCAGACGGCCGGCGTGCCTACGTAATCAACGAGCTCGATTCCACGGTCACCGCGTTCACGTACGGCGAGGGAACGCTCACCGAAACGGAGACGGTCGGAACGCTACCGGAAGGTTTCGAAGGCGACAATTATCCCGCCGACATCCACGTCTCGGCCGATGGACGCTTCGTCTACGGCTCGAATCGCGGCCATGACAGCATCGTGGTGTTTTCCATCGACCCCGAAAACGGTGCACTCACCCCGCTCCAGCATCAATCCACGGGTGGCGAGTGGCCGCGGAATTTCAGTCTCGATCCGTCCGGACGATTCCTGCTGGTCGCGAATCAGCGTACGAACGACGTAGTGGTGTTTTCGAGAGACGCCGACACCGGAATGCTCTCGGAGACGGGCCAGGTACTCCACATGCCTTCCCCCGTATGCATTCGTTTTCTGGCGTGACCCATGGCGAGTGCACCAGCAGTTCGGACTTTGCTCCTGGCGGCGGCATTGATCGTATGGACCGTCGCGCCGCCGTCTTCTGCGCAGGACCTCCGTCTTCCGCGCGACGAGTATTTTCGGCTCATCGGAATGTACGGCGAGTATTCTAAGCTGGAGCAGTTCCTCTTTGATAAGTTGTCCGAACGTATACCCGAGACCACGAAAGATCGGAGGCGGGAGACATCGGCATTTTTCGCGTACGTGATGACCGCGAACGGAATTACGGCCCGGACGCTCGCCGCACTGGAGGCCGAGGGAATCGACGTCGTGCATGCCATAACGTCTGATGCCAGGCCATTCAGCGAACAAGCCCTTCTAGCTGATCTGGTCGTCGTTGGAGACGCCATCGGCGAGGCGGCTCCGGAGACCGACGACGGTTACGGATCGAGCGTTCTCGTAAAAGTTCATTGGACCCTGAAAGGCGAGGCTCCCGGCGACACTGTCATCATTCGACAGCGGCAGAGACTGGAAGGGCGTGGGAACCCATTCAGACCTGAGACGGGCGAGACCTATCTTCTTCTCCTTTCAAACGGCTTGTACCGCTACGGCGCCGCAAATCATGCAGCGCGCAACAAGGGCTGGCTTCCATCCGCCGAACCTGCGCCATACTATATCATCTACCGCATCTACAAAATGATCGACGGTCGCCTCGACTGGGGCGGATTCACCCGGCATGACACGGAGCGGGCGTTCGAGGACGTGCGACGCGTCAACCACCTTCTGAGTGTTTATAGCAATGAAGATCCGAGGGAGGATCAATAGACCAACGTCGTTCGCCGGCCGCAATCCTTTTCGGGCAGAGGCTCGTCCGGGTCTCTTGACCTTACAGTAGACGCAATGATGCCATGAGATGCTTAACCATCCTCCTCCTCGTCCTTCTCGGTGGCTGCGCCTCGCAGCGCCCCGAAATGATCACCTACGACGATGTGAGGGGGAAGACGATCTATACGTCCTCGAAGCTGCTCGCCGGAAACATCAGCATGAGTGGAGGCCTCGCCAGTGGGCACCGCGTCATGATGCAGGCCTTTGCCTCGTGCGACGGCCGCCCCTGCAAGCCGAACGAAGTGGAACTCGCGTTTCTAAACGACAGCAGTGCGGATCTCAACCTCGATTATCGCCGGATCGAGATCGTCTTCGCCGGGAAGCGCGTCCATTGGGAGGATTACGGCCGGCTCAACGAGCCGACCCATTACAGCGTGCCGAGAGGAGAGTTCATCCGTCTGCCCGTAAACCGCGGCGATTTCGAGATGATGGCGAGGGCTCCGAAAGTGGAGATTATCTTCGGACTGACCGGAACGACCGCAATTGATGTGCCCTTCAGCCGTCGCGAACCGCTCCGTGAGTTGGCTGAGACGATCGCACGGCAGGACAGCTAGCCAACTTCCTCAGTAGCCCCGCGTGGCGGCTACCTGAACAAATCCACTCGCCATCGGGCATTCTGCGCCCTGTCGGATATGCGGCCCCTTCAGGCGTAGGCAGTCCCCGCCGGCGCATGCGGTAGCATACGGCGAAAGTGGTTGTCCACGTCGAATGCGGCTACATATTCCAATATCACAGGGCAAAAGAAACGATCTTTACACGGACTTCTCGTTTGCCTAGATTGGACGCCATCCCAGCAGAACCCGCCCGAAATAAAGATTTCACATGCGAATTACGAGTCGCGGCCTATCGCTAGGCTTGGATTCAATACCGAATTCAGATTCTCCCGATCACCAACATACTGGAGGGACAGGCAAGATGAACGCCTCGTCAAAACACTACAGCTATCAATTCCTCGCACTGCTTCTCGTAGCGAGCGGCATGTTTCTGCTCGCGTCTCCGGTGTCGGCGCAGACATTCACCGTGCGAGGCATGATAACCTCGGCCACGGATGGCGAACCGCTTCCCGGAGCCAGTGTCGTCGAAGTCGGCACACAAACGGGAGCGTCGGCCAATCTTCGGGGCCAGTACACCATCGACGTGTCGAGCACCGAGGCGACGATCGCCGTGTCGTTCATCGGGTTTCTCACTCAGCGAATCGATGTGAACGGACGGTCTGAAATCGACGTCGTTCTCAGCGAAGACGTAGGCCAGCTCGAAGAGGTCGTCGTCACCGCCTTCGGCATTGAACGCCAGCAGCGAGCGCTCGGCTATTCGGTCTCGACCGTGTCGGGCGAAACCCTTCGCGAGTCGCGTGAGACCAACGTCGCCAACGCCCTCTCCGGCAAGATTGCGGGAGTCGTAGTCAGCAAACCGGCAACGGGTCCGGCAGGATCCAGCCGCGTCGTGATCCGCGGCAACACGTCGCTGGAGGGTAATAATCAGCCCCTGTACGTCGTCGACGGGGTCCCCATCGACAATTCGACGACCGGCCAGGCCGGCATGTGGGGCGGCACCGACGAGGGGGACGGCATCTCCAGCGTCAATCCGGACGACGTCGAAAATATCTCCGTCCTCAAAGGTCCGGCGGCGGCGGCCCTCTATGGCACGCGCGCCCAGAACGGCGTCGTGCTCATTACGACAAAAACCGGCCGCGCGAGCAGCGGGATGCTCGGCGTTGAATTTAACAGCAACACGACGTTTGAGGACGCTCTGGTGAGGTACACCGAATACCAGGGGCAGTATGGTCAGGGCACTCAAGGCCGGGCACCGCAAGACCTCACAGAGGCACGCTCCACTGGAACCTCTAGTTGGGGTGCTCCCCTTGATGCCTCCCGGCAGGTCATACAATTTGACGGGCAGATGCGGCCATACGCACTTGTCGACGACAAGATGGCGAGGTTCTACGAAACAGGTCTCACAACCACGAACACGCTTGCGCTCAGCGGTGGTGTCGGCGGCACGACGTTCCGAGCGTCCGGATCCTATCTCGCCAACGAGGCCATCGTACCGAATTCAGGGTTGGATCGCTACTCGGTCAGTCTCCGCGGGACCTCGCAATTCGGAAGCAAGCTGAGCTCCGACGTGAAGATCAGCTACAACTTCGAGGATGCGCAGAATCGCTCGCGGCTCTCCGATTCGCCGGGGAATCCGAATCTCACCGTCGGAGTACTGCCCACGAACGTCGATCCGCGATCACTCGCACCAGGACACGTGCCGGACAATCCGCTCGCCGAACTGGAGTTCGACAACAATGTCTTTTCGACCAATCCCTATTGGGCCACGAACAATTACGTCAACAGCGACTTCGAGCACCGTTTCATGGGATTCGGTCTCCTTCGCTACGAGGTATTGGATTGGCTCTCTCTGCAAGGACGTGTGGGGCAGGACTGGTATAACACGCGGCTGACGAACGTAACGCCGTTCGGCACGGCCTACCAGCGCACCGGCAGCATGTCGGAACGCGACATCACAAACCTCGAGCGCAATTGGGATTTCTTGATTGGGGTGAATCCGACCGTGTCTTCCGACTTCGGCGTCAGCGTCACGCTGGGAGGTAATCGGATGGACCGCCGCTTCGAACGGCTGCAGCTCGGCGGATCGGCGTTTAACATCCCAACTCTTCTGACCGTCAGCAACCTGGCCAACCAGTCGAGCAGCTACGGGTTTTCGTCCAAGCGGATCAACTCCCTGTACGCGTCGACCGAGTTTTCCTTCAGAGAATATCTGTTTCTGACGGTCACGGGGCGGAACGATTGGTCGTCAACGCTGCCGGAGGACAACAACTCGTACTTCTATCCGTCGGTCAGCGGCAGTTTCGTGTTCAGCGATGCGCTGAGCGTGCCCTCCTGGTTGAATTTCGGTAAGGTACGTGGCTCCTGGGCGCAAGTCGGCGGCGATACCGATCCGTACCGGCTGAATCTGACGTACAGTCTCCGAAACCATACGCATCAGGGCGTGCCGTTGGGGCAAATCTCACAGAACGCCATTCCGCTGGCCAACCTGAAGCCGTCGCAGAACGAGGGCGTCGAGGCCGGCTTCGAAATCAGGTTCTTCGACAACCGATTGGGTCTCGATTTTGCGTGGTACGATTCACGTACCACAAATCAGATTCTCAGTACCACGGTCGTCGAGAGCAGCGGATTCGGCTCCAAGGTCATCAATGCCGGCGAGATGAAGAATACCGGCGTCGAACTCATGCTGAATACGACGCCGGTGCGAACGAGCGACATTCGCTGGGATCTCGACTTCAACTTCGGCAAGAACACGAACGAAGTCGTCGAACTCACCGAAGGCCTCGAATCGCTCAACCTCGACGAAGCCCGGAGTCAGAATATCTTTGTAGTCGCGGAGAAGGGAGAACCCTTCAGCACGCTCAAAGGCCGGACGTACGTGCGCGACACGAACGGTGCCATCGTGCTCGACGACAACGGCTTGCCCCTGCAGGGACCCTACGAGGTTCTCGGAGTCGGCATACCCGATTGGACGGGCGGCCTGCTCAATACAGTGCGCTTCAAGAATGTGACCCTCAGCGCGCTGATCGACATCAGTTGGGGCGGAGAGATGTACTCCGGTACGAACCGCGGAGCATATAGCACAGGCCTTCACAAAAATACGCTGGAAGGCCGCGACGTATGCGACCAAGTCGGCTGGGACAATCCCTGCTGGGTACCGGAGGGCGTAGTCAACCCGCCGCGGGATGCGGACGGGAACATCACCGGACCGGGCACACCGAATACGACGGCCGTGTATCCGCAGAGCTACTATGGCGCCCTCGCAGGTCGGATCGCTGAGGAGTTCATCTATGATGCCAGCTACATCAAGCTGCGCGAGATTCAGCTCCGATACCGGATTCCCACGTCGTGGATTCAGGCCACACCGATTCAGCTCGCCACCGTTTCACTGGTGGCCCGAAATCTCTGGCTGATTCACACCGAGGTCGAGAATACGGATCCGGAATCCGCGTATAACA
>CAZMXY010000104.1:6183-13042 GCA_964570345.1 uncultured Rhodothermales bacterium | reverse complement strand
CGGACGGAAGGCTCCAAACGCTTCCGCTGATCACGCACCACTTCCCCGTCGATCGAGCAGCCGATGCGTGGGACCTAATCGAATCCAAGCGCGAGCCCGTGCTCGGCGTGATTCTGGACTGGTAATCATGCGATCCACGATGAAGCTGCTGCAAATCGACGAACCCGGCCGTGCGGTCTGGCGTGAGGTACCGCGCCCGACTCCTCGACCCGGCGAGGTGTTGGTGAAGGTCTCCGGCGTAACGACCTGTCCCAACTGGGACCTGCACGTCATGGAGGGTAGGCCGATGTTCGCTGACCGGCCGCTCAGCTATCCGTACGTCCCCGGCGAGCCGGGCCACGAAGCCGTTGGCGAGATCGTCGACACGGGTCGCGACGTGGACGGGCTCTCGGTCGGCACGCGCGTGGTCACGTGGCGCGACCCCGGAGGCAGGCGGCAGGGCTGCTATGCCCAGTATGCACCGATTGCCGCCGAAGACGTGCTGCCGGTACCGGAGGATCTGCCGGACGAGGCCATCGCCTCGCTAGAGTTGGCGATGTGCGTCCAGGTCTCCTTCGATCAGCTCATCGACCGGACCGGCATCCGGGGCAAGCGGGTCGGAATCAGCGGGCTGGGTCCGTCCGGTCTCATAGCCGTTCAAATGGCGAAGGCCTACGGGGCCGCCGAGGTCGTCGGAATCGACCCGTTGGCGCCGCGCCGCGCCCTCGCACGGGAACTCGGCGCCGATCTCGCAATGTCCCCCGGCGCCGCGGCGTTCCCGCCGGGACGATCGGGCGAAGCGGCACTCGACACGGGGCTCGACACGACCGGATTGAAGCCGTCCATCGAGTATCTCATCCAGCGAACGAACGAATCGGTCGCCATATTCGGCGTGCTCCGGGAGCACGTAGGATTTGGCCCGGAGCACTGGTGGGGCGGATTTGCTTTGCTGGGCTACGGCACGCACAACCGGGGCGCGGCCGAACGCGCTCTCGCGCTCGTCGAGGACCGGTCCGTGTGTCTCGCCCCATTGGTTACCCACACGCTGCCGTTCACCCGCTACGAAGAAGGCTTGGAACTCTTGCGCCGAAAAGAGGCGATCAAAGTGCTCTTTACGGCCTGGGTCGATTAAGAGTCGAGCCGCCGCCTGGATCTCCATCGCCCCTACGTCACACATTCGCACGGTACGGGCGGGGCGAGCTGTTGCGTCAGATTCATCTCGTTCAGACGCTGTCGCCGCGCCGGACCGCACGCCGCGCACCTGTAGAACCGCTCCAGGTCCCACAGATCCGCAAAGACGCGCCCTTTTTTCATGCCGAGACCGGCCTCGACGACGGTTTCGAGCGAGCGGACGTCGGGCGGGCTAAACGCGCCCGACCGGAGCAGGTCGTCCATGATCCCGTTGCCCTCCCGCGTCGGGATGACGGAGCAGCACGTCACGCCGGCCTCGAAAGCAAACTCCAACGACCGGATCGCCCATTCGACGCCCTCTTCTTCGCTCATGAAGGGCGGACGCAGCAGGATGAACGCGCGTACGTCGACGTTCTCCCGGGTCAGAAATGCGGCGGCCCGGGCGAAATCCCCCGTCGTCATCCGCTTATTGAGGGCCTTGAGCACACCTTCGTGGACGGTCTCCAGGCCGAGCGCGATCTCGAGCGCCCCGTCGATCAGGTCGCGAAAGCGGAGGCACTCGTCACCGCAGAGCTTCGGATGGTTCTCGACGACGACGCGCTCGAAACGCTCGAGTCGCTCGGCGATCGCTGGAAAGTCACCCGGCACGACGGCCTTCGCGTCAAAGAAATTGCCGCTGTTGTAGAGCTTGATGACGCGGGGCTCCGGTAGGCGCTCGAGCGCGTAGTCGATCTGCGCCGGGATGCTGCCCGCTGCCACCGTTTCGTCGGTCGTGTGCCGCCACAAGTCGCACATCAGGCAGCGAAACGGGCATTCGCGATTCGTCAGGAAGATGGTGGCCGTGGGCACGACCTCGCCCGAGGCGCTGCGCTCGGGCTCGACCAGATAGGCGTACGGACGCCGCGGATCGACCGCATGTTTTGCCGGCCGCGCCGCGAGGATTTGCCGGTCAGTGAACTGGGGGATGGGATCTATCATCGAATCGCCGCCTCTGCGCCGAGTGCCGTCGCGTGTTCATATGGGACGGGCGCCGTGTCGAATACGCCGTTCGCTGAAACGAGCCTGCGAGATGGAGGGACCGCTTACGCGTACAGTTCGGTCAGCACGCGCCGATAGGCGGCCTCGGACGAAGGAAACAGCGATTCGAACGTCGACGGCTCGACGACGCCGTGCTGAAAGCGGCGCTTCGCGTTGACGGGCATCTCGAGGCCGGTCACCGCCTTGACGCCCCGGCGCACGATCTCGCCCTTGAGTCCGTAGAGCCGCTCGTGATCCCAATCCGTCAGCTCGATGAACGGGATCCCCTCGGCCACCTCGATGACCTCGGGCAGGGCGTACGGCGAAAACCCGCGGAAGCCGAGCGAACGGCCGGGCGCGTACGAGCGAACGTGGCCGCGGCTCTGGCCGCCCGAATACGTCAGCGAGTGTTTGACGGCGTGCACGCCCCACCCTTCCTGGTAGAGCATCAGGTTGTTGAGCACGCTGTGGATGGTAAGCTCGGCGTTTTCCTCGATGGGATAATCCTTGAGGTTCTCGTCGCCCCCGTCGCCGTCAACGAGGTGGATCCAGTCCGGATACCGCGCGCGGATCCCGCGGCAGAGCGCAAGCGTCACGGCGGACGCCTGGACGTCGAGCGGCTTGTAGTCCTCGATGACGCGAACGGCCTCGCGGAAGTCGACGTCCTCGGGCTTCGCCTCGATTTCCTCCAGAAACAGGCCGAGTCCGAGCCGGTCGAGGAATTCGCGGGCCTGCAGCGTGTCACCCCCGCCGTCCACCGAGAGCGTGAACGCCTTCAGCCGGGCCGGCGAGGCGCCCGACCGCAGCAAGAGATCATAGAGTACGAGAAATACGGACCCGCTGTCGATGCCGCCCGAGAAGAGCACGCCGATGGGCGCATTCGGATCGACGCGGGCGAGCCATTTGCGGCACGCCTCGGCGAGCGCGCCGACGTAGGCCGCGCCGATGGCGTCGAGGTCCGGTGCAAGCGCCTCGCGCTGCGGCGTGAAGAATCGCGTGTACGACGGATTCGGATCGGGGCATCCGACGAGCTGGATTTCGAGGACGTGATGTGCCGGTACCATCCGAGTGTAGCTGGGATGGAACTGGTCCGCGAGCCCCTCCTCCTCGAGAAATCGGTGGATCTCGTCGATCCGTTCGGCGATGACGAGGCAGGGCCCCTCGGTACGTTTGGCCAGAAAAAACCGCATCGGCCGGCCGATCGAGCGGGCCATCCGCACGGTGATGCCGTCCTTCGCCGCGACGGCGAACTGGCCTTCGATGGCGCGCACGCGCGCCGGGTCACCCGACCGCACGGCCTCGACCGCCTCGTCGATGGTCGAATTCAGAAAAACGTTTTGCTCCGGATCGAGTAGGTCGACGACGCGCTCGACGTAGCTGGTCTGATGCATCGGAAGGAGGTTTCCGTGGAGAGGAGCCGGGATGCCTCCACTAACCCGTTAGGCTCAGGGAAGGTTCAGCACCTGGCCATCCGCCAGAAGTCGTTCTTGAAACCCGTCGTAGGCGACGTCCTGTACACCGACGTTCGCGTCGAGGGCCTGTACGGCCGCCGTCGCTGCGGATTGGCCCAGTATCATAAAAACGGGCTCCATCCGAATCGACCCGTACGCGATGTGGGACGATGAAACGGCCACGGGGACGAGCAGATTGGTGGCCTCCGCGGATTTCGGCACGATCGAGCCGTAGTCGATGGGATAGGGTCCACCCGGATTAATCTGGATGTCGCCTTCGTTTCGCGCATGGCCTTCTTCATCCACATAGCGCTGCACGTTGTGTGAATCCATGTTGTAGGAGCCCATCCCGATGGATCTCGGCGTCGGCTCTTCGCCACGCAGATGCAGCTCGGTGACGACGAAATCGCCGACCATCCGCCTTGCCTCGCGGACGTAAATCTGATGCGGCCAGTGTCCGTTGTCCTCGAACTCGTCGGCGCAGAGGCCCCAGATGCTCATGTCCTCCCGCACGTCCCCCGGAACGCGCTCGTCGTTCGCCAAAAACCATATGAGCCCTTTCTGGTAGTCCTCGTGCTCCCGGAGGATCTCTTCGCGCCGCTCGTAAGAGGCTTCGGGATAGTCGTAATTCATCCCGATGTTGTCCGTCGAGAAGGCGCCGTGATTGTTCGTATCGGTCTTCCAGTTGGGGGCCGGGTCGAACTTGTTGAACACATCGCGCCAGCCCGTCTCGAGATATCGGGCCAGCAGCTCGTACTGCATCGGATCGTAATTCGAGGGCTTCGGGAAGGGGACGCTGTTTTCCGGAGCGCGGGAGAGGCACATGCGGTAGTTGTAGGCCTGGACGCGGTCGTCCCCTTCGCCGTCAACGCCCGGATCTTCATCGTGAACGCGCGGCAGCAGCCCGCTCGACGGATCATCGGGCTCGACGTAGGCGCTGACGGGGTGATCGAACTGGTGACTCACGGCGCGTTCCTTCTGAATGCCGTTGAGGGTTTCTCCATACACGCTATTCGCCTCACGGCCCACGGTAAAGGAGACGCCGGCCGCCGCCATGAGGTCGCCTTCGTACGTCGCGTCGATAAACATCCGTCCGCGATACGTGTTGCCGTTCAACGTCGTGATGGCGACGACCTGCGCGCCGTTCTTCTCGACACCGTTCCGACGGTCGAGCCGGCTGTCGCGGTGTACGGGGATCTCCGCTTCCTCCAGCATCTCCTCGAACGTCCGTTCGGCGACGTGCGGCTCGAAAACCCACATCGCGTCGTCTTCAGGCCGGTATCGGTCGTACTCGTCGGCTTCCTGGAAGACCCAGGCTTCCGGTTTGTCGTAATGGACCTTCACGCGTTGGTAGAACTCGCGCGAAATGCCGCCGATGGCTTCCTTGAGGCCGGAATCCGTCCATCCCAGTCCACTCGAGGTCATTCCCCCTACGTGCCGTTCCGGACAGACCAGGATGGCTGACTTGTCCATGCGTACGGCCTGGATGGCCGCCGTGACGCCGGCCGACGTGCAGCCGTAGACGACGAGGTCGTAGTCGACCCTGTCGTCGGACGCCCTGGACATGCACGAGAGGGTAGCAATGAGCAGGCTGAAAACGAAGAAGGTGACAGGGATCTTCCGCATGGTGGCTCTTTAGCTGAGTTGCGACGCGAGTGCGGGCTATGAAGGCGGTCGTATAGACGTCTCCCGACTCGGGACGTCCTCGCCATACTCCTCCGCCATCATCTCCCATACCACGAGGAACAGTGCCGCAATCAGCGGGCCCGCCACGACGCCCGCCAGGCCGAAGACGGCCAGGCCGCCGAGCGTCGAGAGCAGCACGAGGTAGTCCGGCATTTTCGTATCGCGTCCGACGAGGATCGGACGAAGCAGGTTGTCCACCAACCCGATGACGACCGATCCGACGACGATGACGACAATCCCCCTTCCGACCGAACCCGTGGCGATGAGGATCACGGCCGCCGGAATCCAGACGAGCGGCGGTCCGATCGCCGGAAGGAGCGAGAGCAAGCCCATGACGACGCCCCAGAACACGGCCGCGTCAATGCCCACCGCCGCGAACAGCACGCCGCCGATCGCTCCCTGCACGACCGCAACGACCAGCGTGCCCTTCATCGTCGCTCGCGCGACCTCGGCGAACTTCGCGAAGAGCCGCCGTTCGCGGTCGTCCCCAAGCGGAAGGGCGCGGATGATCGCCTCGCCGATCCGATCCCAGTCGCGCACGAAAAAGAACAGAAAGTAGAGCATCAACCCGAAAAAGATCGTGAAGGTGAGGGCGTCGCGGCCTATGAGGAGGGCCTGCGTCGCGACGAATTGACTGGCCGTCACGGCCGCTTGCTCGACCGACGAACGCACGGTGTCGACGTCGATTCCGTACGCGGCAAGAACGTCGCGCATCGCGGGAAGCGAACGCTCAACGAAATCGATCGGAGCCGTGAGGTCGACCTCCCCGGCGGCGATTCGGCGGTACAGTCCGAGGGCCTGCTGGGTCACGGCCGCGACCAGAAGGCCGAAGGGTACGAGAATGACCAGGATGACCAACAGCGTGGTTACGACGGCCGCCGCCGAGCGCCGTCCTCGAACGAGCGGCAGCAGTCGAAGGTGGAGGGGCCGGAAGAGGACCGCCAGCACCATCGCCCAGAAGACGGGCATCAGAAAGTCCCGCACGATCCATGCGAAGACCGCCGTCGTGAGGAGGACCAGGAACAGGAAAGCGCGACTCTCGAGATTTCGTATCCGCATGGCGAGCGAACGGCTGGACGTCATCGGCGGCGACGGCGACACAGGCGCTCCGAGCCTCCGCCGCGGCTCGCCGCAGTATACGTGTAACCCCGCTCCGCGTAAACAGGAAAGCGAAAGGCGTTCATCCTTCGAGTTCGGGCGGAGACGGGCCCTTCGAGACCGAGAGGCCGCCTGACGCAGCGCGGCGCCGAGCGGTGGTGGAATTCGGCCGCCGTGCTTTCCATCGCGGCCTCCAATCGATAGATTCGGACGGACTTCGGGCGCGCCTTTACCGACGTCCACGAAGACATGATCGACCTAATTCGGGAAAACGCCGGGGAATTCCATGATCGCGGTCCGACTGAATCGCACACTGAATCGCTCACTGAATCGCTCACTGAATCGCACACTGAATCGCACACTCAACGCCGCTCGGAACCCCGCGAGGTCATCGCCGCGCCTCTCCGTCGGCTCTGCGAGGCCGCGCCTGCTCGCGGCTTGCGTGCTTGCAGCTTGCCTGCTCGCGGCCGGCTTGCTCGCGGCCGGCTTGGGGCCGC
>CAZMXY010000104.1:0-6083 GCA_964570345.1 uncultured Rhodothermales bacterium | reverse complement strand
GTGCTTGCAGCTTGCCTGCTCGCGGCCGGCTTGCTCGCGGCCGGCTTGGGGCCGCACGAGGCGATTGCCCAGGAGATGCAGTGGGAGGATTACGAGCCGCGATCGACGCTCGTCGTCGACGAAAATCCCGTGACGAGCGCGCGCTACCCGTTCGTGGACGCCCACGCGCATCAGTGGCGAATCGATGCGACGTCTGCGGCGGAGCTGGACGACTTCGTGGCCGAAATGGACGCCTTGAACATGGCCGTCATGGTCAATCTCAGCGGTGGAAGCGGGGAGTCACTCCTCCGAAAGATCCGCACGACCGAGGCGCGTGCGCCTGGACGGTTCGTCCACTTCGCGAACGTCGACTTGTCGAACGTCGACGACCCCGACTTCGGCACGAAGGCCGCAGCGCAGTTGGAGACGGACGTACGTAACGGGGCCGCGGGACTGAAGATCTTCAAGAACCTCGGCATGAGTGTGTTTTACGACGACGGACGACGGGTGCCGACCGACGATCCGCACCTGGACGCCCTCTGGCGGAAAGCCGGCGAGCTCGGCATCCCGGTGCTCATTCACACCGGGGATCCCGCCCCGTTCTGGGAGCCGCAGGATCGATACAACGAGCGCTGGTTCGAGCTCAAGGAGCGGCCCGGACGCGCCCGTCCGCCGGAGCCCTCCTGGGAAACCATCATGGGCGAGCACTGGAACCTGATCCGCAGGCATCCCGAAACGACCTTCATCAGCGCGCACCTGAGCTGGCTGGGGAACGACCTCGGCCGACTCGGCGGGTTGCTCGACGAGCTTCCGAACATGTACACCGAGTTGGGCGCCGTACTCGCCGAGCTCGGCCGGCAGCCTCGCACCGCCCGCCAATTTCTCATTGACTACCAGGATCGCGTCTTGATGGGTAAGGACTCCTGGGCCCCGGACGAATACCACGTCTACTTTCGCACCCTTGAAACGGCCGACGAATACTTTCCGTACTATCGGCAGCGTCATGCTTTCTGGCGTCTGTACGGCCTCGATCTTCCGGACGAAGTACTACGCAACGTCTACTACCGAAATGCAATTCGCATCATTCCGGACGTCGACGCGTCGCAGTTTCCGTCGGGTGATTGAGTCACGTCGGGTATGGCGGACCGAGGTTTACATCGTCGGCCATGCAAATAGGAAACCACTTGCCACTTCTGTAGTAGCTTTTCGTAGCGTACGACGCGATATTCATTCGTGATGACCGCCACATCGTGTGGCCGGCACGCGTAACGAATCATAAGACGAAGTATCCATACAGATGGCAAAGAGGACAACCTTCCAAACCGAAGTGGTTTCTAAAAACGAGGCAACTTCTGAACTTAACGAACTTAGGTCGAGATCGATGGGATGGCGGAAATCGAAATTCGATCCGCTGAAGCAGCACATTCAGTGGCTCGATCGAGATAAAGTGCTGCGTGTCGACGACATGACAAAAAACGACGTGGCAAATCTTCGCAGCTACATCGATCGCAACATTACGCCTGTCGACAAAGACGTCACGTTCATCGTCCGCTCGACGAAAGTAGATGACGAAGGCACGACGTATCGAGTATTCATCTCGTTGGAGAAGGTAAAGTAGCGTCGGTTCATGCGGATCTGCGTCATCGGCCTCTGCCTGATCATGGCCGGCTGCGCCGGGGCCCTCCGCCATGGGGGCGAACCCGAGGCGCCCCCTTCAGGCGACTCCGCCTATGATCTCGTCATTCGCAACGGAGCGATCTACGACGGGACCGGCTCGAAACCGTTCAACGGCGACGTCGCCGTAAAGGCCGACACGATCGCAGCGATCGGCTCGCTTCCCGAAGGCGTCGCCGAACGGGAGATCGACGCGACCGGACTCGCCGTCGCCCCTGGATTCGTCAACATGCTCAGTTGGGCCGCCTCGTCGCTGGCGCGAGACGGCCGCTCGATGAGCGACGTCAAACAGGGCGTGACGCTCGAAGTCTTCGGGGAGGGCCACTCCCTCGGGCCGCTCAGTGACGCCATGAAGCGGCAGCGCGCGGGCGAGGACGACGATCGCATGCCCGAATGGACGACCCTTGGGGAAGGCCTCGAGCACCTCGTCGACTGCGGCATCTCGACGAACGTCGCCTCCTTCGTCGGCGCCACGACCGTGCGGATCCACGAGCTCGGCTACGACGACCGCGATCCCACGCCGGATGAGCTCGAAAAGATGCAGGACCTCGTCCGCCGGGCCATGGAAGAGGGCGCCGTAGGCGTAGGTAGTTCGCTCATCTACGTTCCCGCCTCGTTTGCCGAGACGCCCGAACTCGTCGCGCTGGCTCGCGCGGCCGCCGAGTACGACGGACTCTACGTCTCACACATCCGAAACGAAGGCGATCGGCTGGTCGAGGCCGTCGAGGAAATCTTCACCATCGCGAGAGAGGCGGGCGTTCGCGCCGAGATTTACCATCTGAAGGCGAGCGGGCCGGACAACTGGCCGAAGATGGACGTCGTGATCGAAATGATCGAGTCGGCCCGCACCTCCGGGCTCGCCGTCACGGCCGACATGTACACCTATCCGGCGAGCTCGACCGGTCTCCACGTCGCGATTCCGGATTGGGCACAGGAAGGGGGCCACTCCGCACTGATCGAACGACTCCACGACGCCTCCACACGGGAGCGTATTCTCGGCGAGCTCGCGCTGCGCTCCCCGGACAAGACCCTGCTCGTCAATTTTCGCAACGATTCGCTCCGCGGACTCATCGGAAATACGCTGGCTGAGGTGGCTGAGCTGCGCGGCAAGACGCCCGGCGAGACGCTACTGGATCTGATCGTCGAAGACGACAGCCGCGTCGGCGCCGTCTACTTCACGATGTCCGAAGAGAACCTCCGTAAGCAGATCCGCCTGCCGTGGGTGAGCTTCGGTTCGGACGGCGGCTCCTTCGCTGCCGAAGGCGACGTCCTGAAAAACGGCACCCATCCGCGTGCGTACGGCAATTTCGCCCGGTTGCTCGGGAAGTACGTTCGAGACGAACGGCTCATCACCCTCGAGGAGGCGATCCGCCGTCTCACCTCTCTCCCCGCGACGAACTTGCGCCTGTCGCGTCGCGGTCAGCTCAGGCCGGGATACCTGGCAGACGTCGTCGTCTTCGACCCCGCGACGATACGAGATCACGCCACGTTCGAGCAGCCGCATCAGTACGCGAGCGGCATGGTGCACGTCTTCGTGAACGGCGTTCAGGTCCTGCATGAGGGCGAACACACCGGCGCAAAGCCGGGCCGGTTCGTTCGCGGCCCGGGGTGGACCGGCTGGTAAACGAATAAACCCACTCGCCCGTTATTAGACCTTCGACGAGGCCTTCCATGAAAGACGAACACACGCGACGTACCTTCCTGGCCGCCCTCGGTTCGGCGGTCGGCGCCGCTTCCATTCTTCCGCGAGCCCTCTCGGCCGCCCCGGCCGGTTCTTCCGCTCGCCAAACGACGATACAGGACGTCGTCGATCTGATCATCAGCTCGATCCCCGGTGCGCCGCGAGAGGGCAGCGTCGACACCTTCAAGGCCGGTGACCCGTCCCGGCCCGCGACCGGAATCGTCTCGACCTTCCTGGCCACGTGCGACGTGATCGAAGCCGCGGCGGCGCTCGGCGCCAATCTCATCGTCACGCACGAGCCGACCTACTACAATCATCTCGACGAAACCGACTGGCTGGCGGACGATCCCGTCTATGCCTACAAGCGCCGGCTGCTCGACGCGCACGGCATCGCCGTATGGCGCTTCCACGACTACTGGCACCTGTATCGGCCCGACGGCATTCTAACCGGGTTTCTCAAGAAGCTCGGATGGGAGCAATACCCGGTCTCGGATAGCGACCGGGTCGATTTGCCGTCGATTCTCGAGATCCCGCCGACGCCGCTGGCCGAGCTCGCCGCTTATTGCAAGGAGCGACTCGAAGTCTTCCACCCGATCCAACTCGTCGGCGATCCATCGATGACGTGCCGGCGGGTCGGCCTCTCACTCGGTGCGTACGGCGGGCGCGGCCAAATCGGCTTTCTGGGCGGCGCCGGCCGCGACGTCGACGTCCTCCTCGTCGGCGAGATCAACGAATGGGAGACGTCGGTCTACGTGCAGGATGCGCGCTCGATGGGCCGCGAAACGTCACTGCTCATCCTCGGCCACGCGAACAGCGAGGAGCCCGGCATGGAATACCTGGTCGAATGGCTGCAGCCTCGCCTGCCGGACGTGCCCGTCCATCACGTGCCGTCGGGGGATCCGTTCGTGCTGGTTTGACGATCGTGCCGGCGCATCGTGCCGGCCGCGTTATTCCGAGAGCGGAGTACCTTGACCCGTCTCGACGAACGATTTCAGGCTGCGAAGCACGTTCCTCCAACTCTCCTTGCCGTGCTCCACGAATTCGTCGGTGCCGTTCTCGCCGGCGTGCGTCACTTCGAGGCGCGTCTTCTCGACCGCCGGCTCGAGCCGGAAGACGATCGTGCAATTTCGATACTCGGCCGGTCCCTCGATGCAGCGCCAGTCAACCCTCCCCTTCTCATAGGCATCCTCGACGACGAGTCGCAGCACGATCGCACGGTGGTAAAAGGCGAGCTCCAGATCGGCTTCGTCGTCGGGCTCCGCCGTTACCTCGCTCGTCCACCAGGATCGGATCGCGCCCTCGTCCATCAAGGCCTGATAGACAGAGGCCGGCGCGCCGTCGATCTCGATCGCTTCCTTGATTTCGTAGGTCACGGATTCAAGTCGGTCGTAGATTGGAACGGTCAGGCGGCGTTCGCGGAGTGCGGAGGATCCGGCGCGGTGCACGCCGGCTAATCGTCAAACGGCGGGGCGAGGCCCAGATCGACGAGCGACTGCGTGATCAGGCGCTGATTGCGCCGAAGCGTCCGCTTGTCATGGTCCGCCATGAAGCGCGTCATCCACTGCCGGGCTCGAGGGCGCCAGGAAAGGTGCTCGAAATAGAGCGGCACGTAGCGCTTCAGTGAAGCGTTCAGGTGGCTCTTCAACGCCCTCCCCGCGTCTTTCATGAGGAAATGAGCGTAAACGACGCCGGAGTTGTGGTGGATGCTGTCGTCGCGGATCAACCGGCTCGACATCTCGCCGAGGATCGTCTTTTCCGTCGCCGAGGCGATGTCCTTGAAAGCGTGGATGGCCATCCCTTCGAAGACGACCTGGAAAGCGATCACGCGTTCTTCGAGTGTGTCGGCCTCGAGCAGCATCTGACCCATCTCTCCGAGATAGGGATCGTATTCGTCCATGGGCACGAGCAAGTCGCGCAGGCGCGTCCATCCTTTCACGTGCCGCGCCTCGTCGTCTACCATCGTTCCGTAATACAGGATCGCCTCCGCCTCTTCGACGCGCTGATGAAGATCGTTCGCGGCGTCGATCGCGAAGAGATCCGCCTGAAGCTGCTGCTGAACGACGCTTGCCCAGACGGCATTCCACCTTTCCTTTTCGGCATTGGGCACGGGAGGAAGCTGCTCCCATCCGAGGTCTTCGACGTCCCATGCGCCTTTGCGGGCCGCGCGGTAGAATTGACGGAGTCGATGCAGCGACCTGCTCTCGACGGGACCCCTTGTTATTACGTTGTCATCGGACATAAACGAACGGCGTGTCGATTCCCATTATGAACCCTGGTTGCGGAAGATAGGCAAGATTGCCGGTAAATCTAGACCGTACGGACGAGCGATGCACGGACGTGCCCTCGTGGGCGGTGCCACGTGCGGCGGAATGCGCGCACTAAGCCGACTTCAGCCGAGTCGAGCCGTGGCCGATCTGAGACGTGCCGATCAGCGGACGTGTTAGCGCGGAGCGCGGCCGCCTAGGACAGGATCGCGGCGATCGGCCAGGCGTTTCCGCGCCGCTTCGCCGCACGCATTCTGGCCGAAGTGAGTCAGAAAAAGTCCTCGATCCCGTAGCCGAACTGCTTCCCTTTCGCGCACGTTTCGACGAGGTTTTTCAGGCGCTTCTCGAATTCGGCAGGCCGTCCACGCGCCCAATCGACCCAGGCGGCGCGGATCCGCTGATACGAGGGCGGCGTGAAGTCCGTCCTTGAGGCCGCCGACCGGTCACCGCAGAGCGTCACCGGGCGTTCTGCCCGAGGAGCGCAT
>CAZMXY010000103.1:5451-13525 GCA_964570345.1 uncultured Rhodothermales bacterium | reverse complement strand
GCGCAGGTCGCGCGACGTGGCGAGGCAAATCCGCACGCGCCCGTCCCCAGCCCCGGCGCGGCCGTATCCGGTGTGCCGCTCCTCAGCCCCGGCGCGGCCGTAGCCGGTGTAATAGAGGTAATACAGGTCGCCGACGCGCGTGCAGCGCGGGTCCTCGACGCCCAGGTCCTGAAACGACGCGTCCGGCCGTATCACGGGTTCGGGAAGCCGTGACACGAGCTTCAGGCCGGGGGTAAGAACGGCCAGGCCCAGCGACGACGGTGCGACCGCCTTCAGTTCGTCGACCGCGCCCTGTGCCCGGTAGATCATGACGCATGCCCCGCCCTCCGCCTCGAGACGATGCGTTTCGGTTTTCGAGAGGCCCCAGCCCGCGCAGAAGGAGCGAAATTCGTCGTTCGCCTCGACGAATACGGCGGCCGGATTCAAGACGACGCGGGATTCCCATGGATGCGACCGATCGGCGCACAAGACCGGACGTCCGCCGTGCATGCGCCGCGGAGAGACGGGCGGCGGCGTTTCGATCGTTCGTTCGTCGGGCATACCGGTCAGATTCGGTCCTCCAGCAGCATCTCGATCACGTCGGCCATCGGTGCGGACGCCCGTCCTACGTACCGGTCGGCCGCGCCGTAATAAACGTGGAGCGTGCCGTCGACCACGACCGCACCTTCGGGGAACACGACGTCGTTCACGTCGCCGAAGCGTTCGAAGTCGGCCTCCGGCTCTAGCGCGGGGCGCCTCGTCCGCGCGATCACCTTCGAGGGGTCGTCGAGATCGAGCAGCGCGAGGCCGGCGCGATAGACGCGGTTCGCATCGACGCCGTGATAGATGAGGAGCCATCCCTCCGGCGTTTCGACGGGCGTCGGGCCGGCGCCGATCTTTACGGACTCCCATTGCTCCTCGGGCCGCATGACGACGTGGTTTCCCAGGCCGTTCATGTGATCCTTCCAGAGCCGTTCGGGCGGACTGCAAAGCTGCTGCAAATCGTCGAAATATACGATTTGAATGTCCGGGACGATGCGGTGGAGCATGGCCACCCGCCCTCCGATCAACCGCGGAAAGATGACGGCATCTTTGTCGCGTTCATCCGGCCCGATTACGCCGAGCTTCTCCGCCTGCTGAAAATCCGTCGTCGTCGCGAGGCCGATCCGAACGCGGCAGTCCGGTCCGAACGCTTCGCTTTGAAGCGCGCTGTAGGTGATGAGATAGCGGCCGTTCACGGCGGAAATGCGGGGATCCTCCGCCCCGAATCGATCGACTGCGGTGTCGGGCGCGATGAACGGCTCCCGACGCACGTCGAAACGGAGCCCGTCCGGGCTGGCGGCATATCCGATGTAGGAGACGTAATTGTCGAATCCGACGTCAGGCTCCCCTTTCGCCGCGTTATCGAGGTGAATCCGGCGATATCCTTTCGGCACGGCGCGAAAGAGCAGGTGAACCGTCTGGCCGTCGTACCATGCCGCCGGATTGAACACGGCGCCGCTCGCCCAGGGAATCGAAAGGTCCGGCCCGAGAAGTGGTTGGGCGCTCTTCTCAAATAATTTCATGGATTAGCCTTCTATGAATGCCGCGAGAGGTTCGCCCTCCAACAGCTCTATGTTCTTGTCGGTCAGATTCATGACGACGGCCATTTCGTGCCGGTCGCTCCTGAAGATTCGGTAGACGTACTGCTTGCCGTCGCGCACGAGGTCCCGTCGGGGCTGCGCTTTCGCATGCATCCAGATTCGTGCCGTCGGATGCCTCTCGACTTCCAGCACCGTAAAATTGGCCTCGATCGTCGATTCGGCGCCCGCATTTCGATTAACCTGCTGCGGTCCAACGATGCCGTCGAATCCTCTGCCGGTCTTCGGGTCGTACATCACGGCCCCAGCCGCGTTATTTCCGGTGAACCAGGAGGCGGCGAGTCCTGCCATCACGGCGAATCGATCGTCTCCCGTTGCTTCGTACAATCGCACGAGCCCGACTGCTACGGCACGGACGGCATAGGCGATCTGTTCGAACTCGCGCGTCCCTTGCGGATCGTCGAGCGGCATCGAATGGATCCATCCGTCGACCAGGAGGCGAGGATAGAACGCTTCTGCTTCTCGCACCGCACTCGCCGGCTTGCCGGCCTCGGCCATCGACTGCGTCTGGGAATTGCCCCACCCGTGCCACGTTTCGAGCCATGACGCGTGCGCACCGTACGGGAACGTGGAGAGATCGCCGTATTGCATCATCGCGATGCCCTCGGCGAATCGATCCACGAACCGGTCCAGTCGTTCGTCGGGATAGGCCGTGCGCAAGGCGACGAGGCCCAGGACGAGCTCGCTCGTCGCGTCGGACGCGACGGCGTGGAGGAGCCACTGCGGATACGTTCGGCCGCCATGCACGGTCGTTCGGCCGTAGAGCTCGAGGCGTTCCTCGAGATGCGGATACGTGCGTCGAACGCGGCGGGCGCAAGCCTCCGCAAAGTCCGGATTTGACGTCTTCAAAACGCGGGCGCACGTGCCGAGCGCCCAGACCCCCCGCGCGGCCCACCAGCCGAACTCGTCGGCCGTACTGTTCTGATGCGTGCGATTGATCTCGAGATCGGTATTCCAGACAAAATTGTAGAACCGGCCGTCCTCGATCTGCATCCTCATGACGAAACGGAGGAGCGCTTCGGCCTTCGTTCGCGACGCGTCGGATCCGGTCAGCTCGAAGTGCCGCAGATACACGACCGCGGCGCGGGCGACGTCGTCGACGCAGGCCGCGCCCTCGTCCTCGTCGTGCACGTAGCCGTAATCGGGCGCCTCGGCGTAGATGTGGACGATGCCGTAGGTATTGCCTTCCTTCTCGACGATCTCCAACAGGTGGTCGAGATGCGCCAGGTTGAAGATCGACGGCGGCTCCCCCGGCTCGTCCGAATCGACGCTCCCCGAGTCGCATCCCGGTCCGGCCAGCGCGGCGCAGAGCAGCAACAGCGAGCCCGCGCGGACCCATGCCGAATCCTCCACACCCTCTCTTCTCGCCGCGCTTCGTAGGTCGTGACTCATCCCTTCACCCCGGTCGATGCCAGACTGCTGATGAAATGACGCTGGAAGAAGAGATACGCGACGACGACGGGCAGTGCGAGCAGGAGTGCGGCGGCGAGCTGCGGACCGAGCCGCGACGACGCGCCGCCACCGACGGCGAATAGGGCCACCATTTGCGGCATCGTCATCCATTCTTCCTGCCGAATGACGACGAGGGGCCAGAGCACCTCGTTCCAGGTTCCAACGAATACGATGATGCCCGCCGTCACGAGCGCCGGCAGCGACAGCGGCCAGACGAGCGTGAAGAGGATGCGCCATTCGGTGCAGCCGTCGACGCGTGCGGCGTCGAGCAATTCCGCCGGAATCGACAGGAAACTTTGACGTAGGATGAGCACGGCGGTGGCGTTCATCATGAACGGCACGATGAGACCGACGAGCGAATCCGTCCAGCCGAAGCCGACGATCAGCGTATAGAGCGGAATGAGTAGAACGAGGAACGGCACCATCAGCGTGAAGAGAATCAACGTGAAGACGAGGTCCCGGCCCTTCCACCGGAGCTTCGCGAACGCGTAACCGGCCATCGACCCGAAGACGAGAACCGATGCGGTGACGGCCGTCACGACGACGACGCTGTTCAAGAAGGCACGTCCAATGGGGATCGATTCGAAGACGAGTCTGTAGCTGGCCGTGGTCCACTCCGAGGGAAACAGCGAAAGCTCGCCGATCTCCAGCTCCGGCTTGAACGTCGCTGCGGCCATCCAAACGAACGGGTATCCGAACACCAGCGTGCCGGCCAGCAAGGCTATGTAGACGAGGATCCGCTTCACGCTAGTAAATCTCTTTCTCGACGAAACGCCGCTGCAGCATGACGACGACCAGAATCACGACCGCGAAGCTCAGGCCGAGCGCGGCCGCGTATCCCATGTGATTGAAATAGAACGCCTGATTGTAAACGTAGAGCAGTGCGGACAGCGTGCTGTTCATCGGGCCGCCTCCGGTGAGTACGTAAGGTTCGATGAAGAGCGAGAAGCCGCCGATCGTCGAGAGTACGACGACGGTGACCACGGTCGGATTGAGCATGGGAAGCGTGACGTGCCACCATGTCTGCCATCCTCCCGCTCCCTCGAGATCGGATACCTCGTAGAGTGACGCCGGTATGTTCTGCAGCCCGGCCAGAAAGAGGACGACGTAGAGCCCGACGTTCTTCCACGTCGCCAGGACCGCGATGGACGGCATCGCGAGGTCGGGCGACGACAGCCACGGCACGCGGGAGCCGCCCAACGACGTGATGACGTTGTTGAGCAAGCCGGTGTCGAAGGCGAACATCTGCTGAAAGAGAATCGTCACGACGACGCCCGAGACGACGACCGGAAGAAAATAGATCGTTCGAAAGACGCCGCGGCCGAAGACTTTTTTGTTGAGCAGTTCGGCGAAGAACAGGGCCGCTACGATTTGCAGGGGGATGTGGACGGCGAGGAAGACGCCCGTGTTCAAAATCGCCCGAAAGAAGAGGTCGTCTTGAACGAGGCGGACGAAGTTCTTGAGGGCGACGAATTCCATCGGCGTGACGACGTCCCACCGGTGGAAGACCAGCACGATCGAGAAAAGCAGCGGATAGCCGAAGAAGATCAGCAGGTGGATGACGTACGGTGCCGCCAGGGCGTAGCCGGTGTTCCACGGAATCCGGCGAAGGAGGCGGGGCGGCCGCGCGTTCCTCGGGCGGGAGGGCGCTTCGACCGGTGGACGCTCTTCGAGTACGGCGGTATCCATGCTAGCGGCTCCACTCATGGATCAGCCGAATGCGCTCGATCGCTTCCTCGGTGGCTTTCGCGGGTGAGCGCACGCCGTAGACGGCCGCCGCTTCGAATTCCTGCGCCACGGCATCCAAAATCTCCTGGAATGAGGGCACGGCGTCCACCCCGCGCGTGTAGGGCGCCTGTTCGGCGAAGGGCACGACGCGCGGATTTTGCCTGAAGAAGTCGGCAAAGGTCGTGTCGTTCAATAAGTCGTCCCGGATGGGAATCTGGCGTGTTAGCTCCAGCAGCCTCAGATCGGCCCGCCGGGTCACGAGAAATCGAGCGAAGGCCCAGGCCGCTTCCGGGTGTCGCGTGTTCGAGAAGATGGCAATGTTTTTGAAGTCCCCGTACGCGTAGAGCGGGCCCTCGTGATCGTCCGGCGCGGGCAGCGGCGCGTAGTCGAAATCCATGTCGGGAGGAGCGTTTTCCTCCATCCACGCGACGTTGTATGGTCCGGTGAATTCGGTGGCGATCTTCTCGGCGAGAAAAGCGCTCCCCTGGTAGGTCGTCACGGGGAAATAGCGGTTGGCATACAGCTCCCGAAAAAACGCGAACACGCGATTCGCCGCGGTCGTGTCGAGCGCGATCTCTCCGTCATCGAAAAACGTTCGGCCGCCCGAGGCTCCCACGTAGAACGCGTAGAAATCGAAATAGCGCTGCCACCAGATCGGCCGGACGTCGCGGTAGCCCATCCACCGATCGGACTGGCCGTCTCCGTCGAGGTCGCCCGATATCGTATCGGCCGCGAGGAGGTACTCGCCGTACGTTCTCGGCGCCTCGGCGAAACCCGCCGCCTTCAGCATGCCGCGATTGTACAGCATCATCGTGGGATTCGTCTTCCACGGAATCTGGTAGTAATGACCGTCGTCGGACCGAAAGTGGTCGTGAAGCCGTTCCGGTACGCGGCCGTTCAGCAGCGAGTCGAAGTCGGCGAATTGGTCGAGCCGCAGCAGTCCGCCGGCGCGGACGAATCCGTTGACGACGCCGGGCCAGACGTTCGAGCAGACGTCGGGCGTCGTCCCGGCCACGATGGCGGCCAGCAGCACTTCCTCGCTCGACTGCCCTGCCGGCAGCGGCTGCACCGACACCTGCACCTCGGGATGGGCGGCGTTCCACTCGGCCGCAAGCTCGTTCGCCAGGCGACGCTCTTGCTCGTTCTGAGCCGGCCAATACGTCAGGCGAACGATGCCGTCGGCGCGGGACCGCCCATCCGGCCCGCCGCATCCCACCGCGACCGTCAGACAGGCCAGGGCCGGGGCCAGCGCGAGAGCCAGGGCCAGAGCCCGTGCGAGAGCCGGTGCGAGAGCGCGCGCGAGAGCCCCGGACAGGGCCCGTGCGAGCGCAAGTGCGAGTACCGGATGCCGCGTGAATTGGATCGCCATGGGATATCGACAAGCGGTGACGAGCAGGCGCGGCCGCGTCAAAACGTGACGCCGAGCCCGATCACGTGGACTCCGTTGAGACGACCTGCCGTCCGATAGGCATAGTCGAGGCGAACTTCGCCGTCGTAGAACATGGGTTGGCGAACCCCGAGACCGCCGGACAGACCGCCCTCGGCGTCCTCGAGAAAGAACGACTTGAATCCGCCGCGAAGAAAGAATCGGTCCTGATAGCCGTATTCGACGCCGGCATTGACGCTTTCGTAATCGGAGCTCGGATGAAGCGCGTCGACGGCGAGCAGAAGGCGGTGCATGCGGGTGTCGATCGGCCGCGTGCTGATACCGATCTGAAAGTTCAGCGGCAAGCTCCACGCGTCGAGCTCGTAGTTGGCCGGCACCCGATCGTTATTGCCCTGCTGCGTCGGATCCGGATCGACGAACGTGCGCAGATCGCGTCCGCTCAGCCGCATGTCCGTTCCGAAATTATAGAGGACGGCTCCGATGGTGAGGCCGCCGAAAAAGTCGGTTCTGAATTGCGTGCCGAGATCCACCGCGAAGCCCGTCCCCGACGAGTGCCATATCCGCTGCTGGATGAACTTGGCCGTGACACCTACGGAGAATCGATCCGTCACGGCTCGACCCAGCGACAATCCGACGGCCATGTCGGCGGCGTCGAACGTCTCGCCGGTGCCCTCCTGGCGGTCTTCCGTGCGTACGAGCATGTCCGGCACGTTCAGCATCGTCAGCGACGCGCCCAGCGTACCGAGACCGCCGCTGCGAAACGTGATCCCGACGTAATCGAAGTTTACGTCGGCAAGCCATTCGCTGTGGGTGGCAATGGCCTCACCTCGCCGTACGTGTGACAGGCCGGCGGGATTCCAGTAGAGCGCTCCCGCATCGTCGGCCGCCGCGACGAAAGCCCCGCCGAGGGCTGTCGCGCGCGCGCCCACGCCGATCTGCAGGAATTCCCCGGCGGTCGTCCCGGCTTTGGACACCTTCTGGGCCTCGGCCGCTCCGGTCGTCGACAGCACGATCGCGGCAGCCGTCGCCAGGCGTCTCATCGCATTGGAGAGTCCGATCATAGCTTCCTTACTTGATAACGGCGAAGCGCCCGACGTGCTCGCCGATTCCCGGGGCATCCACGTGGTAGACGTATACCCCGAACGCGGCGTTCATTCCGTCTTTCGTCACGAGATCCCACGGCTCCTGACCGTCGTCGATCGACGATGCATGATGCAGCGTTTGCACGAGCTGCCCCGTGATCGTGTAAATCCGGATGGTGCACTCGGCCGGCAGGTTCATGAAGTAGATGCGACGCTCGCCCCGTCCGGCACGGTACGTATTCGCCGGTTCGAAGGAGCTCGTCGCCACGTAGGGGTTGGGAACGACGATCACGTCGTCGAGCAGGCCCTTGGCGGCTTCTTCATCATATCCCGGAGCGCTCAACGTGAACGACACGCGGTCGCCGGTCTGAAAGGGTTTTTCGGTGCCAAAATGCAGGACCGAACCGGCTGCCGGCGGACGGTACGGGATACCGGTGTCGATCTCGGGATCGGGTGGAGCCAGCCGAATCGACCAGCTTGAAAGCCATCTTCCGCCGGAAAATTCGGGGGCGGTGCCGGGCGTCTCGCCCATCACGAGAATGATCCGATCGCCGTCGTCGTAACGGCCGTTGCGCAGCGAGTCGACGTCCTCCACGATCATGAAGTCGGCCCGCGCGCCGGTCAAGACGTTCTCGACGTAGAAGTTCGTGGGGATCTCCCGGGAGCCGAACGTGAGGCGAAGCGACGTGTCGGCCACCGCGTCAGTAAAGTGGATGGCGAAGTCGGCGGGCAGCGCCACGAATCGCTGGGCGCCCACGACGTTGCTCGACGAGGCCGGCTGCACGATGGGAATCACGGTACCGCCG
>CAZMXY010000103.1:2899-5351 GCA_964570345.1 uncultured Rhodothermales bacterium | reverse complement strand
GCCCACGACGTTGCTCGACGAGGCCGGCTGCACGATGGGAATCACGGTACCGCCGTCGCCTTCGAATCGGACCGAAGACTCGATCACGGTCACGCCGGTCGGCGTTTGGACGTCGACGGTGAAGCCTTCGGTCGGGGGCAGCTCGCGGCGTCCGCCCTCGATCACGCCTTCATCGACCACGGCGCCGCTCGTGGCGTTTCGGAGCGTGTAGGCGACGCGGGAGCTGTCCTGCCAGAGCGACGGATTCGCGAACGTCAGCTCGTAGTCGGCGGCGTGCGGTATGAGTCCGGGCACGACGATCTGCACGTCCACGCTGCCGGTCCCGGCCGTCGACCGATTGAAGGCGGCGACGTCGGGCGGCACGTATCCGGCGGCGGGCGCACGAGGCGTCGCCACGGCGGTGTTGACGTCCGTCACGACGTTGCCGGCCACGTCGTTCTTGATGACGGCCGACGTGAGGCTGGGCGAGAGGCCGCGAACCGTCCCGTCGGGTTCGACCTGAACGTTGCCGAAGGCGTCCCGTGCCACGAGTCCACGGTCATAGGCGACGACGGCGTAGTAGTACGTCTCGCCGTTCCGAACGTCGCGATCGATGTACGTGTGCTTGAGACCGCTGTCCGTGCCGAGATTGAAGGAGACGCCGTTGATCGTGACGGGATGCGTACCTCGCAGGCCGTTGATCAGGTCGAACTGAGCGATCGGCTTCTGGAAGATTCGGTTTCCGAAGGCGTCGGTGACGAGCAGGTTTTCCTCGAAATTGGGCTCGGTCGATCGGTAGATCATATACCCTTCGAAATCGAATTCTCGAAGGAAGGGGTCAAAGGACCGCTCCGCCACGTCGTCCCAGACGAGCGTAACCATGCCGTCGCCAGGAATCGCCCGTACCGTGGCCTTGTTCGGCGGCCGCGCGAAGCGGTAGTCGGCGTTGTAGATCTGCTGCACCGTCTCCTTTTTTCGAGCGAGGGCGGAATTCTCTACGTCGCGCGGGTCGTTGAAGTCCTTGTCCGCAAAGATGAGCGCCATCGAGAAGCGCTCGGTTTGGCCGGCCTTGAGCGGGAAAGGTCCGGAGGAGAAGAACATCCCCAGATTACGCCCACCCGCGAGCACGACGTCGTCGAGCGGCGGCAGCGCGCTCGAGAAGACGCGGAAATTCTCTTCTTCGTTGATCAGCTCGTAGCGATGGACGTCGAAGACGGCAAAGCCCGTAAGTCCGATCTGATCCGATTCGTCCTTGTCCAGTGCATCGAAATTGGGCTCACCGGCCGTGGGCCTACCGTCCCCTTCACCGCGATCGCGGCCGGGATAGTTCGGACTGGTGGGCCCGAGCCCGTCTTCACCGACGTCGTCGTTCAAGAGCTCGTCTGCGTCCCATTCTCCGTTGCCGTTGTCGTCGCGAAATCCGACCCAGTCCATGTCCTCGTCGCCGGTCCACCAGCGTCCGGCGATGAAGGCAGGCCGCGATTCCAGGCCCAGATAGAACGCCTCGAACGACGCGAGATCGTAGTGGGCCTCGACGTATTGGCGGATGGCGTCCTGCCCTTCGATGAGCTGTCCCGGACCGCTGTCGCGGCTCTCGTCTACGATGCCGTCCTCGTCGTTGTCTCGACCGTCGGTGGAGATGCCCGGTGATTCGAGAAAGGCATAGCCCGCGGTGCCGACGGGTCCCCACCGCCCTGGCGAGCCGATTCCGTCGTAGTCCCAGGCGAACGCGAGGTCGAGCTTGGTGCTGTAGGCCCCTTCGTCGTCGCCGGAGTCGTCCGTTCCGCCCACGCCCCAGTCGATGTACTGCGCGAAGTACACGTCGTCGTAATCGCGCTCGCACTCGTTCGTGATCTCGTAGAGCCAGAAGATCACGTCCTGCGCCAGGGGATGATTCCACTGAAACCCGCGAGCGGCTACTTCGAGACCCAGACCGCCTCGGGACGTATCGTCCGGGCAGGGAAAAAATTCGTGCGGCGGCTGCATCCACTCGCGGTCGGGACTGTCGTCGAACACGAAATAAGTTTCGACGTCGGCGTTCTGGACTCCGCGTCCGAAGAATCCATTCCACTGGCCCGCCCAGTCGATCGGCCTGTCCGGCCATTCGGAGGGCCACGTCGATGGATCGTCGCTGCGAGCCGGTGACTCCTGCCGCGGATTGGAATAGCCCGGAACCGGAGACCACCCCCACGGAATCTTCGTGATCGGGTCGAGGTCGATGAACTCTCGATAATTGTTGCTGGCCGGATAGATGGTCGACCCGCGGGCGTCCTGGGTCCTGGTCGCTACGATGAAGGCGACGCCGTCGACGTACGAACGCCCGCTGCCTTTCGGCCACTCGCCCGAAGGCTGATCGGGCCAGCGAGCGATCTCGCCGTGATTCGCATAGAGGGTGCGCGCCCGGTTGCCGTCCATGACGCCCCACTGCGTCCACCGGTTGTGACCCTGGTTGGGATCCGGCTCTCGCTGGGCG
>CAZMXY010000103.1:0-2799 GCA_964570345.1 uncultured Rhodothermales bacterium | reverse complement strand
GACTCGGTTCCGCTCTGCTCGTCGAGCAGGACCGAACGCGGGTCGCTGGCATTGCCGCGCGCGACTTGAAAGGTATAGTCGACGTTGAGTCCGATGCCGCCGGACATGCGCTTCTCGAAGGCTACGATGAGCCCCTTCACCTGACCGTAGTCTCGATTGATGAAGCGCCCGTATTTTTGCAGGGGAAACGGCTCGTCGAATCCAGGCTGGATGACTTCAATTCGCGTGCCCAGCAGGTTTCGTATGTCCTTGTAGTACGCCGTCACGTCCACGCCGATGACGTCGGAAAAGGCCTGCTGTAGCCCGATCTCGTAGGAAACCGTCTGCTGCGGCTCGAGATCGGCGTATCCGAACGCCCGGTTCAGCCCTTCCTCCGGATCATAGACGTAATCTTCGTTCGTGTACAGATACTGGAACGGCGGGACCTGGAAGAAATGTCCGTAGGCGACGTGCACGACGCCCTGCTCGGACAGCGGGTAGGCGAGTCCGACGCGGGGCGAGAGTTGCCACTTGGGCTTGGAGGCTCGTCGTTCGGAGGATCGCGGCCGGCCGAAGTCCTCGAGCACGTCCCCCGCCGCGTCGAAATAATCGAGCCGCACCCCCGCATTGACGACGAGATAGTCGAATTCCATCTTGTCCTGAACGTACGCGCTGCCTTCGACGGGTCGGCGGGTGTACTGTACGTGGTCGGGCGTGCCGACTTGCGGAATCGAGGGTTGGAAATTCGTGCCGGCGTTGTTTTTGATCTCGAAGTCGTCGAGAAACAGCTCGTGCTGCTTGAACTCGACGCCCGTCTTGACCTGATGGCGGCGCGTGACCTGGCTGGTGAGGTCGACGCGGCCGAGCAGTGTCGTCGTTTCGCGCTCGAAATACTGCATTCGCGCTCCGCCGCGATAGAACGAGAAATTCCCTCCGAGACGACGTATGGCGTCGTCGGCCGGGTAGCGGGCGTCGAGCGGATCCTCGTAGACGTACGAGTCGACTCGATTCGAGAAATACGCTCCTTTGACGTCGACGAAACTGTGATCGGCGATGAGGTGGCTGTACGTGGACGTCACCGACCAGGAATCGCCGTACGTCGTTGGAATGCCGTCCGGATTGATCCGAAACAGGTGGTCGTAGTTCTGGCCCCTGTCACGCTGGACGAGCGATCCGATCGTGAGCCGATTACTCCCGAAGAGGCGTGTCGTCAGCTTGAGCTGCCCGGTGGCCTGTCGGCCCCAGTTCATCGGTACGTACGCACTGTCGCCCAGCGCGGGTACGAACACGCTGCGACCGTCGACGTCTACGAATACGCCGTCCTCCTCGCCGGCGCTGGCCGGCTGCACGGCGCGGCGGCCGAAAAGATACCCCTCACTGTCGGCGTAGCGTCCCGAGGCGAAGAACGTCAGCCGGTCGCCGAGACCCGGAAAGGGGCCGCTCAGCGTGCCCTGTACGTCGTACGAACCCGTCGGGGACACGGCGCCCAGGTTCGCGAAGCGATCCGTGTCGGTCGTAACGTAGTCCCCCACGAACGCGCTAAGGCTGCCTGCGTATTGACGGCCGCCGTCTTTCGTTACGATGTTCACGACGCCGGACTGCGCCTGCCCGTACTCCGCATTGAACGTCCCACTGATGATCTGGACTTCCTGGATCGCGTTGTTTTCCACCTGGTAGGCGAACGTCTGATCGAACACGTCGTTGATCGCCACCCCGTCGACCATGTAGGCCACCTCGCCCTGACGTCCACCGCGAAAATGCCCGTCGACGACTCCGGCCTGCAGATTAATGACGTCGGTGAAATTCAGAACGGGAAGGGCTTCGAGCTCTTCCGACGAAACGGAGGCCGCGCTCGAGGTGAGGTCTCGCTGTACGAGCGGCCGATCAGCCGTCACGACGACTTCTTCACCCATGATGGCCTCCTCGCGGAGGCCGAAGTCCACCTCGCTCGTCTGGTCGATCCGAACACGCACGTTCTCGACGGTCATCGGCGCGAAGCCGACGAAGGAGGCCCGAACTGCGTAGACGTCCGGCCTGAGCCGCAGAATCGCGTAGTACCCATCGAGATCGGTGGTGCTGCCCTGCGACGTGCCGACGACGACCACGTTCACCCCGGGGAGCGGCTCGCCGGTCGAGGCGTCGACGACGCGGCCGGCGATTTTGCCGGTCTGCGCCTGCGCCGCCTCCGGGATGCCCCAACCGAGTACCACCAGAATGAACAGGATGGTCTTCAGAATGAGCAGGATGGATTTGGCGAGATACACGACCTTGTACTACGATCTTCGAATCGTGACGGAGGTGACGCGACGCGCCGCGTCGGACGAAGGGAGTCCGGAGGATGAGTTTCTCCCTTCGTCCGTCGGCGGCACGGGTCGCCGGCGGGAACGACGCGTGTCGCCCCCGCCGAGCGGAGTTGCCCCTATTTCATTAACATCATCGCGCGCGTCTCGACCTGATTCGTCGTCCGCAGCACGTAGAGGTACACTCCGCTGGACAGACCCGAGGCATCGAATCGGAAGGCATGCCGGCCTGCGGCGACGTCACGACCGTCTATGAGGGTCGCGACCCGTTGACCGAGCAGGTTGAACACTTCCAGCGTGACCCGATCGGTGGCCGGAAGTTCGAACGAGATCGTCGTCGACGGATTGAACGGATTCGGGTAATTTTGAAGGAGGTGGAACTCGGTCGGAAGCTCTCCGGCGACGTCGTCACCCTCTTCGATCGACGTGCCCACGAGCGCGCTGCCGCCGACGTTTACGATGGACACGTCGTCCCAGTAGGTCGTGCCTTCGAAGTGGTGCCAGTAGCGCAGGCGCAGCT
>CAZMXY010000102.1:0-13527 GCA_964570345.1 uncultured Rhodothermales bacterium | reverse complement strand
AGACGTGCATGGCGATCAATGTAGTGTTGGTTCAGGCTGATCCGGCAGTTCATCGACGTTGTTCCTGTACTTGGTAAGTGCGCCCTCAGTACGGGTTCCGAGCTGGAGGCGGTCCGGGTCGAGCCTGGTCGCAGGTACGATCGGAAGCCCGTTAGTGCGCGCAAACCCCTGTAATGCTCGTAAGCTCCGACCCCGAAGATTGAGTCTCCACGCCGTATCCCCTAGCGAATAATCGCTTTGGGAGAGCGAGCCTAGCTGTCAGGAGGAGGAGAACGGGAGGCGAATCATTTCCCAGATGGGATGATGGAAGAGACAGATTCCGGCGCAGGATACCGGCCATTACTAGTCCACCCGCCATCGATCACGAGCGTTTGGCCTGTGATGTGCTCAGCCGCGGCGGAAAGTAGAAAAAGAGCAGCGCCGGCGATTTCGTCCGAATCGGCGACCCGTCCGTCCGGGATGAGCGGCTGCCAGATCTGTCGGTAGTCGGCGTCGTCCTGCAGAGTCCGTTCCGTAATCGTGGCACCCGGCGCCAGTGCATTGATCGCGATCCGGTGAGGAGCCAGCTCTAGCGCGAGCGCGCGTGCCATCATGTTGAGCGCCGCCTTGGTCATGCCGTACACGGCCAGCCCCGGATGCGGTTGGACGCCGATGTTCGACGAGATCAACAGGATTTTTCCTCCCCGACCACTCGCCCGCATATGCCTGCTGGCGGCCTGCGCCAGAAAAAACGTCCCACGCACGTTGACGTTCAGTAGGCGCTGAAAGTCCTTGAGACTGCAAGAATAGAAGTCGTTGAACAGCGTGAGGCCGGCATTGGCAATCGCCAAATCAAGATGACCGAACTCGTCCACCGCGCAAGCGACCAGACCGCGGACCACGTCGACGTCCCCGGCGTCCCCCCGGAACGGTACGGCATTCCCCCCGTTCGTCCGGATCTTGTCCACCGCGTCGTCTGCTCGAGCGGGATCAATGTCGTTGACGACTACCGATGCCCCAAGGTGAGCGAGTTGCTTCGCGATCGCAAACCCGATCCCCGAACCTGCTCCGGTGATCACGGCCGTCTGTCGTTCAAATGAGTAGAGCACGAAGTATGATAGGTCTAAAAATGCAGTTATAATTCCGGGGTCAACAACACCTTGACAGCCTGCTTCCGCTCGACGAGGTCGAAGCCCTCTTTCCAGGCAGAGAGCGGAAATTTGTGCGAGATTGTGTCGGAGATGCGGAGTTTCCCCTGCTCGAGGATGCGCATCGTCTGCGTCCATGTCGCGCGCGTATAGCCGACCGAGCCTTCGACGCGTAGTTGGCGAAATGCGATATAGTCCCAGGGCACAAGCAAGTCCTTGCCGAAGTGCCCTACCTGCACGAATCGGCCAAGGGGACGCACGACGGATAGGCAGCCACGTACCGAAGCCTCCGCGCCGGCACACTCGAAGGCGATGTCGACGCCGTCGCCGTGCGTCTCCTCCATTATCACGGTCGACAGATCTTCTTCATCCACGGAAACGGTCCGAGCAGCCCCGAACGCTTCGGCTTGTTGCAGCCGGATGCGGTCAACGGCCGTTCCAGCCACCAGAACTCTAATCCCTTGGATCGCGAGCAGCTTCACGCACAATAGCCCAATCGGACCCGGCCCGGAGACGAGAGCGACGTCGCCTAGCTTGTATTGGCCGACGTCAGCGACCGCATGCACTGCGGCGGCCAACGGCTCGACCAGAGCAGCTTCCTCCAGCGAAACGTCATCGGGTATTCGGAATAACTGATCGGTGCGAGCTACGGCGTATCGCGCAAATGCCCCGTGGACACCGTGCCCCATTCCTCGTCGGGCGGGGCAGAACATAAACTCTCCCCGGTGACAGTAGATGCACGAACCACACGTGACGGCAGTCGCGCCGAGTACTGCGAAGGTGTCCCCGATCCCGATGTTACGGATGCCCTTCCCTGTCGCCACGACGGTCCCGGAAAACTCATGTCCCAGAATCACGGGCGGATAGTTCTTAAACGTATCGTGGTACACGTGCACGTCCGTCCCGCAGATACCGCACCAGGCGACTTCCAGCAGGACCTGATCGGCGCCGGGTTCGGGATCAGCCATGTCACGTAGCTCGACGTTGCCGGGGCCCTGCTGATATTTTACGAGCGCTCGCATAACGTCGAAAGGGTGGGTAATTCAGCGGAGGATGCTCTGAGCGGCGACGACGATGTTTTTCGCACGGAGACCAAACTTGTGGAGCAACTCCTGCGCTTCCCCCGACTCACCGAACCTATCCCTCACGCCTACCCGCACCACGCGGCACGGATGCTGCTCACACACGACACCGGCCACTGCCTCGCCCAAGCCCCCGATAATAGAGTGTTCCTCAGCGGTCACGATGCCCATCGTTTCTCTGGCAGCACCTAGTACGGCGACTTCGTCCAGCGGCTTGATCGTCGGCATGTGAAGAACCCGGACGGAGACGCCTTCGGAAGCTAGAAGATCGGCCGCGGCAAGTCCTTCGCTGACCATGATACCGGTTGTTATGATCGTCAGGTCACTACCCGTACGCAACTTCCTGGCATGCCCGATCTCAAACGCGCCGTGGATCTCCGGCACAACGGGGTAGCTATCGCGTCCGAACCTCAAGTACATAGGTCCTTGGTGGTCTATCGCGGCAATCGTGGCCTGCTTCGCTTCTTCGTAATCGCCGGGCACCAGCACCGTCATGTTGGGCAAAGCTCGCACGACGGCGACGTCTTCATTGGTCTGATGCGAAGCTCCGTCACCTCCCGTGCTGATGCCACAGTGAGTCACCCCGATCTTGACATTCAGATTCGGATATGCAATGGCATTACGTAATTGATCCCCGGCTCGGCACGTCGCAAAGACACCGAACGTCGAGGCGAATGGAACGAAGCCTTCGAGAGCCAATCCCGCCGCCACGCACAACATATTCTGTTCCTGCACGCCGCAATTGAAAAACCGGTCGGGGTAGACGTCTTCGAATTGATACGTTTGGGTCGCCTTCGCCACGTCGGCATCGAGAACGACGACGTCTGGGTGGGTTGCCCCTAACTCGATCAGCCCGTCCACGTACCCCTGGCGGGTTTTCTTGAATTCCATCGACGCTATCTCGGCAATCTGATGAGTCATTGTCTCGGATCCACATTCTCGCGACATCAATCCAGATCCGACATCGCCCTCTCGTAGTCTTTCCGGCCCGGTGGTGTGCCGTGCCAGCTTACCGCGTTTTCCATGAACGAGACGCCCTTCCCCTTGACGGTGCGCGCGATGATCATGACGGGCCGTTCGGCCTCGCGCGCGGTTTCGACCGTAGCGATGATCTCGTTGAAATCATGACCGTCTATTTCATAGACGATCCAGCCAAAGCTTTCCCATTTCGGCCGCAATGGATCAAGGGGCATAATATCCTCGGTATTGCCGTCGGTCTGCAGGTAATTGCGATCGACGAAGCCGACCACGTTGTCGAGCCTGTACTTGTTGGCGAACATCGCTGCTTCCCAGATCTGTCCTTCCTGGATCTCACCGTCCCCGCAGAGCACGAAGTACCGATGAGACCAACCACGGCGTTTTGCTCCAAGTGCCATACCAACTGCAGTCGAAAGCCCAAGACCCAGCGTCCCTGTCGACGCGTCGATCCCCGGTGTCTTCGGCTGATACGGATGACCTTGGAGATGCGACCCCGGGCGACGAAAGCTCGCCAGATCCTCACGAGGGAAATAGCCGCAATCGGCCAGGACCGCATAAATCACAGGAGTACAGTGACCTTTGGACAGGACAAACCGATCCCGATCCTTCCAGTCAGGACGCTGGGGATCGTGACGCATGAGATAATAATACAGAGCGACCACGAGATCGGTCGCGCCCAGACTCCCTCCGACATGCCCTGAACGCGCCTCGTAAACCATGGTGAGAATGCTACGGCGGATCTCCTGAGCCTTCGCCTGGAGACGGCCAAGTGTTCGGGTATCAATCATATGACATCTGATGAGTCTTTCGAAGGCACGGGCATAGACGCATCCGTCGGAACAGCATCCGTTGGCTCGGAGCGTCCTCGCGCCGTGGAAGATGCTTCAGGATTCTGGATTCGCCTCCCACGTACCCGCTCGAGAGGTCTTGAGGACGGCATCCCCGATCATCCGCCGACGTAGCGGACAATAGGCGTTGCTGTGCGCACGCCCCGTGAACCGGGTACCGATAATCGCGATGCGGAGCGACGCTTTTGTATCCATCGGACTACTACGCACCTAGGCATTCATATTGACGTCGCTCTGCTCCAACCCCAGGAGCTCGCGATTAAGCCGCCGGTCCGTGTCGCTCTTGGCGAAATCGTCGAACGTCCGAGAGGTGGTTTCAATGATCTGATTCCGGATGAAGGCAGCACCTTCGCGCGCACCTTGCTCCGGACTCTTGAGATAGCACTCCCATTCGAGAATCGCCCACCCACGATATCCGTGCGCCGTTAACCGCGAGAAGATGTGTTTGAAATCGATCTGACCGTCGCCCGGCGAGCGGAAGCGACCGGCACGTCTGCCCCAGCTCTCGTAGCCACCGTAAACCCCGGTGAGGCCGTCGGGGCGATACTCGGCATCCTTTACGTGAAATGCTTTAATCCGGTCGGCAAAACGCTCGATGAAGTCAATGTAGTCGAGTTGCTGCAGCAGGAAGTGGCTGGGATCATAAGTCAGGCATGCGGCCGGATGATGCTCCGTTACATCCAAAAACCGCAGGTATGTCGCACCGTCATAAAGATCGGAGCCGGGATGCAGTTCGAACCCGAACGTGATCCCATGCTCGTGCGCCAGCTCGAGCAGGGGATGCCAGCGACGAGCGAGTTCCTTGAACGCCTCATCGATCAGCCCTTCCGATCGCTGCGGCCAGGGGTACATATACGGCCATGCCAGCCCGCCCGAGAGGACGGAGATATTAGTCGTGCCAAGGCGCACCGACGCCCGAATCGTTTTCTCCAACTGCTCCGTCGCCCAGGCTATCCGCTGCTGGTCATTCAGCCCTTGCGGATAGAAAGGCTGAAACAGACGCTCGTAGGCCGGATGCATAGCCATGACCTGTCCCTGCAGGTACGACGCAAGTTCGATGACGGTGCTGCCTGCGTCCGCGAGCCGCCCCTTATACTCATCGCAATAATCCCGTGATGATGCCGCGGCGTTCAGGTCAATTGCCCGTGCATCCCACGTCGGAACCTGCACGCCGACGTACCCCAGGTCGGATGCCCATCCGGCCAGGGCGTTGATACCGTCGAACGGGGATTCATCGCCGAGAAACTGAGCCAGAAAGATGCCGGGGCCCTGGATATGATTCATGTGCGATTTACAGCGCCGTGAAGTTCGAATCTGGAGGCATGAGAAAGTAGGAAATGGGACGAGAAGGGTCTTCCACGGAATTGCCTATCTTCTGCACTATGTTGAATCATCCGGTAAAATTAGGGGGACAATGAGCGCATTATTGTGCAGATCTGGTAGAATTCGCAGAACGTTGTTAAGTCGATCCGTCTGCGTGTGGGAACCTCTTCGAATCGTGCGCGGACGAGCCTTCGTTTCCAATCGACATGTATCATTAGGGAACTATGTCATAAGGGAACGACAGACACCTCGTGAATGGTGACGTCGCTGTTGTGCGGTACGATGCACAGCGATCCGGACCGATAGTCCAGGTGTCCCGGCTCCGTTCCCTCCACGTTCCAGCCTTCCGGTTCCGGCTCCTCTACCTGCCAGGTCTTGTAGCGGTACAGGGTGGAACCGTCAGAGAGGGTACGGACCTGCGTACGAACCCAGCGTTGCACACCTAACTCCACAAGAAACCCCCGCTCGGCCACAACCGTTTTGTGCTCGCTGCCGAAGAGGATGCGATATCCACTGCTGTCTGGCGGGCTGCGTAGCAGCAACTCGCCCTGGGACCCCATCGGATACCACTTCCGATTGGGCTGATACTCGTCGGGATGATGTCCACGCCATCGCATCGCAATGCCGAAATGGGTAACGTCGTACGTTGGCGGCCCCGGCTGAGAAGGTACAAAATCATGAATCGTCAAACGGACACGCGCTTCGTAGTTCTGCCACGTGGTATCCCCTAAGGAGAGGACACGGTCATAATAGGGTGTCACAGTGCGGACCCCCGCGTCCGTCACGGTCCAGTGCCCGTCTACGATCTGCACGACCCGTTGCAGACTGTCCACGTCTGCGAAATCCACCCGGTAAGGTAGGGGCCACGTATTGCTGCGCTCGACCACCAGCGTCGTCCGCGCCGTCGCGATGCGGCCGTCGTCGTACGTGGCCGTCACGACCAAATCGTTGTCGCCGGGATGCACCTCGTCCCACGTCAGCTCCACGTTGAAGTCGCCGGGCTCAGCCAATCGATGTAGGTCAATGCCCATGCTGAGGGTATCGGCGGAGCCGTCATTGAGTCGATAGGTGAGCGCCTCGACGTGCTGTGCGTTCGACACGGTTCCGAGCACGTTGATCCAGCGCTGAGGCTCCCCGTTTTGACCGAAATATTGGGACGAGCCATACCAAAACTCGACGGCCGGGCCCTGCGCCGCCGCGGGATGCTCACTCAGGAACACCAGCAGCATCAGCCCCGAGATGCACCACCTCAGTATCTTGCTGACCAGGCGAGCAGTTGCCGGATCACGGACGACATGCGGCCCGCGCCGACGCCGCAGGTCAGCGCGTGCCCGGTCCAAATTCCCCTTCTCCATACCTACACGTGAGTTGCCGATCGACGTGACGGAGGGCAAAACCATGGCGGGCCTCTAGTTTCAATTAGATTATGGGTCACGACGCCGCTCTCGGAGCCGTGATGCTTTAAAGGTAGACGACGCGTCCTGGATCAGCTTACACACTTTTGGCCATTTATTGTACTATATTGAGCATACTTGCGAATTCTTATTCGATTCCGTACAGTATTGTGCACGTTCTACCATGCGGCCTCTTCTCGAAAAAGTAGTCCTCAGCTCGAACCATTCCTTCGCATTGAAGGAGGACATCCTTCCGCATATCGAGATCGGGTGGCATGTACATCCGGAGTATGAGCTGACCCTCATCGCTGAGAGTGAAGGGAAGCGGGTCATCGGGGATCATGTGGGATATTTCGAAGCGGGGGATATGCTCCTAATCGGGCCTAATCTGCCTCACTACATGCGGAATGACGAGCGCTATTATACGGGGAATCCAGCGTTTCGATGTCGAGCCATCGTCGTACACTTCTCGGGCGGGTTTCTGGGCGATTCCTTTTTTGGCGTACCCGAACTGGTGCCCGTTCGAAAACTGCTGGAGCAGTCGACGCGGGGTCTTCACATCTACGGCAGTACACGCGATCAGGTGGCTGAGAAGATGGAAGCCCTCCTCTCACTTTCGGGGTACGAACGGCTGGCGACCCTGCTCGACAGTCTGCATCTGATTGCGCAAAGTTCAGAGCGAACCCCCCTGGCTTCGGTCGTCTATGCCCCATCATTTCCGGAAGGCGATGCGCCCCGCATCAACCAGGTGTTCGAATACCTTTTAAAACACTACACGGAGGACGTCACGCTCTCCAACGTGGCCGCACACATTAACATGAGTTCGTCGGCCTTCTGTAAGTTCTTCAAGAAGCGCACCGGCAAGACGTTCTCACAGACCCTCAACCAGTTCCGGATCGGACATGCCTGCAGGCTCTTCATCGAAGAGGGACTGCCGGTTGCGGAGACCTGCTACAAGAGCGGTTACCATACGCCGTCGTATTTCAACCGGCAATTCAAAAGCATCACCGGCTATACGCCGCTGCAATACCGCAAGAAATATCATACCCCGAACCTGATGTAGCACGCCCTGCTCTATGGACGATGTCATCCTCATCACAGGCGGCAGCCGCGGCATCGGAGCCGCCACGGCGCACTTGGCTGCGAAGCAGGGCTACACGGTCTGCATTACGTATCGAAGCAACCGCGAGTTGGCGACCTCCGTCGTAGCGGAGATCACAAGCGCAGGTGGTACCGCGCACGCCTTCGCCTGCGACGTCGCGTGCGAAGACGACGTGCTGCAGGTCTTCAGTGCTCTCGATCGCACCGTGGGCGCACTCAAGGCACTCGTGAACAATGCCGGCATCCTGAATGCGAGGGCCCGCTTTGAGGAGATAAGCCTCGATCGATGGCAACGGGTCTTTCAGATCAACGTATTCGGCAGCGTCCTGTGCACCCGGGAAGCCGTCAAGCGCATGTCTCCCCGCTACGGCGGTCATGGAGGGGCCATCGTGAACGTCTCGTCTGCGGCGGCCCGGACGGGGGGCGCGTTCGAGTTCGCCGATTACGCTGCGACCAAGGGCGCGATGGATACCATGACGATCGGCCTTGCCAAGGAGGTGGCGGCCGAAGGTATTCGCGTCAACGGCGTACGCCCCGGCCTCATCTTCACCGACATTCATGCCGACAGTGGTCAGCCCGACAGGGTGGGCAGTCTCGCGCACAAGGTGCCCATGCAGCGCGGCGGCTCGCCGAATGAGGTCGCGAGCGCCATCCTTTGGCTGCTCTCCGACGAGGCCTCCTACGTGACCGGCACGACCCTCGATGTAACAGGCGGACGTTAACAAAGCGGCTCCACCTCCATGAAAACCACAAACGTTGCCATAATCGGTTCGGGCAACATCGGGACCGACCTGATGATGAAGGTGCTTCGAACGTCCACAACCTTGAACCTGTCCGCTATGGTCGGCATCGACCCTGACTCAGAGGGTCTGGCCCGTGCCACCCGCCTCGGCGTCTCGACGACCCACGAAGGCCTCCAAGGCCTGCTCGATATGCCGGCATGGGACGCCGTCGAAATCTTGTTCGACGCGAGCTCGGCGAAGGCACACCGAGCCAACGATGCCGTCGTGAAACGGTATCCGAACAAACGCATCATTGACCTTACGCCGGCTGCGATAGGCCCATATGTAGTCCCGCCGGTCAATCTGGACCTCCATGCAGGAGTTCAAAACCTCAACATGGTGTCCTGCGGCGGCCAGGCCACCATTCCAATCGTCGCGGCCGTTTCCCGTGTGACACCCGTTTATTACGGAGAAATCGTCTCCACCATTGCCAGCAAATCAGCCGGTCCAGGGACGCGGGCCAACATCGATGAATTCACCCAGACCACGGCTCGGGGTGTCGAGCGAGTTGGCGGCGCGGCTCGCGGCAAAGCCATCATCATCTTGAACCCGGCGGAGCCTCCGCTAGTAATGCGAAACACGGTCTTCACGCTCAGCGAGCCGGCCGATCCGGACGAGGTCCGCTCCAGCATCGAACGCATGGTGGCCGAGGTGCAGCACTACGTGCCGGGCTACACGTTGCACCAGGACGTACAGTTCGAAGACATCCCCCCCGACCGCCCGGTGTTTATCGAAGGGCTCGGGCGTCGGCACGGCTTGAAGACCACAGTTTTCCTACAGGTGCGCGGGGCCGGCCACTACCTGCCGACCTATGCAGGCAATCTGGACATCATGACGTCCGCCGCTCTGGCGACCGGAGAGAAACTGGCCCACCTCATCCCAGCATCCGCCTGACCCATGCCTCATCCCCTTTACATCCAGGACGTTACGCTCCGCGACGGCATGCACGCCCTCGGCCATCAATACACCAAGGAGCAGATCACGAACATCGCCCAGGCGCTTGACGACGCCCAGGTGGATGCTATCGAAGTAGCGCATGGCGACGGGTTGACGGGCTCCAGCTTCAACTACGGCTTCGGCGCCCATACGGATTGGGAATGGCTGCAGGGGCTCGCCGACCGCCTGCAGCGTGCCCGGTTAACTACCCTCCTTCTTCCCGGCATCGGGACCATCGACGACCTGAAACGGGCGCGAGACCTGGGCGTCGCGTCGGTTCGAATCGCTACCCACTGCACGGAGGCCGACATATCTTCCCAACACATCGCAGCGGCGAAGAAGATGGGAATGGATGTCGGCGGCTTCCTGATGATGGCGCATATGGTCGAACCCCATGAATTGGCCCGGCAGGCCAAATTAATGGAATCCTACGGTGCCGACTGCGTGTACGTGACCGACTCGGCCGGGGCGCTGCTGATGGATGATGTGGCGGCCCGAATAACGGCATTTGGGGAGGTGCTAGACGGCGAGACCGAAATCGGCATCCACTGTCACAATAACTTATCCCTCGGCGTGGCCAACACAATCGTGGCGATGCAGCACGGTGCGAACCGTTTGGACGCCTCTCTGGCCGGCATGGGTGCAGGCGCCGGGAACTGCCCATTAGAGGTCTTGGTCGCCGTCCTGCGCAAGATGGACGTCGACCACCGGTGCGACGTTTATGCACTGATGGATGCCGCCGACGACTTGATTCGGCCGCTGCAGACGCGCCCGGTTCGGGTGGATCGGGAAACGCTATCGCTCGGCTACGCCGGTGTCTACTCCAGCTTTCTGCTGCATGCCGAACGCTCCTCCCGACGCTACGGCATTGACACGCGTGCGATTCTGGAAGAGCTGGGTCGGCGAAGGATGGTCGGCGGCCAGGAAGACATGATCGTTGACGTCGCCCTGGATATGTTGAAATCCTGACTGCCCTGAGCCCTCGGGGGCCGCGGCCGGACCCGGTGCTCGGAGGTAGCCTTATCGCGTGGTATTCTCGAGAATGAGGATTGACGGGCTCTCTTCAAGCCAGCGGCGCCGCTGCGTATCGGGGATATGTGCTTCAAGCAGCCCCACGAAGGATCCAAGGACGATGTCGACGTCCCCGTCGCCATCAATGTCTCCACTGTCGATGACCATCCACCGGCCGGCATCGTGGCTGGAAAACGTAAACGGGGCAAACTCGAAATCCCCCGTGTTCTCCAGATACACGAAGCCCTCGTGTGGGATATCGTCGTAGCCGGGATAAAATGCGATGGCAGCGACATCGAGGTCTCCGTCACCGTCGAAGTCGGCGGCTGTCGCGCCGTACGCCCCCTTCAGGGGAAAAAAGAAGGCCTCCTCGAAATGATTCGCGCCGTCGTTGAGAAAGCCCCGTACGCCATGGTAGGGCTTCCTGAGAGGCGGAGTATAGTCCCCGTTGTCGCCGGCGGTATAGAGGACGTCGACGTGACCGTCACCATTCAGATCCACGAGTTCGAACGAGGTCGAGCCGTAGGAAGGCGGAAACCGTAGCAGCGTCCGCTCCTCAAATCGGCCGTCCTCCCGGCTTGCAAAGAAGATGACACGCTCGTCGCCCTGGGCCATCAGCGCCACGATATCCGGGCGACCATCCCCATCTAGGTCACGCACTTCGGTTCGTATCGCGCCGGGCTGGTCTTTGAGAACGTGCCGTTGATTGCGCCCGACGGAAGGGTTCTCGAACCAGGACAGACGTCCCAGATGCCGTCCAAATTCGGAAACGACGAAATCCGGCCGGCCGTTGCCCGTGAGGTCTGCCCGGGTGAAATGAACGGGGCGATGAAGACTGCTCACGACCTCGACCATCCCGCCATACCGGTCCTGCCCGGGAAGTCGGAAGACTTTCACCAGGCGACCACTGGGCGCGTCCGTTGGTAAGAGCCGCCCCGCTTCCAGCACAAAGAGGGTGTCGGCAACCCATTCGACGTGGGTCGGCGCCTTCAACGGCGCGACCCGCTCGACGACGTCGCCCTCCGGGTTCAGCACAGTCAGCGTGCTGTAGTCCGTCTTTACGTCGCCCACGTAAATCAGGGATTGGGCCGTATCAAGCTTCACGAGACTGGTCATCGGGGGCGCGACCCGAAAGCCGGGCACGCGCACCGCGAAGTGCTTCAGGCCGATCGTGACGGCGGGGCGGTCTGCAGGAGGCAACGTCGAGGGTGCCTGATCGAGATAATGCGCAACGATGACCTCCCACTGCTCGCGCTGAAGCACTGGATCTTGCGGATAGATGCCTGCCTCCCTGACCAGGTCGCCGGCAACGCCGTCTTCAAAGAGCGTGTCCGGCGGAGCGCCGCCTTCGTAGATCCCTAAAAAGAGTGCCATATGAGGCAGCACCTCGTGCTCCCAGTCGTCTCTCGTCAACAAAGCGGGGTCCGGGAGCTCGTGGCAGGACTGGCAGTACGCCTGCGCAAGTTCGTCACCGGAACGCGCCGCGTCGGCGGCAGAGCCATCCCCACGCTTTGATTGGCACGCCACAAAAAGTAGCATAAAGCCCACACCCATCAGGTAAATCCCGCGGACAGACAATATTTGATGACGACAACCGAAGCGCATGACGGCAGACATGGTCTGGGGACGGCGGGAGCCTCAGGACGCAGGCGATGCATTCAGCGCCTCGGCGACCCGAAAGGCCTGTGCGGCGTCCTGGTTGCGGCCGAGTTGCCGTAGCGTCCGCCCCAATTGGATCCAGGCCCCTGAGTCCTCCGGCTTCATCCGAATGACTTCCTCCAGGCGCACCGCTTCGCTCTGGAGTTGCTGCAGGCTGTCGGCGAGCGTCATTAAGCGCTCGGCTTCATCCGAATGCCCCTTTTGCGCCATGATTCGCCCGAGTCGATAATGGGCGCCGTAATGCCAGGGCTGGTGCCGGGCAACCAATTCCAGGTGTTCCCGGGCTTCGTCGAGGTCGCCCATGGTGAGCAGTTGGGCTCCGATGACATAGCGGTAGTCGAGGTTGTCCCGGTTCAGCGCCAGCGCCTCTTGGGCATGGTGCAGCGCCTGCTGCAGGTTACCTTGATCCTTATGGAGCAGACTCAACCAGAGGTGTGCGGAGGCGTTGGCTGAATCCGCCGCGAGCGCCTGCTCATAGGCGGCCTGGGCGCTGTCTGCTTCTCCCAGCGAGGCATAGGTACGGCCGACATACACACCCACCTTGGCCGGATCTGAATCGGCAGCCTGCTCGTAATACCCGAGCGCGGCACGGTACTGCAACTGGCGGGAGGCATTGTGCCCGAGATTGATCCATGCTTCGTGGAAGCCGCGTTCGAGGCTGACGGCCTTGAGATAGGCGTGCTGCGCTTCGTCAAATCGCTTCATGACGGACAAGACCCGCCCCCGCTGAAAGTGCGCATCGGCGAGTCGGGGCCGGCGATTGGCGGCACTGTCGGCTAGCACTTCCGCCAGGCGAAGCTCGCCCCGATACAGCGCCTGCTGCGATCCGACCAGAATGCGGGCCGTCACCGGGTCGGCAGATTTCGGCTCGGACGCGCAACCTGCGGTGACAAGCCAAACGGCGAGGATCAAACCAAGCACCGCCGCGCGCCCCTCTTCAACGATGCTTCGAGGTGGAATCATGGGATGCCGGCGAAGGCGGGGCTCAGGGTCGAAGTTGCCGGATGCAACGCATCGTCCCCCTCGACGATCCTCACGGCCTGATCGGCGGCGACGTCGAGGAAGCGATCGAACTGTCCGCTTGGCCAACGCACCGATAACGTATCGATTCGGCCGGTAGACCCCAGACCTAGAACCAGGGTCATATCAGAATGGGACAGGTAACTCGAGCCCGTGGAAACGCGCCGCTGCACGTGCCTGCCTGCTCCGGATGCGATGACCGACGCGCCGATCCCATCGCGGTTGCTCCGGCGGCCCTCCAATTCGATGCTCAGGACGTGCGCTTC
>CAZMXY010000101.1:0-13535 GCA_964570345.1 uncultured Rhodothermales bacterium | reverse complement strand
AAACTGCGCGAAAATGATTGCGAGGGCGTCGGCTTGCATATCGTCAAATCCTGACGTGCTGAAGTACTTCCGCAGGAGCTAATTCGTCATCGTACGTCGCGGTCAGACGTCGGTTCTTGGGCAACGTCCACTAGACACGGGAGCGAATCCGACATAACCTCAAGCCGCCCGCGCTACGCGCACCCGACCGGCGGGAAGATCCGCAATCGCCGATAAGTGTGTGAGCAGGCGCCGCGCCCTACCTTTCGGAGGCTTCCTGCAGGCGCCTTCGCACGCCTTCGACGAACGTGCCGTCGTCGAGGTATTGCTGCAGATGCCGGCCGGGGCAAGACGTGTCGGCCCAATCACCGTGACCGTAGATTTCGCTCGGGGGGACGCCGAATCGCGCCGACGCCCAGGCCATCAGATCCGTAATCGCCTCGATCTGCGCCGGCGTGGCGTCCTGTTGGTTGTAGTTGCCGATGGCGCTGATGAGCAGGTGGCCGGACGGATCGTAGGTCGTGTTCGTCTCACCCATGAAACGATAGTCGCGCCCCTCGTAGACGCGGCCTTCGAGATCGATCAGGAAATGGTAGGGTACGTCCCACCAGTTGCGATCCCTCTGCCCCCATGCCTGGAGGCCGCGCAGCTTCTCGACCGGATCGTCCTCGGGAGCCAGCGGCTCGGGGCTGCCACTGTGATGCAGGGTGACGTACCGGATCTCGTGCGGAACGCGCAGGCGCTGCGACGCGCCGCCGGCCACGGGCGACGCCGCGAGGGGTTCCGGCAGCGAGGAGACGGTCGCCAGCTCGAGCTCCGCGAGCCCCGCGCCGAGACCGCCCGCGGTGTTCAGCGCCGGCACGGCGACGCGGTAGCCGCTCCAGATGAAGGCGGCTCCGTCGGCGACCGCCCGCTCCGCCGTGTGGCCACCGGCCGAGAGCGAAAACACGGCCGTGTCGGCCTGCATCGAGACGAGACGTAGGACCAGGTCGTGAAACGCGAGCGAGTCGCCTGGAGCGATGTTGCGGCGCAGCGCGTCCGCCGCGTATCCGACCGGCGGGTGGGCTTCCCATTCGCTGTGCGGGATGATGGAGGGCCGCAGCGAAGCTGACGAAGGGCCGGCGATCCGGATCGCGGACCCTTCGTTCCCTAACCGATCGACGGCCGAGACGGCCACGGCGTCGGGCAGCTCTCCCTCCAATCGATATTCGCGCCGCACGCCGGGCACGACGGCCGTCGACCAGCCGGACGCCCGCCGCGTCCTGACGACCCACAGCCAGACGTCGTTCGCGTCCGCCGGCGTCATCACGACCGCAGCGTGGTCGTCGCTAAACCGGATCTCGGCCCTCGGCCGCCCCGGCGGCGTATCGTCGAGCCAGGGTGAGGCGGGCACGAGCGCAGGTTCGGCGTACGGCCGGGACACGAGCTGCTGGACCAGACTGTCCGGATTCTGCATGAACGCGCGCATGCTGAAGTGCACGTTGCCGGAGGCCCCCGGCTGTGCGCGCGTGACGTATATCTGCCCGGGGATCTCCCCGACCGGCCACTGGCGGCCCGCACGGCCCGTGTGGTTGCCGGGCCACATGTGCCGGGCGTGCACGTTCTGCTCGATCCACCAGCGCAGCATCAGGGGATAGGGCTGATTGTGCTGATCGATTCGATAGTAGAGCTGCGGCGTGAAGTAGTCGACCCAGCCCTCGCGCAGCCACTTCCGAGCATCGGCGTAGAGTTCGGAGTAGGCGTCGAAGCCGGTCGTGCCTTCCGGAAAGCCCGGCCGCCAGATCCCGAACGGGCTGATCCCGAATTTGACGTGCGGCTTCCGCGACTTGATCTCACGATAGAGCTCTTCGATGAGGCGATCGACGTTCCGGCGGCGCCAATCGTCACGACTCAGGGTCGTACCTGCCTCGACCGCTCGGGACCAACTCGCGCTATCGGGAAATTCCGTCGAGCCGGGCTCAGCGTAGGCTCTGTACGGATAAAAGTAGTCGTCGAAGTGCACGCCGTCTATGTCGTATCGGTCGACGACGTCGAGGATGACGCCGAGCGTGTGGGCGTGCGCGTCCGGCTCGCCCGGATCCAGCCAGAGATAGTCGCCATATCGGCGCACGACGTCGGGGCGTCTCCGGCTGACGTGGTCCTCGGAAATGGGCGAGACGGCCGAGGCATGGTAGGCCCGGTACGGATTGAACCACGCATGCAGCTCCAGGCCCCGGCGGCGGGCCTCTTCGACGGCAAACGCCAGCGGGTCGTAGAACGGATCCGGCGGACGGCCCATCTCTCCCGTCAGATACTCCGACCAGGGCTCACGTTCGGATGCGTAAAGCGCGTCCGCTGCGGGCCGGACCTGGAGGATGACGGCGTTCAGGTTGAGCTCGACGGCGCGGTCGAGCAGCGCGCGCAGCTCTTCTTTCTGCCGTTCGGTTGATAGACCGGGCTCCGACGGCCAATCGATGTTCGCTACCGTGGCGATCCACACGCCGCGGAATTCTCGATCCGGCGTCGGAATGGGGTCCGAGCCGGCCGGCGATTCGTACGGGGTCGTTCGCGAGGACGCGCATCCTGCCGCGAACAGGATAATCCAAAAGAAATACGCGACGGATCTGTTCGGAGCGGCGTTCATGGGATTGCGTCACTAGAGCGAGCCGACGAGCATCGCGTCGTACAATTGCTTGAAGGTCTCGACCTGGCTGCGGCCCTCCTCGTCGACCGACGGAGCACGACCGTAGTACTGATCCATGAAGCTCTTCGCCCCACTCCAGACGGTCTGCATCATGCCGGCGAAGCGCTCTTTCATCTCGGGCGTCGAGCCGGCGCGGAAAAGGCGCGTCATCTCGACCTGGCGAACGGCGACTTCGGGAATGCGCCACGGACACGTCACGACTCGAAATCCTTTAGACGCGAAATAGGCCGCCGTCGGTGTGGCGGTCGTGTAGTGCCAGGCGTTGATGACGACGTCCTTCGGAATCAGGTCGATCGCACGGTGCGTGTTGTTCATGCTGGCCTCCCACATTCCGAGACCTGTCGTGCGTCCGTCGAGCAGGCGATCGCCCCAGATCCAGAGCTCCACGCCCTTCTCGGCCAGGTGATTCCGGATCTTCGTGACCTCTCCTGCGAACAGTTCGGCTTTGTCGCGCCCGCGGCAGCGCGGACACTTGTCGTCCCCGATGTAGAAGACCTCGTCCATCCCGGCATGGAACGCGTCGGCGTCGAAGACGTCCACGATCTCGTCCACGACCGCGAATACCACGTCGTGCACCTCCGGATGCAGTGGGCAGTAACTCTTGCAGTATAGGCCGTCGTCGTTCGGCCACTCATATTCCTCGGGCATTTCGACGTGGGGCGTCTCGTCGAATTCGGGATACTCTCGAAGCAGCGGACCGAGCGAGCTCGCCCAGGACTGATGCCCCAGCAGGTTAACCTGAGGGATGATGCGGATGCCCCCTTCCCTGGCGACCGCGACGAGTTTCTCGACGTCTTCCCGGGTCAGCGCATCGTCCTGGACGAGCTCGGGATGCGATTCATACTCGTACCTGAAATCGACGCGCAGGACCAACGTATTGACGTGTCGAGGAATGAGCGCGTCACGGACGAATTCGACGAACTCGTCGACCTCCGTATGATTGGGCGCGGCAATGGACAAGCCGCGGATCGGCATGAGGGAGTCGGGCTCCGTCTGAGCCCATGACGCGGAGTGAAGAAGAAAGGAGACGACGATGAGGAGAAGGCCTCTTGTCATGGTACCGGCAGTTGGTTGACGTCTTGGTCCTTGGGATTTGCCCGCGATGGCGCACGATGGACACGATACGATTCGACGCCGTCTTTAGCCAGATCCGGGTTCGAGGGCGGCGGGACGTGCGTTAAACGGCATCTTCGACGTGACTCGCGATGGCGTCAAGCCGTTCGAATTTCTTGCAATAGGACGCACGGCGATTCATATTGGAGCCAACTCCGCTACGAGAAAAACGAGTCGCTTCGACCATGGATCGCAGAGAATTTCTTCAGTCCGGCGCGGCGTTGATCGCCGCGACCTCGGGTGCGGCGTTTTTCGGGGGCTCGAGCGTCCGGCCGGCCGCAGCCGCATCGGCGCCCGACGTTCGAGGCCTATTCGAGGCGCCGCTCCGCGTCGGGCTCATCGGCAGCGGCTGGTACGGAAAAGCCGATCTGCTCCGGTTGATTCAGGTGGCGCCCGTCGAGGTCGTCTCGCTCTGCGACGTCGATCGCCGGATGCTCGACGAAGCGATCGAGATCGTCGCAGGTCGTCAGGCCTCGGGCAAGCGTCCGCGTGGATACGCCGACTACCGCGAGATGCTCGCGGAGCGCGACCTCGACGTCGTCCTCGTGGCCACGCCTGATCACTGGCACGCCCTCCCGACGATCGAGGCGATGCAAGCCGGCGCGGACGTTTTCGTACAGAAGCCCATCAGCGTGGACGTCGTCGAAGGACAGGCCATGGTCGCGGCGGCGCGCAAGTACGATCGCGTCGTGCAGGTCGGCACCCAGCGCCGCAGCACGCCGCATCTCATCGAAGCGCGCGACCGCTACGTTCGCTCCGGCCGGCTCGGCTCGATCGGCCTGGTCGAGACGTATTGCTACTACCACATGCGTACGCGCTCGAATCCTCCCGACACGAATCCGCCCGACCATCTCGACTACGACATGTGGACGGGCCCTGCGCCGATGCGGCCGTACAACGAGCTCGTTCACCCGCGCGGCTGGCGCAATTTCATGGAATACGGAAACGGCATCGTCGGGGACATGTGCATCCACATGCTCGACATGATTCGGTGGATGCTCGAGCTGGGATGGCCGGATCGCGTGTCCTCCTCCGGGGGTATTCTGGTCGACGCCGGCAGCAAAGCGAACACGACCGACACGCAGACGGCGACCTTTCACTTCGGCGAGATGCCGGTGATCTGGCAGCATCGCACGTGGGGAAATCCTGTCGATCCCGACTATCCGTGGGGCGCGACGATTCACGGCGAAAACGGGATGCTCAAGCTGAGCGTCCATTCCTACGACTTCATTCCCCGCGGGGACGGCGAGACGGAGCACGGAGACGTGGTCTATGAGTTGGACGAATACCCCGAGGATCGGACGGAAGAGGATCTCGAACGCCACGTCGCGCCCGCCATCCGCGGGCACATGCAGGATTTTCTGGAAGCGATCGCGGCGCGCAGCCGCCCCGTCGCAGACGTCGAGGAGGGACACGTTTCCACGGCCAGCTGCATCCTCGCCAACCTGTCCCTCGAGCTCGGGCGCACGCTCGCCTGGAATGTCGACGCGGGGCGCGTCGTCGACGACGAGGAAGCGAATCGCATGCTGGCTCGAACGTACCGCGCCCCGTGGGTCCATCCGGACCCGGAATCGGTCTAGCCGCCTCGCGCTGCCCCTGAACTGCCGCACGGATGATTTGACGATCGAAAACCTCGGCCGACACGGGCCCAAACCCACAAATCCGTCGCTTGAGCTATGAAGTGGATCGCTCTCGTATTCCTATCGACCCTCCTCGTATTCGCCGCCTCGATTCCGGCACCGCAAGAGGCTCAGTTCGAGGTCGACGTCGTCGTCTACGGCGGGACGTCGGCCGGCGTCATCGCCGCCTACACCGCAAAGCAGTACGGGAAGTCGGTGCTTCTCGTCGAGCCCGGACGGCACCTCGGCGGGATGACCTCGGGCGGGCTCGGTCAAACCGATATCGGCAACAAATACGCCGTCACGGGTCTGGCGCTGGAGTTCTATCGCCGCGTCGGAGGGACGTACGGCTGGTTCGAGGCGTGGCAGTTCGAGCCCCACGTCGCCGAACAGGTATTCGAACGGTTCGTCGACGATGCAGACGTCGAGGTGCTGTTCTCCCGGCGCCTGAAAGGACTCGAAAAAGACGGTACTTCGATCACGGACGTGACGCTGGAATACGCCGGTGCCGGGTCGGGATCCCCCGATCTCGTCGTCGCAGCCGATCAGTTCATCGATGCGACGTACGAGGGTGATCTGATGGCGATGGCCGGTGCATCCTACGTCGTGGGCCGGGAAGATAACAGTGAGTACGGCGAAACCCTCAACGGCGTGCAGCTCTTCGGGCGCCACCAGTTTCCCGACGGCATCGATCCATACGTCGTGCCGGGCGATCCCTCGAGCGGCCTCGTCGACGAAATATCCGGTATCGGCGTAGAACCCAACGGTACGGGGGATCGCGGCGTGCAGGCGTACAACTTCCGGATGTGCCTCTGTCAGGGCGACGCTCGCATTCCGATGGCACGGCCGGAACGCTACGATGCGAGCCGGTATGAGCTCCTGCTGCGTCGAATCGCCGCCGAGGCGCCGAGCGAGCTGAACGAACTCTTCATCATCAGCCGGATGCCGAACGGGAAAACCGACTGGAACAATCGCGGCGGTTTCTCGACGGACTACATCGGGAAGAACTGGGCGTATCCCGAAGCCGACTTCGCGACGCGCGCGGAGATCTGGAGGGATCACGAGGACTACCAGAAGGGCCTGATCTACTTCATCGGGCACGACGAGCGCGTGCCCCGGCGCCTGCGGGACGAGATGCAAAGTTGGGGGTACTGTCCGGACGAATTTCTCGACACCGGCGGCTGGCCCCACCAGCTCTACGTTCGCGAGGCACGCCGGCTCGTCGGCGAATACGTCATGACGGAGCACAACAGCACCGGCCGCGAGGTCGTCGAGGACGGCATCGGCCTGGCCGCCTATACGATGGACTCGCACAACGTACAGCGCGTGGTGATCGAGGGTGATTCGGGTCCGATGGTGAAGAACGAAGGCAACGTAGAGGTCGGTGGATGGCCGGACGACGATCTCGGCGGAGCCGTGAAGGTGGAGCCGTACCCTATCTCGTATCGCTCGATAACTCCGAAGCGGGAGGAGGTCACAAACCTGCTGGTCCCCGTCGCCCTTTCGGCGACGCACATCGCCTTCGGCTCCATCCGCATGGAACCGGTCTACATGGTGCTCGGCCAGGCGGCCGCCGTGGCTGCCGCGATGGCGATCGACGCCGGCGAGGCGGTGCAGCAAGTCGACGTCGAGGCCCTCCGCCGGGAGCTCCGCGAGAATCCGCTCGCCGACGGGAGTATTCCGGAAATTTTGTTGGATGACGGGGATGAAGGGCACGTCGAAGTCACCGGGCCGTGGCAATCGACGTCGCCGGAAGGGAAATACGCTCTCACGGCCCTCAGGCTGGAAGGCGGGAACGAAGGCGAGGTTCGCTTCACGCCCGCCATTAGATCGGCCGGAGCCTACGACGTGTACCTGTACTGGCCGCGTTCCGACGAGCTGGCGACGAGCGTGCCGATCACGATCGCACACGCCGACGGCGCGGAACGTCTCACCCTCAACATGCGGGAGCCTGACGAGGTCCACGGCGGCCTCCAGCACGGCATCGTATCGTGGGTGCGCCTTGGAACGTATCCGTTCGCGGCCGGCGAGACGGCCTATCTGGAGGTCGGAGGCGGGTCGGATGGAGCCGTTTTCGCCGACGCCGCCCTGTTCGTGCCGGTTCGCAATAGGTAATCAGGCCAGCGCGCTTTCGAGCCCGGAATCTCGTACGAACAGACACGTGCTACGGCTCATCCTCACGAGATCGTGCAGGAATTCTTTGTTCACCTCGCGCGCGAGGCCGAAGATGCAGAGATCCGATTCGGGCGCGACGGCGAGTTGATCTCGTAGACGGCCCACGAGGACGACGGACTCGGTATCCGCCGGCAGGCGGGCGTCGTCGATCAGACGGCGATGGTACGTGCGTGCGTTTTCGGTCTCCCCCGGGTCCGAGCAGACGGTCAGGAGCCGGAACGCGCCCTTCCATTTTCGCCGGACCTGCAGCCCCAGCAAAATCGACAGGTCCAGATTGGGTAGCCGCAGGCCCAGGGTCCATTCCGGGCTCTGATCCGTGATCCACACGTTGATGCGCCGCTCCTCACCCAGGGACGCCTCCGGGTGCTCGTACAGGAGAGCGACGCCCATCTGGTGATCGGCCGCGACGTCGACGAAGCCCTGCAACGTGAGCGCATCGACCCGATGGACGAGACCGAACAGGATGTTCGGTCGAAACGCGCTTCCGCGCATAACGGACGCACTAACGCGCACGCCCTGCAGCAGCGACGAGGCCTCGATGACGGCGGAGGTGGCGAAGAGCTCCTCGTCGTGGAAGATGCGCGTCACGGTCGACAGGCGGTCGAGCCCCCGGTCCCGTATGACCTTATCGACTTCGGATTCATCCTCTCCGTTCAGGGCCACGCCGACGACCTTGATCGATCCTTTTGGCTCGGCGAGCAGTCGGAGGAAACGGAAGATGCCGTCCAGGTGCTCACGGGAAACTACGGGGACGAGCAGATCCGGCTTCCACGAGCGCTCGTTCGCCTCATGCATGGAAGGTGCGAATTTTTTCGCCGCCCAATCCGCCAGCGACACGAAGATGCTGCTTCGCACCGTTTCCCACGGCGTCTTGAGCCGCCGGTTCACTAGGTACACGTAGATGGCTCCGATAATCGTCAGTGCGAGGAGGGCGAATACGGGGCTGATGATGAACAGCGCGAACGTGCAGCTTATGAGCCCGACGATCGGCACCCAGAGCGGAATGCTAAACGTGGGCCGGAACGAAATCAGACCGAGCCCCTGCTCGATCGTGATGACGACGTTGATCATCAGATAGATCAGCAGGAAGAACATCGTAATGAAGACCGCAACCGCGTCCAGACTCCCGAGCAGCAGTGTCGCGGCCACGAGGACGCCCGTCACGATCGACGCATGACGTGGATCGCCGCCGCCGCTCAGCCGTCCGAGCCAATCGCTTCGCGGAACGATGTTTTGCTCAGCCAGTGCCTGCAGGACGCGCGGCGCGGCCACCATCGAGCTGATGGTCGCCGTAAACGTCGAGGCCAGCAGTCCGGCTATTACGAGCTCGCCCACGGCCGCGCGGTCGATGACGATGAGACGTTCGGCCCGCAGCTCGGCGGGCGTCGCCGCAACGCTGTACCAGACGGCCATTCCGACGTAGACGGCCAGCGCCGTGCCGACGGCCGCCAGCGTCCCGCGCGGTATGCTCTTTCGGGGTTCGGCGAGCGCGCCGGACATGCTCGCACCGACCGCGATCCCGGTGCCGGCCGGGAAGAAGATGGCGAAGAGCACCCAGAACGAGGCATCCTCGAAGGTGCCCCAGAGCTGCGGCCGCTGCAGGCTCTCTACCTGCGCGAGGCCGAGCAGGATGGAGCCCAGCGACAGCAGAATCACGATCATAACGATGCCCTGCAGGCGAAAGGCCAGCCGAGACGAAATGAAGGTAATCGCCAGCGTGACGGCGAAGACTCCGTAGGCGACAATCCACTGCGAGTGGGACGGAAACACGTACAGCCAGGCCTCTGTGAATCCGTAGATGTACAGGGCGCCGGAGAGCGCCTGTCCGAGATACAGCGGAACGCCGATGGCGCCGCCCGTCTCGAGGCCCAGCGACTTGGCGATGATGGAAAAGACGCCCCCCGCCCCGATGCGGATGTTCGTCGTGATCGAGGAGAGCGACAGCGCGGCCGTGCCCGTAATCAGGAACGTGGCCATGATGATGAGCAGGCCGCCGAGCAGACCGGCCTCGCCGACGACCCATCCTTCGCGGACGTAGACCATCAGGCCGAGGATGGTCATGACGGTGGGCCGGAATACGCCGCGAAACGTGCCGAGCCCGCGGGGCGCCGCAGGCTTCGATTCGCGCGGTTGCTCCGCGGGATCGCCGGGATCGACTACCGTCTTGTCGCCAGTCTCCATCGCGCCTTCTGGGTCACCGCGTCCGTTCCGTCGTGATCGCCCGTTCACGACGTTCGGAGGGCGTACGTTCCAGACCCGGCCCTTCATCCTGCTAAGCGATGGCGTCCGACGTCCAAATTTCCTCGTAATAATTCACCATCCGATCCAGCGTCCGCTCCCAATCGTAGCGTGCCGCTCGAAGCCGCGCCAACCGCCCCATGCGATGCCGCTCTCCCGGACGCTCTGCGAGGCGCCGGACGTGTGTGACGAATGCGCTCACGTCGCCGGGAGCGGCGACCAGGCCCGTCTTCCCGTGAACGACGTGCGCGCTGCTGCACGTCGACGCGGCGCAAACGACCGGCAGGCCGGAGGCCATGGCCTCGACGATCACGTTACCGAAGGCCTCGCTGTCGCTCGGAAACAAGAACACGTCCGACGACGCGTAGGCCCGTGACAGATCCGTGCCTTCGAGACGTCCCGTAAAAAGGCAGTCGGGCAGGCGGGCTTGCAAATCCCGCCGCAGAGGCCCCTCGCCCACGATCATGCTCTGCACGCCCGCGCCGCGCAGCTCAGCGACGACGGACGCGAAGACGTCGAGCGCTTTTTCCTTGACGAGACGGCCGACGAACGTGACGAGGACGTCGTCGGCCGCGATGCCCGACTGACGACGCCACGATTCCGATCGCAGATCCGGGTGAAACGCGTCTCGGTCGACCCCGCGCCCCCAGAGTCGGAGCGAATCCGTAATGCCCAGGCCGCTGAAGTAGTCGACCAGTGGAGGCGTCGGCACGTACACGTGTCGACAGCGGCGATAAAACCATCGAAAATAATGCTCGAGCGGCCCTCTCAGACCGGCGAGGCGGTAGAAACGAAGGTAGGCCGGAAAATGCGTGTGGTACGTCGCGACAACCGGCACACGGCGAGACCGTGCCCAATTCAGCGCGGCAAGTCCGAGCAGATCCGGCGTGGCGACGTGCACGAGTTCCGGAGCAAAGGCTTCCAACTGTCTCGAGATGGATCCGGGCATGCCGAGTGCCAGCCGGTACTCGGGCCTCCCGGGCATCGGGAGCGACGCCACCGCGACGTATTCTCGCTCTCTGCGATTCGGTTCGGGCGCCGCCGGACTCGAGGGACCGGCTACGAGCACCTGATGGCCCCTCCCTCGAAGGTGGTCGACGAGCCGGTGCAGCGTGCGAGACACGCCGTCGGTGACATTATGATAATTGCCCGTGAAGAGCGCGATCCGCCGTCTCGCGCGAGGAACTACGGCGTGAGTGCCCGGGCGGGTCCGTGGCGGCTTTGACGGAGTGTAAAGGATGTCGAGCGATGTCGACGATTGTGCGCACCGGTTCGTTTCGTCCGAATAAAACGATCCGGGCGTCTCGGATCGATGAGATCCGTTTGCCCTGGAGATCATGTCGTGACCTTCTCCTGATGGAACGAGCGACGAGGGAACGTGGTGGACGGCCGTGCCATACGGACGCGTCCGACCTCAATCCATTCGTCTCAGGAGAGGTAGGAGCACAGGACGTGAAGCCCCGGCGTTTCGGGGAGAGGTTGCGAGCGAGGATGGACGTCGTCGATCCGGCACCTGCCCGGCTCCGGCACGGAGGCGGGCTTCAGATTGGCTGGACACGCGGACGGATCGTCGTCGAATTTGGCCGAGAGGAGGAACGGAAAGAAGAAAGTGGGTTCCGAGCTGACGTGGTCCCGTTCGGGCGCCCCGTCCTGTCCGGCACATTCCTCCACGAGATCGCATCCGCGTTCGTCGTCGAGCGTTGACGCGGGCACGTACCACGCGGCGAGAACCTCGACAGTCGCCGTGGCGATGAGCAGTATGCAGACGGATCTCAGAGACACGTCATATGCCGGAAGACGGTCGAATGCCGGATTTCATGCGTCATTTCGCCGAAGTTGGATTTAGACGCCGGGCCGGGGCCGGATGTGCCCGCCGTTCGGCCGCCTCAGGGTAGGCGCCACATGAGGTCCCGATCAATGTACGGATCATGATGGCGGTATTGCCGGGTGAGTTCGATTTTACGCTCGAGAAGGTCGCCGAAGTTGTCGCCATAGATGAAGCTCGTCTCGCCGACGTCCGAGACGAGGATGAACTCGGTGTCGCTCGTCTCCCATAAGTCGAGCAGCTCATCCGTGTTAGTCAGGTCCACGTCGATCACGTCCTGAACGTACGTTCGCATCTCTTCCTTCACGTCTTCGTGATCGGTTTCGAGGAACCCGTAGACGCCGGCAACCCAGGCACACGTATTGCGCTGCGTCGTCGCCCAGCAACGGAGCGCCCGAATCCGATCCTTCAGATCGACGAAGACGCCGACGCTGCCGGCGTCGCCGGCAGCCTCGGTCAGGGCCTTGCGGCAAATTTCGAGGGCCGCATCCAGTCGCGGCAATACGTTGGCGTCGAAATTTCCTGCCATGCGCTCTCCCGACGCTCTCGAGATCAGGTCGAAGAGGACGTCGCGGCCGAGGTCATTGATGGCAGGATTATTCGGCGTGCTGACGAGAAAGCGTTCGTAGTACGCACGGTCCTCTTCGGGTATCGCTTCGATGTCGGGAACGAGCGGACGCACCCACGTCCGCAGCCAGACGAAACCGAAATTGCTATAGAGCGGGACGAGCGGCATGTACGACACGGCTTCGTCGACCGCATCCCAGAGTTCGACGAGCGTCTCGGCATGATCGACGCCTGTCCAGCGTGTCGCGGCGCGGTTCAGTACTTCGTCCAAGGATAGCGATCCGTTGAGCTGGACGGCGCGAATCACCTCGGGATTCGGCCAGTACGGCGTCTTCTCCAGATTGAGCAGGCCGCCGAAGGCACTCACGCGCCTCGCGTCCATCGCGCGAAGTGAGGTCAGCTTTCGGTACAGCATCCGGGGATAGGGAATACCGAGCAAGGGCTCCATGTTGAAACTTGAGCCGGCCGAGTACGTGAGTTTGGGTTCGAATCCCCGGTTGCGATAGGACCGCAGCGTCTCACGCTCCGCTTCGTCCATGTCCGTGTGGAAAATCGAACCGGCCACGCCCGATTGATCCGGATATCTCGGGTGATTGTACGGCAGGTCGTAGCCGCGTACCAGAAGCGACGGCGCCTCGACGGTCAGCCCGTCTCCCATGCCCGCCATGATCACGTCATGCTCTACCTTGAACGGTTCGATACGCAGCACGACCTCCACGTCGGGGTTGGTCTGCGCCGCCGTGTCCCGGATCAGGCGCAGCCACCGCGTCGCGCTTTTGCCCGCCGCCTCCGCGACCTTCTCGTGATCGTGCCATTCGCGGATTAGATAGGGCCCGCCGTTTCGGCCGACGTACAGTGAGGCCGTGTGTTCAAAACCGGCGCCACTGTCGTTGGTCCAGATCGAAAGGTATGAGAGATCCGGAACCTCTCGCATGAGGTTCCGCACCACGTCCCGGTAGTGGTCGCGGGCGGCGGGGTGATCCTGCGCCAACGTGTACCGCGGCAAGTGGGAGCGGAAGGGATGGTCGACGCGGGCGCCCCGCAGGGTCGGGTAGCGCTGGAAGAATCGCTCCGGCAACGTCCGCGGTTCGAAGCAGAGCATGCCCGGCTTCAGGCCGTACCGACGGCCGAGGTCGGCAAGCTGTTTCAGCCGCCGAAGGTTCGCCTGAAGGTACTCCGCCGGGTACAGCCCGCGCGTGAGCGAGCTGTCAACGAAGTGGTTGAAGCCGGCGCAGTAGGTATAGAACTGACTGTAGTATTCGCGCGGCGTACCCGGTTCGAGTGGAACGTGCGACGCCAGGCTGTTCACTTCCAGATGGGTAAAGCCGCATTCGGA
>CAZMXY010000100.1:0-13567 GCA_964570345.1 uncultured Rhodothermales bacterium | reverse complement strand
AACAAGACGCGTACGCCCAGCGAGAATCGGTTTCGCACGACCTCTTCTTCGGCAACAGGTGGCGTCGTCGAGACGTCGCCGTACGGTGCGTAGAGGTCGTCGAAGCGTTCCTGCATCCAGCCGAGATCTACGAGAAATCGATCCGCGAACCGGTAGCCGATGCCTGCGGACACGAACGTCTTTGCGCGATCGGTCCGCGCATTGTCGTGTTCGATCGCGAACGAGCGCGGATCGGGCTGCCAGGCCAGGCCGCCCCGCACGGCGAGGCTTCCAAACTGATACTCGGCGCCGACGCGGGCATTCCAAACCGGTTCAAGACTTTCACGAATCGTGCGGTTCACCTCGTCGAAGTCCGAGCGGTCGGAATTCAGCTCCAGCTGCGACCAATCGACATACTCGAGATCGCCCGCCACCATCAGGTCGCCCCCGGACCAGGCGACGCCGGTACCGAGGCGCCAGGGCGTGAGGATTTCATATTCGAATTCCCCGATCTGAGAGTCGCTCAACGACCCTCCTTCGTCGAAGAAGGTCTCGAGGTCGCGAGAGTACGTCTCGCTCACGTTGTAGAACGTCGGCGTTTCAACGGTGACCCCAAGACGGATGCCGTGTGCGACGGCTCCCGAGACTCCTCCTCGCAAGTTGATGCCGGTCAGGTCCGACTCGAAGCCCTGGTCGTAACGAAGAAAGTCGAAGCCGCGAAGCTCACCGTCACTCAGGATCACGACGTAGTCGTCCGGTCCGTTCTCGTTTCGCGTATCGACTTCCTCGAAACGGCTGTTGAATTGATACGTGCCGAACGCGAAATTCGCGGACACGCCGACCATTACGTTTCGTGCGGCCTCCCATGCGCCACCGACGCTGAGTTCGTTCATTCGGCCTTCCTCGAGGACGTCTCCGAACTGATCGATCGTCGTTCCCGGTACGACGGCTTGATAGAAGAGCGGCCCGTCCGTGCCCACGTTCTCGGCGAGGAACTCGATGGCGCCTCCTCGATAGGCAAGCTCGGGTATGTCGTTGAAGAAACGCGGCTGCGGATTTCCTCCGGTCGTCACCACCTCGAATTCGTTCGGATAGGGGAGAAATGAGTCGCTGATCGAATTCTCGGCATTCGGGCCGTTAAATCTTAGATTTCGATCGTACGTATTGACCTGATTGTAGGCCGCACCGAGCACGAGTGCGCCCCGGGCCGTCGGCAGTTTGTACAGGTAGGCGAGGTTGCCGAGCGTGGTCGAACGGAGCTCACCCTCGTCGAGCGTCGTGAATCCGGCCGTCTGATAGCGCGATTCGTCCGTCGCCGCGAGCGACGTCAACGCACCGGCGAAGAGGGACGCGTCGATCAATCCGAGGCCCGCCGGATTCGTGTAAAAGGCCGAATAGTCGGCGACACCCGCGATGCCGACACCGGCCATTCCCATCATCCGAGCGCCGGTCGCAGGCGAGCGTTCCGTGAAGCGCAGCGCGTCCTCACCGGTCTGCGCCGCGGCGCGCGACGGCGCAAAAAGTAGAGCCAGTATCGCGAGCGCACTCGGCGCGAAACATCGGCGGCAAATCGTCTTCATGACGTATCTAACTCGTTGTATTTATATCGATTACGAGGAGTCTAACCTGCGACGAGAAAGGGTGTAAAAAAGGCCCGCGCGCAAGCACGGGCCTGACCCGGCTCTCCGAACTGATTGAATGCTAACCGTTGTGACGTCTTGAGCGCGGACCGCCCGGCACCGCCGTCCGCTACGTGACCGAAGGTTTAGTTGTTGCGGCCGCGGCTGCCCGAGCTCGATCGGCCGGAGCTGCGCGACGAACCGCCGGATGACGAGGATCGTACGCGCGGCTGACTCGAGCTTCGGGACGGTGCGCTCCGAACGGTGCGCCCGCTCGAGCTCGGTCTTGACCGTACCTGAGGACGGCTGGAGCCGGGGCTGCTTCGGACGGTGCGGTTCGGTGAACTTCCGACCGATCGGCTGGGCGCGTTGCTCCTATCTCGAGGCACGTAGGTCGATCGCTGGGTCGCGGTCCCGGACCGTTCGTTGGACGTCCGTGCGTACGTGCTGCGTCGTGCGTCATCGTTCCCCGACCTCGAGTTCGAGGGGACTGCACTGCTTCCGGTCCGGCCGGCAGAGCCGCTGCGCATTCGTACGAAGGGATCGCCTCTTTCGCTCTCCTCCCGCCAGCCGGACTGCGTACGGTTCCGCCAATCGTTGATCAATTCGTTATATCTACTACTCCCGTCGGAATTGTCCGAACGGTCCGAGCTTGTGCGTCCTGAAGACGAACGGGTCGAGCTCCGACCGCTGGATTCACGGCGTGTCGGGCGGTTTACGGCTGCTCCGCCGGAGTTTCGGGCGGGGCGCTCAACCGAGCGCTGCGGAGTCGAGCTTACGGATCCGCGACCGCCGGTTGACGAACGCGCTCCGCTATTTCCGTCGACGCGAGACGGCGCGCGATCGCCGGAGGTGCGCGTACCGTCCGAACCGCGTCCATCCGAATCCCTCGTCACGTCCCGGCCCGACGGTGCCGTAACGTCGCGCCCGGTCGTCCCGCGCGTGACCCCGGAGTCTCCGCGCGTGCCGCCCGTGCCTCGTCCCATGTCGTCACGACTCCCCGTTCGGGTTACCGATCGACCCGTGTCGCCGGATCGGCCGCCGTCCACGGAGCGTCCGCGGTCGGTCGAGCCGGAGCTCGTCGAGCCCGATCCCACGCGGGTCACGCCGCGCGAACGCGCACCGTCGGGATAGCCTCGATCATCGACGAATCCGCGCCCGAGCGAGCCGCGCCCGTCGTTCCGCGTAACTCCGCGAGAGGTGCCCCCCCGGCCATCGGTAAGGACGCCCCGGCCCATGGTGGCACCTCGAGGCTCAAATGCACTGCCACGGGGACGCACGGTGAAGGGACCGTGGTAGGACCATCCACCATAGAACGGTCCGTATACGTGTGCGAAACTTGGATAGAAGGGCCTGTGAAAGAATCCCGCGTGATACGGCCAGTAGTGAAACGGTCTGTAATGGTAAAACGGAAAGCCCCATCCGAAACCGAACGATACGTGGAAGCGAGGATAGAAGTCGTAATAGAAGGGATCGTAGAATCCGTAATAGAAGGGATCCCGATAGTAATACGGATCCCAGTACGATGCGCCCGAATAGAAGCCGTCGTAATACCGATGAAAGTGCCGGCGATAGCGATACGGCTCGTACCGGTCGTAGTAATAGTCGTCACTGTAATAGTGTTCGGTGACGACCGTCGAGTCGCCGTAGCGCTCGACCTCCACGTGGTCAGGGCCACGCTCCACGGCCGACAGCTGCGTATAGCATCCCGTCAAGGGTAAGAGGAGGATCGCCAGCACCGCCGGGACGGAGATGAAGGATCTCTGATCGTTAGCATCGGAGGAGGGGACCGATCGTTCCATGACGTGAGGTAGTTCAGGATTCAAGGGCATCGTAACAGGTACTGGCTCCATTAAGCAGGTACTGGCTCCATTAAGGCCGAACGCGCGACCCTTCCACCGGTTGCCCCACGGGTCGCCGCTCGCAGCGATCCTCGGCTGATCGGCGTCTTAATGGACGCTTCAACGGGTTGAGCTTGGTAACGGCGCCGAAAGCCGAATATATTGATCGCCCGGCTTCATTTTTCCCACACAAAGATCGCGCCGGACGGGCTTTTTTGGGGAATGTTTCGTTCCTCGAGCCGAGCGGCGAGCCTGGTCGTATTCTACTGTATACACGTGTATCCGATCTATTTCTCCTACTGTACATTATGGCCGACGCCATCACGCACCGCTCCCAGGACTATTCGCAGTGGTACCTGGACGTCGTAAAGCATGCGAAGCTTGCCGATCATTCCCCCGTCCGCGGGTGCATGATCATCCGGCCGAATGGATTCGCCCTGTGGGAAAACATGCGCGACCAGCTCGATCGCATGTTCAAGGCCACGGGACACGAGAACGCGTATTTCCCCCTCTTCATTCCGCAATCCTTTCTGGCTAGAGAAGCCGAACACGTCGAGGGCTTCGCGAAGGAATGCGCCGTCGTGACGCATTCACGGTTGACGACCTCGCCCGACGGGAACGGACTCATCCCGGATCCGGATTCCAAACTCGACGAAAACCTCGTCGTGCGCCCTACCAGCGAGACGATTATCTGGGACGCGTACCGGAATTGGATTCAGTCCTGGCGGGACCTCCCAATCAAGCTGAACCAGTGGGTCAATGTGGTTCGATGGGAGATGCGTACGCGGCTCTTCATTCGCACGATGGAATTTCTCTGGCAGGAGGGCCATACGGCGCATGAGACGAGAGAGGAGGCCGTCGAAGAGACGATGCAAATGCTCGACGTCTACGCCACGTTCGCAGAGGAGTACATGGCGATGCCCGTGATTCGCGGGGTGAAGACCGCGAGCGAGCGATTCGCCGGCGCGGTCGACACCTACTGTATCGAAGCGCTAATGCAGGACGGACGGGCCCTGCAGGCCGGCACGAGCCACTTTCTCGGCCAGAATTTCGCGAAGGCATTCGACTGCACGTTTCAGAACCGAAACAACGAGCTCGAACACGTCTGGGCGACGTCGTGGGGCGTGTCGACACGTTTGATCGGCGCGCTGATCATGACGCACTCCGACGATCAGGGCCTCGTGCTTCCTCCCCGACTCGCTCCGACGCAGGTCGTCATCGTACCTATTTTCCGCAGCGACGACGAGAAGACGTCCGTGCTTGAAGCGGCGCGCGAGATTCGGAGTGCTCTGGAAGATGCCGGTGTGCGTGTGAAACTCGACGACAGCGAGGCGCAGCGTCCCGGATGGAAGTTCAACGAGTACGAGGTGCAGGGCGTGCCGGTCCGCCTCGCCGTCGGGCCGCGTGACGTAAAAAATGAGACGATCGAAATGGCTCGCCGCGACACGACGTCGAAGGAGATCGTGGATCAGAAGGGCCTCGACGTCCGCGTCAGGGAGACTCTCGAGCAGATCCAGCAGAACCTCTTCGATCGAGCCCTTCGGTTCCGAGAGGCCAATACGACTCGAGTGGACGCGTACGACGAATTCAAGGAGGTTCTTGAGACGAAAGGCGGATTCATTCTCGCGCCCTGGGACGGTACCGACGAGACCGAACAGAAGATCAAAGACGAGACGAAGGCCACGATTCGCTGCGTTCCCTTCGACCTCGAGGAGGAAGACGGCGTAGACATGGTGTCGGGGCGGCCGTCGACGCATCGCGTGTATTTCGCGAGGGCATATTGACGGACTCGGGGTATTCGGTCGTCCGAACCGGAACGCCCCGGCGCACCCGACGTTCGTGCATCAGTTCATCCGTCGAATCGAATCTTCCTTTTGCGGCGCATAAGGCCACCGATACTACGTTCAAGCTACCTTACCGTCCATCGACGTAGTCCGGCATGCGTTCTTGTCTCTTCGCCTTGTTCTGGGCTTTGGTGACCCCTGCCGCTCTTGCGCAGAGCTGGGGTGAAGTTCAGGGCCGCATCGTCGAAGAAGGCCGCGCCGGCGAACCGATCCCCGGTGTGAACGTCGTCGTCTGGGGCACGGACTTCGGAACCGCCAGCGAGACAGACGGCCGCTACCTGTTGAAGCTGCCGGCCGGAACGTACGTCCTCCGATTTTCGGCCGTCGGATACGAGCCGCGATTCGACTCCGTCGCCGTTCGTGCCGGCGGGACGACGACGCGCGATGTCACGCTCTCGGCGGCTCTCTTCGAGCTGGAGGGCATCGTGGTCGAGGACCTGCCATCGACCGTCGAGCCGGGCGCATACGACCTGAAGCCGGAGGACGTGCGCAACATCCCCTCCCCTTTCAAGGGCTTTCAGTCGCTCGCGGTGCTGCCCGGCGTAGCGACGAACAACGAAGTATCCAACCAGTACTCGGTGCGAGGCGGCGGTTTCAACGAGAATCTGATCTTCATCAACGGATTCGAAGTCTACATGCCGTTCCGACCCAGGCAGGGGGAGCAAGAAGGTCTTGGCCTTCTCAATCCGGAGCTGGCCGACCGCATCACGCTCTATACAGGCGGCTTTCCCGCCCGCTACGGCGGCAAGCTTTCATCGGCGCTCGACGTCGTCTACCGCCGCCCCCGGAATCAATCGCTGGAAGGCACCGCGTCAGTCTCGCTGCTGGACGCCGACGTGGCCCTCGGATCATCTGTGGCCGACGGCCGGCTCGGCTGGAGCCTGGGCATCAGGAAAGCTCGGGCGCAGCACTTCTTCCGAACGCAGGAGCTGAAGGGCGAATACCGGCCCGATTACACCGACTTGCAGGGCGTCGTCGGCTTTCGAATCGCGCCGGGCCACGAAGTCGAAGCGCTCGGCATCTGGGCCGACCACCAGTTTCACCTCGATCCGCAAGGCCGTAAGACGTATTTCGGCATCGTCAGCTCCGATCCCGACGTCCCATCAAACCTCAAGTCGTTCTGGATCCGATTCAACGGCCGCGAAGAAGACGGGTATCAGACGCGCTTCGGCGGGATCCGACTGTCAAATCGCTTCTCGCCCAACCTGCGCGCCGAGCACGACGTTTCTTACTTCGGCACGACCGAGGACGAACGGTTCGACGTCAGGGGAAGCGCCGTGATCTATCAGGTGGACCCCGGATCGGGGAATCCCGATACCGGCTCGGGCCATTACCCGACCGGAAACACCACGCAGGAAGAATTCGCGGACAATCGGATCCACGTCGACACGTGGACGGCACGCGGGCGATGGACGTTCGGCGCAGGAGACCACGTCGTCGACTTAGGATGGTTTGGGCGCGGCCTCGGCTTTCGGGATCGAATCGAGGAGTACACGAATCTCACGGGCAAGGACACGGAGGGGGAGGTCGTTCGCATCGTCGTGGACGAAATTTCGGACGACGCGATCCTTTCGGCGACGCAGTTCGGCGGCTATGTCCAGAACACGGCCGACGTGCTGCCCGTTGCCGGCCGGCTGCTCGTGACTGCGGGCGTGCGCGGCGATTACTTCAGCTTCAACGGCGAATGGACGGCGTCGCCGAGGCTGTCGGCCCGCTACCGCGCGACGGATCGGTTGACGCTCATGGGCTCCTGGGGCTTCTATCACCAGACGCCGACCTATCGTGAGCTGCGTGGGAAGCCGCTGCCCGGCGAGACCATCCTCGGCGCATTAAATCAAGACGTCAGATCGCAGCGCTCGATTCAGTACGTAGCGGGCAGCGAGTATTTCATCCCCTCCAGAAGGCTCTACCTCCGCGCGGAGGCATTCTACAAGGACCTCGACCACCTGATCTCTTATGACATCGAAAACGTTCGAGTGGCGTATTCCGGCGAGAACGACTCGGAAGGCCATGCCTACGGATTCGATCTGCGCGTGCGCGGCGAACTGGTACCGGGCCTCGAAAGCTGGTTGAATTACAGCTACCTCGACGCCGTCGAGAATTTCCTGCCGGATTACGAAACGGATCGAACGAGCGGCTTGATTCCTCGTCCATCCGACCAACGACACACCGTCTCGTTGTTCGTGCAGGACTACGTCCCCCGCGATGCGACGTGGAAGGTGCATTTGCGCGGCCTTTTCGGCAGCGGATTGCCGTATACGCCGCCCGTGCCGGGCGATCGGGTGGGGGTGTTCGTGTCGCAGGTGCCGGGCGATCGGCATTCGGCGCGTTATCCGGAATACCGGCGCATCGACATAGGCGTGACGAAGCTCGTCGACTTCGACGGATCGTTTCCGCTGCGCATGGAGCTGACCGCCGAGCTCTTGAACGTGTTCGACATGACGAACACGGTGGCATTCACGTGGGTGCCGAATGGTGACGGCATCTGGCAGCGCGTGCCCACGCGATTGACGCCCCGGACGTTCAACGTAAGAGCGCGGATACAGTTTTAGGCGCAGCCGCCGTCAATTTTAAGCGTGTCCGCCATCAATCGAACGTCGGAAACATCGCCTTCAGCTCGTCGATCGACGGCTGACGCCCGTACTGGCAGATCTCGAACGCCTCCGCGTACTTGATCTGACCGCCCTTTTCCTCGCCGTAGAGCTCGATGAGACGGTCGCGATACTGATCGGCGACGGCGGCATTGCGTTCCATCATGTAATTGAGGATGTAGTCCGCACGGGCATCCGCATCCTCTGGAACGCCGGGCAGATACCGCCCTTGCCATGAGTCCGCATCGGCGAACTGTGACGGCATGGCGCGAATGCAGTCCCATTTCTTCTGGGCCGCCTCGTCGATGCCGACCACGATGTCCGGCTGGAACGGATACGGCTTCTGAAAGCCGTCGGAGTAATGGAGGACGACGGGATTCCGTTCGACGCGCGGCGAGTAGGGATCGAAGAACTCCGCGACGACGATGACGGAGGCGTCCTCGATGAGCTCTCCCGTGTAGCGGTGATCGGCGTGGTAGTCGTAGCGCCGGTGGCCCATCACGACGTCGGCCTGCCAGTCGCGGATCAGACGCGCGACCGTCCGCCGGTTCTCGAGCGTCGGCATCAGCTCGCCGTCGTGGATGTCGAGCACCTCCGTCTCGATACCGAAGATCGCGGCGCACTCCTCGACCTCCGCCCGGCGGCGCTGGGCGAGCGGACCGCCCGCCATCTCGAAATGACCGATGTCGCCGTTCGTCATCGCGACGAACTTGACCGCGTGGCCCTCTTCCACCCAAAGACTTGCCACGCCGCCGGCCTTCAGCTCGTTGTCGTCAGGATGGGCGCCGAAGCCGATGATGCGAAGCGGCCCGTCATCCTGCGCGACCGCGGAAGAAGCCGTGAACAGAAGGACGAGGAGCGGGAGCACGTTTCGCATCATTGTTCTCTTTGCCTGGGTTGCACTTGAGCGCGTCCAATCGTATTCGTATCGGCGCCGAACCAGACTGCGCCGGTCGGCTCGTGATAGTACATGTGTCGCACGGTCCCGCCGCCGCTCGGAATTTCACTCGAGGCCGTGAACGACTCAGAAGCCGGATCGAATCCGATGAAAAGGTTAGGATTCGGGCCGGTCTCGACGAACCAGATCAACCCGTCACTGTCCGAGGCCATGCCGTAAGGACGGGCGCCGTCTCCGCTGGGCATCCTCCATTCGTCGATCTCACCGGACGCCGGCTCGTAGCGACCGAGATAGCCCTCGCCGTAATCCACGTACCATATCGATCCATCCGCAGTGATTTCCAAGCGCCGGGGCCGTGTTTCTTCTCGGGGCAAGTCGATCTCCCGAATGGCCATCGTTTCGCGGTCGACGGTGGCCAGTTTGTTCGTCGCGAGCAGCACGATCCACGCGTCGTCGTCCGCGTCGACTTTCAGCCCGTAGGGCCGCGCGCCTCCGGACGGGACTTCGACGATCCGTATCTCGTTGGTTTCGGTATCGAGATAGCCGATGCGATTGCTGACCTGCAGCGTGAACCAGATGTCGCCGTCGGACGTGAACGCCATCGTATGCGGATCCGTGGCTCTGGGATCGGAGATTTCGATTTTTTCGATCGTTCCGGTGGCTGGATCCAACTTACCGATGTATGCACTCCGATTGCCGGCAATCCAGACCATGCCGTCCTCGCCGACGATCACCGTATGCGGACCCGTTCCGCGCTCCAGATCGAAGCGCTGAAATTCGCCGGATTCCGGATCGAACGAGGCGACGTAATCGGATCGCTGGCCCACGAACCAGACGAGTCCGTCCGGTCCGACGTACGGATCGCGCGGCCTCGAGCTCTCATACGGGACCTCCCACTCCTGAATCTCGACGGTCGACGTGTCGGCGACCGGGGCGGACCGGAGGCCATCGTCTGCGGCCGGCTCCGTTTCGATCGAACATGCGGATAGCACGAATAAGAAGCTTATTAGAATGGTCATGGTGCGTCCCTCGCGACGTCGTTGCCGATATTCACGTTTCCAGCATTCCACGTTCAGCAAAGGTAACCGTTCGCCATTCGCGGCTCAAGCGGTGGCGGCGAACAGGTCCAACCTCCTCGTCATTTTTTTTCGATTTCGGAGTTCCACGCGAACGGGAGTGCAGTCGAGCTGCATCTACGCGCGGCTCAGCCGATGCGCCAACCTCGTCGGTTCCGGAATCTTGTATCGGGGAGCACAAAGCAGTACGAGATCGACGGCTTCTTCGAGCGTAATGCGATGGCCGATGCTCGTGAAGACCGGCTTGACGTCGCTCCGCGTTCGGAGCGCGACGCCGACCAATTCCCCGCCGTGTCTCAGCGGCGCGTGCGATCCTCGCTCCGAGCCGAGAGCGGTGAAATCACCGACGAGCTTTTTCTTGGCGACACCGATCGCCGGCGCGTCCAGCGCGACGCCCAGGTGACAGGCCAACCCAAAGCGTCGAGGGTGCGCGAGGCCTTGTCCGTCGGTCATGAAGACGTCGGGCCGAATCGAAAGCCGTTCGATCGCCTCGACGACGGCCGGAATCTCTCGAAAGCTCAAGAGCCCCGGCACGTAAGGGAACGTGACCTCGCCCATCCATCGCGCCTGATCCACGACCTCCAGCTCCGGCAGCGAAAGCACGACGATGCCGCACTGCGCGGCGTACACCTTGTATCCGCTTCGCCGGAAACTGACGTCGACCCCTGCTATCGTTCGCGGCGCGATCGTCAGCGGCTCCGAGACGACTCTCGACGCGAGGTCGTTCTGAATCCGGACGGCTTCCTGCGTCGAAACATCCCATTCGTGGCCGTGGTACAGCTCAAATCTCATCCATTCGGGTCACTTCTCGCGATTTCACTATTCCATTCCATGAGATACACCGTCGTCGGCCTCCTTTTGTTCGTGCTTTCGATTGGGGGCGGACGAGCGTCGCAGGCTCAGGAACGCCAGGAACGAGACGTCTCCTCCGGCAAGGCGTTTGCACTCAGTTTGATCTTGCCCGGGCTCGGCCACCGATACGTTCACGACGGCGACTGGGACGGATGGGCTTCCGTGTTCGCGCTTGCCGACGCCGGCATCTGGACGAGCCTCGTCGGGTCGGAATGGCGAAGGAATCATATGGTGGATAGTTACACGACGCTGGCTGCGATGAGCGCCGGCGCCGACGTGGAGGGTAAGAATCGCGACTTTTTTCTCAATCTGGCGGCCTATCAATCCTCGGACGACTACTTGCGGACGCAGCTCAGAAACCGCAACTGGACGAACCTCGACTACGTCGCCGATCCGTCGTTTCAATGGACGTGGGAATCGGAGGAGGATTTTCAGCGATTTCGCGAGCTGCGAGAGGATTCCGAGTCCCTTCGCCGTCGCCGCTCGTTTCTCATAACGACCCTCGTCGCGAATCGCCTGATTTCGGGGTTCGCGGCCCTTCGCGGGGCTCGGCGTGCCGGCCCGCCTACGGCCTCGTTCTCATTGAGCGTCCCACCACTCGGGGCCGACGCGCCGATCGTGAACCTGCGGTGGCGTTGGTAGGCATCCCGAGCAGCGTTTCACGGCCGCGAACGAGTCGCTCCTGCGGCCGGCGGCCGCGAGGTCGTCACGACCCGATCAAGGCCTCGTCTCCAGAATGTCTTTGACCGGTTTGCGTGGGGGACTCGGCACCTCGGCCGGATAACCGTACCAGAGCATCGACACGAGCGTCACTTTTGTCGGATCGAGCCCGACGATCCGGAAGAATTCCGGCGTGCTCGTCACGCTGCCCGTCGTCCACTTGGTACCGATGCCGCGAGCCCACAACACGATCTGCAAATTCTGAATCGCACAACAGCAGGCGGCATAATCCTCCCGTTGGCGCTGCGGGTCCTCCGAGCGCACGCACGTCACCACCAGCCAGCCCGGAATCTCGAGCCACCGCTCGAGTTTGGCCTCACCGGCGGCTTCTCCGCGCTTCTCGGCCACCTGAGACGCATTGAGCCGCGCGATCGCTTCGGCCGTTTCTCGTCCGAGCAGACAGAAGCGCCAGGGCTCCGTCAGAAAATGGTTCGGCGCCCATCGGGCCAGGTCGATGGCGTGAAGGATTTCCTCCTTCGAAGGTACGGGAGAAGGCTTGAAAAGATGGATCGTGCGGCGCGATCGAATGACGTCGTCGATCGCCTCCTGCACGCGGCTTGAAAAGTCGGGATCCTGCATGGTGAACAGACTACGCCGCCCTGCGGAGAAATAAAAGACGCGCGCATCCCGAGGCGGCCGGCTCCGAACGCGATTGAACCAGATAGACGAACGGGGGTGGAAGCATCCAGTGTATCGAGTCGTTTTCGCGGCGCTTCGCCGCCCCCGAATCCTCCGACTGGCAGGCGCACGAGATCGATTCGAGCAGATCACCACCACGGTAGAACGCACTAGAACTCATGTCAGGACCGGCATACCTCGCCGCGCGCGCGGTGGCACCGACCGTAGAAACGTACTTCGCCAAGCAGCACTCCGCCGCCCGCGAGCCCTCGGAGATCGGTCCCCTCCCCTCCGCATCCGTGGTCGAGACGATCGTCAACACCGCATTCTGGGCCAGCCTCCGCCACGAAGAAGGACGCAGTCCGAAGATCTCGCTCGCCTATCTTCCGCCGGATCGGGCGAGGCAGCCGCTGACGTTCGAGCGTCGCCTTCCACTCACTGCCGAGACCCTCACTCGACTCGCTCCGGCCGTCGAGCGTCCTGGAATTCATCTCGGCGTGTGGCACCACGGCGACGACCTCTACGTCTGGGGAGCGGCTCGAACCGTTCCTCCGCTGTGCTTCGTCCTCGAAGTCATCGAACCGGGTTTGCTTGTCATCAAGTACAGTCGAGGCGAAGCATTCGGCAAGTTCGGAAACGTCGCGGTATTGCAGGGTGAAGAGATCAAAGTCGTAGACGAAAACATCGCGCGAAATCCCGACTGTCCCGACCTGCTCGCGTCGCTCGTCGGTCAGGAGCCGCCCGCAACCTGGCTCGAAGCGTCGAACGTCTTCGTCCAGCTTGCCGTCTCGATGCGAGCGCATGCTCACGGCGGATCGCTGCTCGTCGTTCCCTCCGGTAGCCGCCGCTGGCAGGAATCGATCATGCGCCCCATCTCCTACAGGGTGGACCCGGCATTTACCCGGCTCTCCGACGCCGCGCGACGTGACGCGAGTGAACGGAACAGTAACGCCGGGCAGCAGGACATCCGAACGGCGATCGACGGGATCGCCGGACTAACGGCCGTGGACGGCGCGACCATCATGAACGACCGTTACGAGCTGCTTGCCTTCGGCGCGAAGATCAAGCTCTCGGATACGAACGGCCCCGTCGAGCAGGTGCTTGTCAAAGAGCCGGCCATCGGGCACACGGACGTCCTCGCCGACATCGCGTGGATCGGCGGAACGCGGCACCTGTCGGCCGCACAGTTCGTGCACGATCAGCGTGACGCCCTCGCGCTCGTCGCCTCCCAGGATGGTCGCTTCACGATTTTCGCGTGGTCGGCCCTCGACGAGATCGTCCATGCGAACCGCGTAGACTCGCTGCTCCTGTAGCCCGACGGACTCGCTCGCGTTCGTATTCAAGTTTCGGTGAATTAACCCGAGACCGGAAAAATCCCCGCGAAACGGCCGATCCCTTGCACGCGTGACGACGTATCATCGCCTTGACTCCCGGCGCCGCGAGTGGGTATATTTCCGCCCCTTTTTGATCCCGGACGGGTCCTTAGCTCAGTTGGTTAGAGCGCTACGTTGACATCGTAGAGGTCGGTG
>CAZMXY010000099.1:10890-13704 GCA_964570345.1 uncultured Rhodothermales bacterium | reverse complement strand
GGAGAAGAGGCGCGTGGCAATGATTGGGTCCTGATCGTCGACGACGCCGACCGAGAGTACGCCGCTCCCGGGGGCAAATGACGCCGACCACCCCGGTGCGAAGCGTCGGAAGCCGCCCTGCATTCCTCACGTCGGACAATGCGCCTTCAGATTATAACAGCTTTTTGGCGTCGACCCCAGAAGCACCGGCGGGCCTTTCGTGTTGTAGGGCGTGCCTGCTGCGGCGTGGAGAGCCCCGTACCCGGGCTGCGACCGGGCGTGAGTCAAGCGTTCGGACGATCGAAGCGACATGAGCGAATCCGGAAGAGAACATAGAATTGCGGCGCTCCGGCGGGCGCGGCGCGTCCTCGAGCACGCCGTCGACCGAACCGTCGACCGTATTCTGGAAGCGCTCGTGCTGATCGGACTCACGCTATGGCGTGGATTGCGGGCCTCCATCAAGCCGATCCGCAAGACGACGGCCGGACTCGTGCTTTCCCGACTGGCCGCGCGGGCCGCGGCGACCGTTCGCGAAAATCGGACGACCCGCCGATCGGCGCGGTGGATCCGCGGCGCCTTCGTCGACGTCCGGCGCAGGGCGGCCTCCACGCCGCCGATGAAACATGCGGCTCGCGGATTCCGGCTTCTGGACCTCCTCCACCGGCGCTACACGCTGCGGGCACGGCGCTTCCTGCGGCACTATTTCGAGGTGCTGATCGACCCGGACGTGCCTCTGACCCGGCGAGCGCTTCACGGCGCTCGCGGCGCCGGCGTCACGGCGGCGGCCGTCGTCGTCGGACTAATTCTCTACATGATCGCTCTAATTCCGTTGACCCCGGGCCTGGACACGATCCGTCAGATGGGCACGCAGCATCCGTCGGTAGTCGTCGATGCGCGCGGCGAAGTCGTCACGCGCTTTCGCTGGGTCAATCGAGAGTGGGTCGAGCTTCACGAGGTGTCGCCGCATTTCTTGAACGCCCTCCTCGTCATCGAGGATCGTCGATTTTTCGACCACGGCGGCATCGATTTCCGCCGAATCCTTGGCGCGGCCATGCGCACCCTGAAGGGAGACCTGCAGGGCGGATCGACCATCACGCAGCAACTGGCCCGAAACCTCTTCCCGGACGAAATCGGGCGTCGCGTTTCGGTCGATCGCAAGCTGAAGGAGATCGTCACGGCGTGGAAGATCGAGTCCGTGTACTCGAAGGAGGAGATCCTCAAGTCCTACGTGAACACCGTGCCGTTCCTGTACAACGCCGTCGGCATCGAGACGGCGGCGCGCACGTATTTCGGCAAGACTGCCGGTGAGCTTACCGTGCTCGAGAGCGCCACCCTCGTCGGAATGCTCAAAGGCACGTTTTACTACAATCCGGTTCGCAATCCGCACCGTGCCGAAGAGCGGCGCAATCTGATCCTGGAAGAGGTAGCGGAAAATGGCGCGCTGACGGCCGGCGACGTCGAGGAGCTTCGGAATACGCCCCTCGAGATGAACTTCGCCGTTCAGCCGATTCGCGACAGCAAGGCCCCGCACTTCACGGAGCACGTCAGGCAATGGCTGATCCGGTGGGCGGACGAAAACGGCTACAACGTGTATACGGACAGCCTCGTCATCCATACGACGCTCGATCTGCGGATGCAGGAACTGGCCCGAAACGCACTCGAGAAAGAGGCCGAGGCACTGCAGGCGGTGGCGGACGTGGAATGGTCAGCACCGACTTATCGCCTGCATTCGTCCCATCCAGGCACGTACGTGGACTTGCGCACACGCACGGAGCCGTTCGCCTACTTCTGGTCGAGCCGCGATTCGCTCGTGGACCGGTACGTTCGCGCGACCGATCGGTATCGGCGTCTCATCGGCGCCGGGACGGACGACCGCGCGGCTCTCGACTCATTGCGCTCCGATACGGCCTTCGTCGATTCCCTCCGCACGGTCCGGACCCGGCTCGAGGCGGCGTTCGTTGCCGTCGCACCCCGCACGGGACACGTCAAGGCGTGGGTCGGCAGCCGCAACTTCGAAGCTGATCAGTTCGACCACGTCCGGCAAGCTCGGCGGCAGGCAGGGTCGACGTTCAAGCCCTTCCTATATGCCGCCGCCCTCGAGAACGGATTCGACCCGCACGACCGGTTCGTCGATCAGCCGGTGGCGATCCGGACGGGCGGCGGCGTCTGGCGGCCGCAGAACGCCGGTGAGTACACCTATCAACCCATGACTCTGCGCACGGGGCTCGCGAAGTCCGTGAATACGATCTCCGCGCAGCTCGTCGAGCGGGTCGGGCCGGAACGTGTCGCCGACCTGGCGCGGCGAGCAGGGATCCGAAGCGAGCTGGACGCCGTGCCCTCGATCGCGCTCGGCACCAGCGCCGTCACGCTGCAGGAAATGGTGACCGCTTACGGCACGCTGGCCGGCGGCGGGATCTATCACGAGCCGGTGACGATTCTTCGGATCGAGGATCGATTCGGCAACGTGCTGTTCGAGGCGGACGAACCCGAGGCGCAAGACGTCATCCCCGAGCACGTCACCAACGACGTGGTCGACATGATGCGCGGGGTGATCGACGAGGGGACGGGCCAGCGCATCCGGTTTGCCTACGGTATCCACACGGACGTCGCCGGAAAAACGGGGACGACGCAGGACGGCGCCGACGGCTGGTTCTTCTTGATGCACCCGGACCTGGTCGCGGGCGCCTGGGTGGGCTTCAACGACCAGCGCATCTCGTTCCGATCGGACTATTGGGGCCAGGGAGCCCACACGGCCCTCCCCATCGTCGGGCAATTCTTCCGACAGGCGCTCCACGAAGCCGAACTGAATCTCGAGAACAATCCGGCGCCTCCACC
>CAZMXY010000099.1:8781-10790 GCA_964570345.1 uncultured Rhodothermales bacterium | reverse complement strand
CGCCACCTGACGGACGCTCAGGATATGACCTCCTGCCCGAGCTCCCCGCTGAGTTTGTCCTTGTAGATCCGTCGCATCTGTCCGTCGGGGAGCCGTTCCTCCTTGATCACGACTCGCCCGTCGACCTCGGTTGGCTCAACGCGGATCCTGGGCGACGGCTCGTCGGCGCGCCAATCGTCGAGGTCGACCGGCTCCCACGCCTTCGACCGGCTCGAGGCGTAGCACGCGTCGAGGATCGCGTTCACGACGTAACCGTCGTAGAACGTCTCCATCGGCGGGCGGCCGGCGTCCATGGCGTCGAACATGTCCGCGAACATCTCGACGTAGCCGAGGGCCGCCGCTTCGTCTCCGACGGGGAACACCCAACCGGATTCTGCCTCGGATTTCTCGGCCACGTAGCCGGCCCCTCCTCGGTCGACGAACATGTCGAATCCCGTCCGCATCCAGTGATTCAGCCAGATCGTCCCGGCCGTGCCTGCGACCTCGTCGCGAAGGTCCATGCCGCCGTGAAAGGCCCAGCTGACCTCCACCTGGCCCATCGTGCCGTTCTCGAAGCGGATCAGCGCGATCCCATGGTCCTCCGCCTCGACGGGGTGCACGAGCGTATCCGCCCAGCACATCACCTCGACCGGACGATTCGACTTGCCGGCAAAGTTGCGAACGATCTCGACGCAGTGGCAGCCCATGTCGATCAGCGCGCCGCCGCCCGCCTGCTCGCGATCCCAGAACCAGGCACTGTGCGGTCCGGGGTGCGTCTCCCGCGATCGCACCCAGAGCACGTGGCCGATCGATCCGTTGCGTACGGCCTGCAGCGACTTCAGCGTCTTGGGGGTGTACACGAGATCCTCCAGATAGCCGGCAAAGACGCCGGCCTTCTCGACCGCGTCCAGCATCCGCCGGGCCTCCGCCGCATTCCGGCCGAGGGGCTTCGTGCAGAGCACCGCCTTACCGGCCTCGGCCGCGCGAACGACGGCCTCCTCGTGAAGAGCGTTCGGAAGGCCGACCACGACGGTATCCGTGCCGGGATCCTCGATCGCCTCGCCGAGATCCGTCGTGGCGTTCGGGACGTCCCACTTCGAAGCGAACGCATCGGCGTTCTCCTTCGTGCGCGAATATACCGTCTGCACGCGATCGCGAGAACGCTTGCCGTGAATCGACTGAAGGTAGAACATGCCGATCAATCCGGTGCCGAGCAGAGAAATTCGGTGCGAAGAATGCATGAGGCTCTCGTTTCAGGTCTGGGGAATGTCTTGATTGCCGTCCCCCCATGCCCATGCCCGCTGGCGCGCGGCGAGGAGACGGGAGGCGAAGCGGCCGGACGCCGAGCGGTTGAATGCAGCCGGGCGGTTTAGTATGATCGAAAATCTGCGCATCAGAGCCAATTTTTTTCCACCACATGACGTCACCGCGTTCTCCTCGACCGGATGCGAAGGCTTCCGGCACCTCGTCCGCCCCATCCTCCGGCGTAACGCCATGAGTGATCTTTCCGGCAAGACCGCCGTCGTCACGGGCGCGGCGAGCGGCATCGGAAAGGCTGCCGCGCGACTGTTCGCAGAGCGCGGAGCGCGCGTGGCCGCACTCGACGTCGACGAGGACGGCGGGCGCCGGTCGATCGAGGACCTGGCCGACGCGGTGTTCGTCCGCGCCGACGTCGGTCGTTCCGCCGACGTCGAACAGGCCGTTCGACAGACCGTCAAGGCCTTCGGCCGGATCGACGTCCTCTTCAACGTGGCCGGCGTCAGCGGTCGAAAGTGGGGCGACGGACCCGTGCATGCGTGCACGGAGGAAGCGTGGGATCGCGTGATGCAGATCAATCTGAAGAGCGTCTTCCTCTGTTGTAAGTTCGTGATCCCCGAGATGTCGCCCCCAGGGGGCGGTTCGATCGTGAATCTTTCGTCCGTCCTTGGGCTCGTCGGCGGCGACGAGGACTTCGCGACCCATGCCTATGCCGCGAGCAAGAGTGGAATCATCGGCCTTACCCGCGGCATCGCCAGCTACTACGCGCCCCG
>CAZMXY010000099.1:4823-8681 GCA_964570345.1 uncultured Rhodothermales bacterium | reverse complement strand
GCGGGGGTCCCGGCTGCGGCGATATACCCCGTTCCCGCCGCGAGGCGCCGGCCGTAGCGGCAGCTCCGGGCCACACCGGGCCGATAGGAGCCGAACGAACGTTTGTCATATGCAATAACGGACATAAAAAATGATCGAAACGAGTGTGATCGGCAGCCACGCGTGGCCGTCGTGGTTCTTCACGGCCGTCGAGGCAATCGAAAGCGGCGCCTACGGCCCCAAAGACGTCGAAGAGACGCTGAACGACGCGGTCGACGTGGCCCTGCGCGATCAGGAAGACGCCGGCGTCGACGTCGTCACGGACGGCGAGATGCGGCGACTCGGGTTCTTCACGGCTGATTTTTACGGCCGACTCACCGGACTGCGGCGCCGCGACGCCCCACGAAAGATCGGCCCGGCCGGGCATGACCAGCGCGAACGTCTCGAGGCGATCGAGCCGCTAAAAGCGCCTGACGGCCTCGGACTGATCGACGAATTCCGGTATGTCCGCACGCGCACGGAAAAACGCGTCAAGGTCCCCTGCCCGGGGCCCTTCACCCTGGCCGGCCGCGTCGTCGTGCCTGGCAAGCATTATGCGAATCGGATGGAGGTCGCCTTCGCGTTTGCCGACGTCATCAACGCGGAGCTGAAAGCGCTGGTGGCCGCCGGAGCAGACTTCATCCAGCTCGACGAGCCTTCCTACGCCGTTCATCCCGATGCGCCCGCGGCGTTCGTCGACCTGTTCAACCGGACGGTCGACGGCGTCGACGCGCGCATCGGCCTCCATTTGTGTTTCGGCAATTTCGTAGGCCGGCCCGTCGCGCACCGCACGTACAAACCGCTCTTTCCGTTCATCCTGGATGCCCGAGCCGACGAAATCGCCATGGAATTCGCGAACCGGGAGCTGGCCGAGATCGAGCTGACCGCCCGCGTGGCCGAGGCCGGCAAGACGGTGGCGGCCGGACTCGTCGACGTCAAGAATTATTTCATCGAGGGACCTGAGCTGGTCGCGGAGCGGATTCGATCCGTATTGGATCACGTCGCCCCCGAGCGTCTCGTCGTGACCCCCGACTGCGGCCTCAGCCAGACGGCGCGGTGGGCCGCCCGAGCCAAACTCGTCAACATGGTCCGCGGGGCCGAGATCGTGCGGAAGGAGCTCGGCGTGGAGACGTGACGAACCCTCTCGGACGTTCAGGCCTGCAGATCACAGCTCCAGCGGCCGCCGCTCTCGAGGACGACCGCCCGGACCCCCAGACGCTCAGCCGCTCTTCGAAACGGCTCCGGCGAGGCCGTATTGAAGGCGAACATGTCGTAATGGCACGGGATCACCACACGCGCCCCCACGTCGCGCGCGAGCCGCGCGGCCTCCTCACCGTCCAGATTGCCCGCCACGCGCCGCTCCGGTGCCCGGCCGTTGATCGGAAGAAGCGCAACGTCGACGTGCCATAAGCCCAACCGCTCGACCATGCCGTCGTAGCGGACGGTGTCGCCGCTGTGGTAGATCGTCCATGGACCGAACTCGACGACGTACCCGAGGTGCGTGTAGCGCCCCTCTTCATCCCGCTCTAACGCCTCGTGTGCCGCGGGCACCCCGTGTATCGTGAAACCGCAGAGCTCGACGGAACGGCCGTCGTCGAGCCCGACGGGAACGGACGGATCGATGCCCAGGCGCGCGGCCACGAACTCGCGGTTTGCCTCCGGAATGACGAGCACCGTTGCCGGGTTGACGTGCAATAACGGCACTAACGTCTCGGCATCGAGATGATCGGTGTGATTGTGTGTGGAGGTCACCACGTCGACAAAGTCGAGCTCTTCGGCGCCGATCACCCGCTCCGTCATCCGGACGTGCGGCTTGTCGGTGGCGGCGTATTTCTTTGTCAGTGAATCCGACAGATACGGATCGAACAGGACGTGCTTTTCTTTCCACTGAACGAGGAATCCACTCTGCCCGAGCCACCAGACGTGGAAGGGCTCCGGCCTATCTGCGGCCTCCGCGACGTCCTGTAGAAAAGCCCGTCCGGACTGAACCGGCTGTCGCAGGGTGTTCACGCCGCCTGCTCCGTCTTGACCTTTGCTATCTCGCCGATCTTCTGCCCGGCCTTCCACCGTGTTCACGCCGCCTGCTCCGTCTTGACCTCGATAGACGGCACAGCGTCGCCGCGCCGATCGTATTTGAGCGCGCGAACGGAACGGTACCCGCGTCCGGTATCGAGGTACGCTTCGAGGGCGCGGCGCCGATCCGGATGCATCAACCCGATCAGCGGCTGTTCGATGTCGCGGACGCGCTCGAGGGCTTCGCGAACCCACGCGTCCCAGCGCTTGTAATGCCGGTCGATGTCCGATGCGCGGATCACGTTGCGGCATCCCTCGCTCCCGCAGAGACATTCGATGTCGCGCTGCAGATTGAAGAGCCCGTATTCGTCCGTAATCTCCTCCCCCGGCTCGACGTCCCGGATGGCTATCTCGAATCCGTAGCCGGCGCTGATCGTGTTCGGCGTGCAGGAATGATTGACGTACTTCGCCGTATCCCAGCTCAAGATGCGGTAACCGCGGGAATCGATGAACGAATACTTCTCCGCCGCAGATCGGAGCGGCTCTGCCAGCGAGTCGAAGCGCGCCGGCGAAAGCTCAATTTCGAGGGCGTCATGTACGTAGACGAGGGTTCCTTTCGGGATGGGGGAGGATGCAAAGACACCGACTCCAATAGAATCGCTAACCTCCTTGAGCTCCGTATCGGGATGAATCATCTAGGCGAAATCGTACTTGGTGGATAGGCTCCGATATGATGCGTTTATTCAAGTTATCGTCGAAAGGTCGAAAACGAAGACTGGAAATCATATCGTTTCGAGGCCTTCACAAATTCCTCGGATTTGATGCATCGTATCGCTTTTTCGTTAATCAAGGCATTCGTGCTGGCCGCCCTGATCAGCGGTTGCGGGGGACGGGCGAACGACGACGTCGTCACGCTGCGTTTCTGGCACAGCTTCGTCGCCTCGACGCGGCCTGCCCTCGATGCGCTGATCGACCGGTTCGAGGCGGAGCATCCCGGCATCCGCATCCGGGCGCAGTACGTTCCGACCGGTGACGGCCTCGTCCGGAAACTGGTTTCGAGCATTCAGAGCGAGACGGCGCCGGATATTTCGTGGGTGCACGCCGATTTCCTTGGCAAGCTAGTGCAAGCGGACGCCATCTACCCGATGTCTACGTTTCTCGACGGGGAGAACGGATTGTCGGCGGAGGAGCTGGACGACTTTTTCCCCGCGACGCTGCAGGCCGCGAGGTGGCGAGACACGCTCTACGCGCTTCCGATGGAGTCGACGCTCCTGGCGCTCGTCTACAACAAGGACCACTTTCGCGAGGCCGGGCTCGACCCCGATCGCCCGCCGGTGACGTGGGACGAGCTACGTGACTACACGCGGCGCCTGACGAAGGATACCGACGGAAACGGCCGTGCGGATCGCTTCGGCTTCTACGTTCCCGTCTTTCCCGCATCGGGCCCGTTGAGCGTTTGGATGGTGCTTCAATGGTCGCCGTACGTCTGGAGCGCCGGAGGCCACCTGATCAACCCGACGCAAACCCGGGTTTTGTACGATTCCGACGCGGGCGTCCGAGCGCTGGCGTTCTGGAAGGACTTATTCGTCGACATGGGCTCGCCGGCGCTTTCGATGACGCACGACGCCCATTTCGCGGCGGGTCACGTATCGATGATCATGGATGGACCGTGGGACTTGCCCGCGTTCAAGAGACTCGAGCACGTCGACTGGGGCATCGCGCCGCTTCCCGCCGGACCGCAGGAGCGATTGACCTACCTGGCCGGCGAGCATCTCGCCATCTTCAAGCAGACCCGACACGCCGAGGAAGCCTGGACGTTCGTCAAGT
>CAZMXY010000099.1:0-4723 GCA_964570345.1 uncultured Rhodothermales bacterium | reverse complement strand
CTCGCCATCTTCAAGCAGACCCGACACGCCGAGGAAGCCTGGACGTTCGTCAAGTGGGTCACGCAGCCGGAAGTGCAGGCCTTTTTCTCGGCGGAATCGGGATACTTGCCCGTGAGAAAGTCGACGCTGGATTTGCCCTCGTTTCGCCGGCATCTGGAAGACGACTGGGCGCTGGGTGCGTTCGTCGAGCAGATGCCCCTCGGCCGGGCGCGGCGCCCGATCGACCTCTACCACGTCGAGATCAACCGCCACGTCGCCGAGGCGATCGAGAACGCACTGATCGGTGGCATGGAGCCTGAGGACGCGCTGCGCGCCTCGGCGGCCAAGTCGAACGCGCTGCTTCGGCCTTGATACGGAGGCCTGAACGAAGCGAACAATAATTCGCGGGCAGCGGCCGTTTATCCGAGCGACCCCTCGAACCCTCAATGGTGGCCGATATGCGGTGCGCAGTCGCGTTTTTGTGGATTACGAGCCTCTTCCTCGCCCTCGGAGCGCGTGCCCAGGGCATCATCGTTCAGCCCGATTGGCAGCCCGCGCATGTGGTCCTGGAGGATCACCGAGTGGATGCTTCGCTCGAGGAAAACCTCGCCACGGTGACAGTCGAGCACGTATTCAAAAACGACGGCAGAGCCGTGGCCGAAGGGACCTTCCTCTTTCCCCTCCCGGTCGGCGCCCACGTGACGCGGTTTGCAATGGACGTGGACGGGAAGGAGATGGCAGGCGAGCTCCTCACGGCCGAGGAGGCCCGCAGCGTCTACGAGGACATCGTCCGCAAGAGCCTCGACCCCGCTCTGCTGGAGATGATCGGCCATCGGTCCTTCCGCGCCGGGATCTTCCCGATCCCCCCCGGCGAGAGACGGACCATTCGCCTTCGCTACGACGCCGAATTGCCGCGCGAAGGCCACACGATCAGCTTTCTCTACCCGATGCACGGGTCGGTCCACACGCGATCGGCCGGTTGGGCGCCGCCCCGATTCACGCCGCTGTCGGAAGAACCGTCGGGTCCTGATGCGACGTCGGCGCGGGCGTCCGATGACGAGCCCGCCGCTCGAACCCACGTCCGGCTCGACGTGCGCTCGAGCCAGCCGATCCTGACCGTCTATTCCCCATCGCACGACGTCGACGTCGAGCGGGACGGCGATCGCCGAGCGGTCGTGACGTACGAAGGCGAGCTGCGCCGCGAGGAACACGATTTCGTGGCGTATTTCGGTATCGACGAGCGCGAGTTCGGCGCCACCCTGCTGACCCATCGGCCGTACGCCGACCGGCCCGGTTATTTCATGCTGCTGCTCTCGCCCCGCATCGAGATCGCCCAGGACCGCGTGCAGGCGAAGGACGTCGTCTTCGTCCTCGACACGTCCGGCAGCATGGTGGGCGAGAAGATGGAGCAAGCCCGCGAGGCACTGAAATATTGTCTCAATCGGCTGGGTGAGCAGGATCGATTCGGACTCGTCGCCTTCAGCTCGGACGTTGATCGGTTCCGAGCCGAGCTGCTGCCGTCGAGCGCGCGCCGCGATGCCCTGTTCTTCGTCGACCAGCTCCAGGCCGGCGGCGGAACGAACATCCACGAAGCCCTGCTATCCGCCGCCGAGATGATCGAGGACAACGAGCGGGGAATGATCGTCTTTCTGACCGACGGCCTGCCGTCTACCGGCGTGACCGATGAAGGCGCCATCCGACGCGCGGCGGGCGAGGCGCTAGGGGATCGCGCGCGCGTCTTCTCGTTCGGCGTCGGCTACGACGTGAATACGCGCCTGCTCGACGGGCTTTCGCGTGCGTCCGGAGCGACGGCGCATTACGTCTCGCCCGACGAGAACATCGAGGAGCGGGTCTCGACGTTTTACGAGAAGGTCCGGCATCCGCTGCTGACCGACCTGACCTTCGAGATCCAGGGGGCGGATGCTTACGCGTTCGCGCCGCAATCGCTGACGGATCTCTACAAGGGCTCTCAGCTTGTCCTCGCGGGCCGCTATCGGCAACCGGGAGACGCGCGACTCCTGCTTGCCGGCGATCGGGACGGCAGGCGCGTGAGCTTCGAGTACGAACTCGACTTTCCGGGCGAGGTCCGAGAGCGCGCATTTGTCGGACGGCTCTGGGCCACGCGCCGCGTCGGCCGGCTCCTCGACGACGTTCGAATGAACGGTGAGACCGACGCGCTCAAGGACGAGATCGTCGCCCTCGCGAAGGAGTACGGCCTCGTCACACCCTACACGTCGTACCTCGTCCAGGAAGACGAGACGATGGCGCTGGACGGCGGGCTGCTTCCGCAGAGCGATCGCGAGATGGCGCAGGGTATGCACGCGTTCCGGTCCCGGTCGACGACCGGCGCATCGGCGGTGGCCGCCAGCAAGGCGATCCGGGCCATGGAATCAGCCGAAACGGTATCGGCGCCCCGCTCTCGCGGCTTCCTGGCCGTGGACGGACGCTTGATGCATCGCGCGACGTCCGGTGCATGGGTCGATTCGGAGTTTGACGACGACACCGAACTCATCGAGATCCGTATGGGCTCCGATGCCTATTTTACGCTTCTGAAGGCCTACCCCGAGACCCTGACGTTCGCCAAGCTCGGCAGTGACGTGACATTCCGCCTCGGCGAGCGCTTCGTGCGGATCGGGCCGGACGGCCTCGACCGCGCCACGGTCGACGACCTGCGGCGGATGCTCGGCTCCTGAATGAGCGAAAATTGTGGGCGAGGCTCGATGAGAAGCCGGCTGATCACGACGCCTTCGCCTTCAAGTGATCGGAGAGCCGAAGCGAGGTCGCGACCAGCGTCAGGGTCGGATTCGCGGCTCCGGCCGTCGGAAACACGGCCGATCCGGCTACGAAGAGATTGGCGAGGCCGTGGACTTTGCAATTCGCGTCGACGACTCCTTTCCGCGCGTCGTCATGCATCCGCGTCGTTCCCATGTGGTGCCATCCGCCTCCGAGCGTCGACGGCCACATGGGCTCGGACGTCAGGAGCCAATCCATCAACCGGACCCGCCCCACGCCGGCGCGGCCTACCTCCTCCCCGATCAGCTCATGCGTCTTCCGGATGGATCGCTTGTCGAGCTCGGTGAGCTGCCAGTCGAGCTTCACTCGTGGCACGCCCAGCCCGTCTCGTTCCGAGTCGAGCAAGACGCGAGAATTCGGATTGGGCGCCTGCTCGAGGCGCGCCTGCATCGTGTACTCGTCGAACGGCGCCGGTTCGTCGCTCACGGGCTCGCGTGACTCGTATGCCTTCTCCATGTCGTCCCAGAACCGAGCCATCGCCGCGGGGTCGTCGGAAAACCAGTCGATCATAGCGGGACGGCTTTCCGATTCGGGCCGAGGGGCGAGCGAGGTCGTGCAATTGAGAATCCGGTGTGACTCCTGCTGCGCCTCACTCACGGCCAGCTCGCCGCGCGCCGCCGTCTGGAGGGGCGTCCAGGTGTACATCTTCATCGGCGCCGCGATCGGCATGGCAAAATAGGCGGACTGCACCTCGAGATGCTCCATGAAAAAACGCCCGACGAGGTCGTGGTCGTTGCCGAGGCCGTTCGACGTCCGCGAGGTCGAGGCCAGCAGCAGCCGCGCGTTCTGGATCGCCCCGCACGCCATCACGTAATAGCGAGCCCGAACGCGGTGCCTCTTGCCGTCCAGGCCGCGAATCTCGAGCTCATCCACCGAAGAAACCGATTCGTTCGCCTCGATCGAACACACGTTGGCGTACGTGTACAGATGGACGTTCTCGGCGTTCAGGACGTCGTCTCGGTAGCGGCGGCCGAATCGCGTCGGCGGACTGAACTGCCACATTTTCGTGCGGACCTTCGACTCGTCCAGCGGAAGCCGCACCAGTTCGGGATCCCGCTCCTCCCAGTAGGCGGCCTCGTATTCGTAGGGCCCGAGCTCCAGGATTTTCTGAGCGCGGGCGTAATACGGATCGAGGTCGGCTCGTCTGATCGGCCATCCGCTGTACGGGACCCACGGACGCTCCTCGAAGTCGATGGCATCCAACGTGGAGCAGAAGCCGGCCCAGTGTCCCGTGGTACCGCCGAAGTAGTGAAGCCGGGACGAGACGAGAGGGTAGTAGCGCTGCCCGACGTTCTCGCCCCGGTAGAGGTCCTGGAGCTCCACCTCTACCTCGAACCCGCCTCCTTCCAGCAAAATCACGTCGTGACGGGAGCCGATCCAGTCGAGCGCCATACTGATACCGGCAGCGCCGGCACCGATGATGCAGACGTCGCCCTCGATGAGCGAGCCTTCATCCAGCGTGCGGGCGTCGATGTGCACGGGAATGTGGATGGGATGGATGAGAAGGATCTTCGTCGGTGATCGGTGATCGCCCTCAAGAATGGCCGGGCAATTACGCGTAGAGGATCGAATAGAGCGCGCACTGTCGGGCCTCCGTGCGCGAGACGATCCAGCCGCACAGCTGCACGGTCCGGCCTGCCGCAAAGTCCGCACGGATCAGCCGATCGAGCCTGCTGCACAGCTCGGGCGGTGCCTCGATCGCCGATACCGGCCTTGAACCCTCGGGGAGGATTCGCTGCGCGAGCAGGTCGGCATCATTTTCTCTCGGATGTTCGAGGCGATAGGCGTCGCCGAGCTCGCGGATGAGGCGATGCGCGCCGATCCGTCGCAGAAATTCCGGGTGGGCAAGCGCATCGAGAGCCGGAACGGCCGCCGCGAAGCTCGCACCGGGTGCCGCCGCACCGGCGATCGTGCCTGCGGCCGCGAGATGCAGAAAATGCCGTCGTTTCAT
>CAZMXY010000098.1:10444-13715 GCA_964570345.1 uncultured Rhodothermales bacterium | reverse complement strand
TGGGCGCCATGAACGCGCTCTGATACCCGCTGTCGAGCGCGTGCAGCATCGCGGCCACGGCGACGACCGTCTTCCCGCTACCGACGTCGCCCTGGATCAACCGGTTCATCTGCCTACCCGATCGCGTGTCCCGAACGACGTCGTCGATCGTCTCTTTTTGTGCAGCCGTCAACTCGAACGGCAGGACATCGTCCACGAACGAGCGCGTGAAACGGCCGGGCACGTCGAATGAAGGCCCGGGACGATCCGTCTTCCGCCGGCGAATCATCGCGAGCATGAGTTGAATGAAGAAGAGCTCATCGAACTTCTGCCGCTTGCGTGCCGCCTCCAGTTCGTCACGGTCTCTTGGAAAGTGGATGGCACGCAGGGACACGCGGCCTTCCATCAATTCGAAACGCCGACGCACGGGCTCGGGCAGGACGTCCGGGATCTTCCTTCCATTGTCTCGAAACAGCGTATAGAAGATCCGGCGGAGATATCGGCTGTTGAGTCCGACTCGTCCCAGGGCCGCGCCGCCCGGATACAGAGAGATGATACGACCGGTGTCCAGGCTCGGACCTTCCGAATCCAGCTTGTCGAACTCGGGGTGCGTCATCGTGAACCGGCCGCCGTAGCGCTGGGGCCGGCCGTGAAACGCCACTCGCTCGCCGGCTCCAAACAGCTTGCTGATCCATCGCGTCCCTTGAAACCAGACACACGTCAGAAGAGCGCCCGAGTCGTCTTCGACGACGACTTCAAACCGTTTCTTTCGGCGGCCGGGGACCGTCCCGACGAGTCGAATCCTGCCGACGACCGTGGCCGACGTCATGTCCTCACGCAGGCTCCGGATCGGCGTAATGGAAGACCGGTCCAGATAGCGTCTCGGATAATACTGCAGCAGGTCTCGCACCGTGCGGACGCCCGCGTCGGCCAGAACCCGTGCCCGTTCCTCGCCCATGCCCGAGACGTAGCGGACCTCCTGAAGAAGAAAACTCATGGACATGGTTGAAGGGGAACGGCGGAGGGACGATACACCGTCCGGGCCGCCGTTTCGTAACGGACGCATGCGACGGGTAGAAAGGTAACCCGCATCGAGTCACAATTACACGTCGCGTCGCGCTCGAACCGGGCGGCGTCTCAGTCCTGCCTGGATTTCACCCTTGTTGCGGATTTGGCCCCGGACTTGCATACGTCGTAGGTCAATTAACCCAGGGACGCCTGGGACGATCAACCGACGGGGCCATCAGGGCGGTACGTGATGCGCTCGTTCTCAACCAGCAAGTACCATCAGGCTCTCCCATGTACTACTTCCGCGACAGTTACTTCGATCAGGAGGTCGCCTACGGAATCGCTCGGTCCCTCCAGATTCGGCGATTCAACCAGCTTTCGGCCGGGAAAAGGCTCGTCAACACCATTACGGAGGCTCTTTCCGCGCTCACTTTCCTCGTTTTCATGTTCGCCGTCGCGTACATGATCCTGGACGTACTCGGGCTCGATCACCTCATGGAGTTCTACGGTGGTGAGCGGCTCGCCTACAAAGCCGGTCTCTTCATTCAGAGCGCAGGGTTTTGAATTCACTTGATCCAACGACGTGATTTTGTTATACTTGGGGCAAGCAGGTCGTTGGTATCACCCAAAGCCTGCTGCTCCTATCTATTCTCTTTGATTGCAGTCCGGGTGCCTGACGGCGCCCGGACTCTTTTTATATCGTCGTTTTAGCGGTTGCCGTCCTACGGTCGTCGTTTTAGGGATTGGCACGCATCCGGAGTCCCTATTTACGACGACGCCCGAGTCTTTCGGCCCGGGCGTCCTTCGCGCGGGAGGTCAGTGAATCGCTCCCGCATCCTTCGACGTCAAGTCTAGATCGCCGAAACCGTGTCCGCCGGCATCGCGCGGGCGGTGTCGCCCGGCATGGCCCTCGTCGTGTCCGACGGCATTTCGCCTTCCTGCGGTGGGGAATCCGAATTGAAGATGTCGCGGTGAAGTTTCCATTGGTCTCCGTCGCGCTTCCAGACGACGAGATATTTCCCTCGATCGAGCTGCGCACCGCCCTCTCCCAGCAGCGTGTACTGGCCGATCTCGTAGGCCAGGTCGCCGGACAATTCAACTTCGACCGTCTCGAGTTGAATGTCGCTGACGCCCATCGGTCCCATCTGCACGAATCCATCCCGGATAGCGTTGCGTCCGCGCTGCATCGTGGATCCCTGCGGCAGCATGATCGCGTCGTCCGTATATAGCGCAGCCACGCTGTCCCACTGCTGTGCCACGACGAAGGATTCGAAGCGCGCGTTCGTGGCCGTAATTTCACTTTCGACGCCTTCGACGTCGTAATCGGTATCCTGATCTTCGTCCACGCATCCGATAGAGAACACGAGCGCGAATACGAGGACGGGAGCTAATTTCTGTTTCATGATCGTTGGAGGATGAGTGGGGTGACGTCAGAAACGGTCAATGTATCCATCCTCCCGATCCCGTCACAGCGTACGTGCCGTCCGGAGCCGACGCCTACCGCAATGATTACAACGATTTTGCAAGTCCGTCGAGACGAACGACGTATGACGCAATCGAGACGCAACGATTCACGTTTCGCGTTCATCCGCATGAAGTACGTCACGATTCTCGTCTGCTGACGACGGCGAGCCTGGCTGCTTGTACCGCCGAAGCGCCGGACGGCTCAGAGACCGCCGGCGGCGCGGAAACAAGAACGGACACGCCCGCGACGAACGGGCCGGGCGGCGAGGGGCTGGCGACCGGCCGTGATTTTCCGCGCGAGACGGACGCACCGGCCTCGCGCGGCTTCGTCAAGGCGGAATTTTCTTGGACGAAGAATACCTCTCGAGCGACGTGGAGGCTTCGTTTCAGGCGCCCTATTACTTCGCGCTGTTTCCGGGGGAACGGTTCGACGCGTTCCAGAGCGGCGTCATCGTGCAAAGCGACGTCGTGGTGCGCGCCGAACCCGATGCCGGCGCACAGGCCGTCGACACGGTCAGTTTTCTAATCGTCGGCGTACCCAGTTTCGAGGCCGTCGACCTCGGCACGGGACGTTGGATCCGCGTGGCGCTGGACGACGACCGAGCCGGCTACGTACCGGAATCCGCCGTCGCAAGCCCGATCGGCTATCGCGCCGTCTTCCAGAAACGCAACGGACGATGGCAGATAACGGCATTCGTTGCGGGAGATTAAACTGCACTTTCCCTATCCGTCCGCCCGCAAAGGATGGGTCGCGGAGGGTTTTTGCCCGGAATTAAACGGAATTGCGACGACGCCGAGGGCTTTGTATCAAAACTGTAAC
>CAZMXY010000098.1:0-10344 GCA_964570345.1 uncultured Rhodothermales bacterium | reverse complement strand
CCCGGAATTAAACGGAATTGCGACGACGCCGAGGGCTTTGTATCAAAACTGTAACACACATCGACCCAACCCACAATCCATCGGCAGGTAACAAAACGGAGAGTCGGAAAGATGACGGAACAATCACGGGCCGAAGCTAACTAAGGACGGATACCGCGCAGATTGCTTCCGCGGAGTGTGAGATGGGTAGGAATGCATCGGAGGCGAGCGATGGAGCTCGGAAACAAGCGCTTCACGACACGAGGCGTTCGATCCGCTATCGACTGACGTTGGAGCTCCGGCGGCTGGAGCGCAACGGGCGTGGCGGCGGCACTTATGCCGGAGAGATCTGCCGGGCCCTCGACGAACTCCCCCGTATCAAATCAGAATCCGTGCTTAAGCTTCTCGAGCGTGAGCTCGACAACGCGGAAGCCTCTCAGCGAGAGCAGCCATACGCCAGCGTACTTTCGTCAATATTCTCGCGCGTCGACGAGCACGAGCCGTCGTGCTCGCAGCTCTTCGCATATTATCTCGAGCGACTCGAGGCGCAGGGGCGCGGTCACGAACCGTTCGCGAATGCGCTGCGCCGGGCCTTGAAATCTCACGGCACGCGGGTGAGCACGCCGGTTCTTTTTGATGACGCGGATTACACGAATCCGGACGATAAGGACTCGGATGACGTGGACACGGATCACGACCCCGAATCGTAGACGCTCTAACCATCGATTCGGAGGGGGCGCGTACACTCCCCGTCCGCCGCAGGCGTTTCTTACGGCACCACACTGAAATGTAGCGCCGGAGCGTCCGCGTCCTCGAAGCCGTCGGTGGCATAGAATGACGCGGTCACGGGACCGAGTGGCCGCAGCAGAAGACCGGTCGTGCGGCCGTCGAGGAGCCGCTGCAGCACGGGCCGCGAGATGGTGGCGAACGTCGTGTCTCCCGGCGCCTCGGCCGGCTCGACGTCGATGATCATCTGCGGGTTCACCACCTCGTCGAGCGGCCGATCCGACGTGAACCGGTCCAACGTGACCGTCTCGGCCGTCCAGTGCGACGGGCCGCCCAAAATCTCCGTGACGCGTATCTGGCCGAACTCCTCGACGTCGGTTTCTACGCGTTGTACGGAATGAGTGACGAGCGTGAGCAGGCCCGCTTTGCGTATCCGCCGACCCGCGAACGCATCCAGCTCCCAGCGCAGGACCACATACCTCGATCCGTCTACCGTCAGCACGCGCGTGGCGCCCGACCGACCGCTCGCGTACCATCCCCCGAGGGGGACCTCCGGATGCTGCAGATCGATCATCGCGTCCTCGACTACGCTCACGTGATGGTCGAACGTCTCGAGGGGCGGAATGGGAGGATGATAGGGCACCTGCTCCCCCGAGTCGGGACCCACCCGCGTGGTATCCACGACGTCCACGCGAAAATAGTCAAGGTCTACGCGGTAGGTCGCCGTGCCCCAGTCCATCAGCGCGAGTTGGCCGTTCACCGTGTCCCCGGGGCGAGCGTCGAATCCGCGGGTGGTCATGCTGATGGTGTGCCAGCCCGTCGTATCCGGGACGTCGAACTCCATCAGGTGGGAATGAAAATCGACGGTCTGCTGCGTGTTGAGATGGAGATTCACTCGCCGCGGGGCGTGGCTGACCCGAATCCGGGCCTCGATGCGCAGCTCGTGATGCGCGGTGTTGAGGCGCTGTAAGTCGAGAGCCTCCGAGACGTCCCTTCTGACGAGCGCCCACCAGAAGTTGTCCCGATCCTCCGTGGCGTCGACCTCGATCGAGGCATGGCCGTCACGCTGGAACATGTCCATCGTCGCCGCACCGTCGCCCGTGTTGTGCGCCCAACCTCGCAGCTCGTCGCCGTCGAAGTGGTCGACGAACTGCGCGGCCGCCGGCGTGCACGACAGGAACGCAGACAGGCAGAGCCGGACCATTACATAGTAGGCGTCCGCGACCGACCTCAGGCGCCCCGGGCCGACACGAGCCGAGCCCTCCCGGCAACGATACGGCGAAACGCTCATGTGTCTTCGTCCTCGAGCATCCTGGCGACGTTCATCAAGGCACGTCCGTCGTGGTACGCGCCCTTCCAGATGCCGGCCTTCGGTGCAGTGACGAGCTCCGGATCGCGGTCCAGGCCGCCGAGATACCATCCGCCCCGCTCGTGATCGATGAGATACTGCTGGACGTACGACCACATCGTCTCGAAGCGGCCGAAATAGTCCCGGTCGTCGTCCGGGAAGAGTCGGGCCATGACGAGCATCGTGTTCATGCCCTCGGCCTGCGACCACCATGCCTTGGAGTCGCTGACGATCTCCGGCGGACCGTCCGCGTCGAAATAGTAGCCTCCGTCGAAAAATCCGCCAACCTCGTCGTCCCATCCGTGGTCGAGGGCGTGATCGACCATGCGCTTGCCGACGATCAGCGTGGGCGTGGAGTCTAAGCCGAGGGCCCGAGTGGCTTCCAGCATCAAGTACGCCGTCTCGACGTCGTGGCCGAACGAGACGTGGTCGCGCCCCAGATTCGTGCGGATGAATGACTCGCTCGAGTCGCGATGTGAAATCGGCGTCCAGTCGCGTTCGAAAAAGAGCGCCAGATAGGCGGCATTTTGCGTCATCGTATCGCGTACGAGCACGAGTAATTCCTCGAGCCGGTTCCGGAGGACGGGGTCGGGCCACAGGTCGTACAGCTCCGTAAACGCTTCGAGCAGGTGGATGCTGCTGTTCTGATCCTTCGGCGGCGTGCCTTCAAGGCCGTCTCTTCGCGGGGTGCCGTCGCGATCGACGAACTGGAAATAACCGCCGTACTCCGGATCATACATATGATCGTCGATCCAGGCGAATGCTTCCGTCGCGAACTCGAGGGCGGCCGTGTCTTGCGACACGGCGGCGTAGGCGGCCAGCGCGTAGAGCGCGAACGCATTCCCGTACGCCGTCTTGCCGCGGGTGAATCCATCGCTTCCCCGCCTCGGCTCGCCCGCGCGCGTCACGAGTGACTCGTAGCCTCCCCGCTCCCGATCCCACATCTTCTCCCGCAGGAACCTGACCCCCTGCGCGGCCGCCGTCAGATAGTCGCCTCGCCTTTCGGGAAGGAATTCGGCGGCGCGGGCCAGCGTCCAGACGTGACGGGCCTGGGTTACGATGAACTTGTCCTGAGGCCCCACCGGCTCCCAGTTCTCGTCGAAATCACTCAGATAGCCGCCGTGCTCCACGTCGACCACGCGAGGATACCAGACGTCCAGTAGGTCGGTCTGCAGCGACTGCCGGATTGAGTCGGCCAGTCGTTCGCGGGACGTCGGCACGTCGGCCGGCTCCACCGAGCGGCAGGCCGTCAGGCCCGCGGCGAGGGCCGCGGCCACGGCGATTAGCTTCACATGGCGTCGGATCGTGATCCTGCGCGCTTGCGGAATCGTCATCGCATCAAGATCATTTTTCTCGTTCGGATGAAGGGACCGGCCTCCAGTCGGTACAGATACACTCCACTCGAAAGGTCGCGCGCGTCGAATCGCACGGAATGCGATCCGGCGGCCCGCACGCCGTCGATCAACGTGGCTACTTCTCGGCCGATCGGGTCGAACACAATGAGCCGGACGTGCTCCGGCGACGGCAGGGTGTACGAGACCACGGTTTCGGGATTGAATGGATTCGGAAAGTTCTGCATCAGCGCGAAGGACGAAGGAAGCGATGCCGCTCCGTCCGCCTCCACGTCGAGCGGCTGCGTGCTGACTTCAATATAATCGAAATACATCCAACCCCACGACTTGTGGATTTCGATCGTATTGGCGCCCGCGGCGAGCGGCGCCTTCATGCCGCGCTGAAGCCAGGCGGCCTGGGGTCCCGTAAACTGGAGCTCCCCGATCGTGTCCCCGTTGACGACGACGTACTGACTCTTCGGAACGTCGTAGAAGAGGTTGTATCCGAACGTCAGCAAATATGCGCCGGCCGTACCCGGCACGACGTCTGAAAACGTGATGGACCCCGAATTTTGCATGTTGAGATACCACCCGCCGCTGGCCGCGGCGTCGCGCTGCGGGCTCACCTCTCCGGCATACGCCGCCTCTTCGGCCTCGTAGCGGACGAAGGCCGCGGCATCCACCACGTAAAACCGCCGCGTCTCCGATCGCACGGCGATGCCGTCGTCGTCGGTAACCATCGCGTGCGTCTCGTACTCCCCTGCGCTCAGGCCTCTCCAGGAGACTTCGAATGGCGCCTCGTCGATGACGGCCACGAGCTCCTCGTCGACGTAAAAAGCCACCTCGGCGACCGTGCCGTCGGGATCCGCGGCCTCCGCCGCGAGCGTTACGTCCGCGCCTTCGGTGAACACCGCCCCATCTGCGGGCTGCATGATCGAAAGGCTCGGAGGCTGAAGGGAAGAGACGAGGCCGTAGACCTCGATCTCCCAGAGCGAATAGCCCCACTGAGTCGCGCGATCGAGGCCGTGCATCCGCACGAAGCGTGCGGCAGGGGGATCGTCGAACGCAATCTCGTCATCACCGCCCGTGCCCGCTCGCTCCTCGAGCACGGTCGACCAGTGGTGCGCGTCGAACGATACGTCGACGTCGTACGCCGCGCCGTAGGCGGCCTCCCACCGGAGCACGATCCGTTCGACGTCGATAGCCGTGCCCAGATCGACGTAAATCCACTCGTCGTCCGGATTCTCGTCGGCCAGTCCCGCCTGCCATTCGCTGCTCCAGCGCGTTTCGAGGTCACCGTCGACGGCCAGATCGGCCTCCAGGATCGGCCCGCAGCACGTCTCGACGGTCGACGCGATGGCCGGCTGCGCCCGCGCCCGATTGATCTCCTTCGGATCGAGGACCTCGACGCTCGTCTTCAGCGTGTCCGCCGCTCCTTCGCCGTCCGAGGCGACGAGCATGTAGGTCGTCGTGACGTCGGGTCGGACGACCATCGTGCCGCTGGAGTCGACAGCGACTCCGTCCATCGTCACGGACGTCGCTCCGGACACGGCCCAGGCGAGCCGGCTCGACCCGCCGGTTTCGATTTCGGGAGGATCGGCCGTGAAATACAGGATTCGTAGCCCCCCGTCGACATCGACGACTTCGCGGTGCAGCGCAAACATCGTCTCCGTATTCTCGAGCATGCGCGGCCAGTTGACGACGCCTTCGGCCCCCGACGGATAATTGTACCACTGCCATCCGAGCGCGCCCGCATATCCGCGGTGGTAAAGCGTCGTGTAGAGATCCTGCCACGCGACGCCGTACGTCGCGTCCGGATCGCCGTCGTCGCCTCCACCCATGAAGAACTCGCCCACGACCAGCGGCTTGTCGAGGCCCCATCGCCCGACGTCGTGATGGAAGGGAGATCGAAACGTCCCCGCCCACTCGTAATAGTGGACGTTGTAGAAGTCCAGCGTGCCGTCCGGGTCCCCCCCGGAGGCGATCAGCTCCTCGTCGCTGTAGTAGTTTTTCTCCACGGCCGACCGGAGCTTTTCATAGTACGACTCCAGCTCGCCGTCCGAGAACGTGTGACCGTACTTGGCCGAGAGGACGCGGCGAGCCCGCCGCACGTCGTCGTCCGTCAGCGGCTCCGGCGGCTCCGCCTGCTTGCCCGCCGTCCCGTCCCACAACGCGTGGAAGCTCCAGATCCCGTTCGTGACCTGCGCCGTCGTATCGGTTCGATGAATCGCGCCGGCGGTGCGGTTGACGAAGCGCTGGATGGCCGACATCGGAACGTGCCGGTTGAAATCCCAGCCGAACTCGTTGCTCATCCCCTCGGCTTCGTTGAAAATCTCCCACGCGATAATCGCGGGATGTCCGGCGAGGGCCCCGACCATGGGGATGAGCGCATGGTCGACGTACGTCTGCAGGACGTCGGGATCGGTAAGCAATGCGTAGGCCCGGTCGGTGATGGTCGAGCCGTAGGAGATTCGAAGCATGTCGAACGACCACAGGCTCAGCTCCAGGCCGATCTCGTAGCGCCAGGCCAGGTCCAGAATGGCCCGAAGGTCATCGATCGTTCCTTCGCCGGGACCGACGACCTCGTGGTGGTCGAATGCAGGCGTGGACGCGCCGGTCGTATGCAGCCAGAGCCGCATGGCGTTTCCGCCGCTCTCGTGGAGCTCGCGAAACATGTCCTCGAATCGTGCGAGTTCCGTGGCACCGGGCCCGACGTCGCGGGCGAAGTTCACCCACGCGACGTTGCTCCCACTGAGAAACAGCGCCTGGTCGTTGAACCGGACCCGATCGAGGGGCTGCGCGGCGACGCGCGACGGTGCGGCGACCGCCATCACGAACACTGCCGTAGACGCGGCGAGGGTCGACAGCCGTACCGAGCTCGGCCGGGCGTTCATTTTTCGTCGGTATCTATGATCCGTTTGAGGCGGCGGGCCGCGGGCCGAACCCGATTTCGGCCCATCGGCTGATTTCGTCGAGATTCAGACCGCCCCCACGTCCCCACGTTACCACCGTTCCCCACGTCCCCACGTCCCCCCGTTACCACCGCTCCCGCGTCTCGTAAAAGCGCAGCTCCGACCACTCCTCCACGATCCGATCGAGCCAGTACGTGCTCTCCGCCAGGAAAACGAGCGTACCGTCGACGTCACGGGCCAGTCGGTGGCGATTTCTCTTCATGAACGCGTCAATCTCCGCGGCGTCCCCTTCGACCCATCGGGCAGCCACGTACGTCATGGGCGTCAGGATCACGTCCACGTTGTATTCGTCGCGCAGGCGCGTAGAGACGACGTCGAACTGCAGCTCGCCCACCGCGCCGAGGACGTATTCGTTGCCGTCGAGGGGACGGAAGAGCTGAATCGCCCCTTCCTCGATCAATTGATGCACTCCCTTCTCGAGATGCTTCGCCCGAAGCGCATTCTTGAGGTGCGCCTTCTTGAAATGTTCGGGAGCGAAGCTCGGAATGCCCGTGAACTGGAGCGGCTCGCTCACCGACACCGAGTCGCCGATCCGAATCGTGCCGTGGTTGGGTATGCCGATGATGTCGCCCGGATACGCCTCGTCCGCCCCAACGCGATCCTGCGCCTGAAACGTCGTCGCGTTGGCGAGCCGCAGCTCGCGTGCGAGACGATGATGGCGCACGGTCATCCCCCGCTCGAACTTGCCCGAACAGATGCGCAGAAAAGCCATGCGATCGCGGTGATTCGGATCCATGTTCGCCTGAATCTTGAACACGACGCCCGAGAAATTCTCCTCGTAGGGCGAAACGTCCCGGCCCGCCGTCGGGCGCGGCAGGGGCGGCGGCGCGATCCGGACGAATGTCTCGAGCATCTGGTCGATGCCGAACCCGTTCAGCGCGCTGCCGAAAAGAACGGGCGTCTGCTTGCCCTCGAGGTACCTGTCGACGTCGAACGAAGCGCCGGCCTCCTCCAGGAGGCGGACCTCGAATCGTAGGTCCTCGGCTTCGCTGCCGAGGAGGTCGTCGAGCTCCGTTGCGTTCAGGTCGGGCACCGTGATGCGTTCCCCCGACGCTTCGTAGCGCGTCAGTTCTCGTTTCTCCAGGTGATAGGTGCCCCAAAATTTCCCGTGACGACGGATCGGCCACGTGAGCGGCACGGCCTCAATGTCGAGGCTGTCCTCGATGTCCGAGAGCAAATCCAGCGGCTCACGGCCGGGGCGGTCGAGCTTGTTGATGAAGGTCAGGATCGGCATGTGCCGCATCCGGCAGACGTCCATCAGCTTCTTCGTCTGCTCCTCGACGCCCTTCACGCTGTCGATCACCATCAACGCACTGTCGACGGCCGTCAGCACGCGGTAGGTGTCCTCCGAGAAATCGTGGTGGCCGGGCGTGTCCAGCAGATTCAGGCAGTGACCGTCGTGAAAGATCTGCATGACCGACGAGGTCACCGAGATCCCGCGTTCCTTCTCGATCTCCATCCAATCGCTGCGCGCGTGGCGCGCCGTCTTGCGCGCGCGGACCTCGCCCGCCATGCGGATCGCGCCGCCTTCCAGCAAGAGCTGTTCGGTGACGGTCGTCTTGCCGGCGTCCGGGTGACTGATGATGGCGAACGTTCGCCTGCGCTGTATCTCGGTTTTGAGGTTGGACGTCATGTAGCGTGGTTGAGAAACTCTTCGCGTGCACCGCGCCTGAGAGACGCGGCATCCCGCCGGCGGACCGGGGTCCGCTGCCGGCGTGTTCGATAAACGGCCGAGTCGCCGTTCGGTTACAATGCGAAATTGAAATGCGTTTGGATTATGTTCGATGAGCGGCGCGATTGGGCCGCCGGCGTCTTCATCGAGCCCGCACATTCGATACGCGGCTCACGTTGGTAAACGTGACGTACGATCGAAGCGCCGAGGCTTCATCCGTGCGAATGCTGCTGATTCATCCCCCGGGCATGCGACTTCCTACGATCCTCATCACGCTGCTCGCCATCTCGGCGGCGTCCGCGCTGCACTGTACGTCGGTCGTGCAGCCCGACTCGCCCGCACTCTCTACGTTGCGCGTGGAAGGCAACCGGCTGGTGGACGAGAACGACGCCGTCGTCGTGCTCAGGGGCGTCTCGTTCTCGGATCCGGACCGGCTTGAAAAAGCGGGACGATGGAACAGGGCCTATTTCGAAGCGGCCGGGGCGTGGAACGCCAACGTCGTGCGGTTTCCCGTGCATCCTCAGGCCTGGCGCGAACGGGGCGAGGAGGCCTATTTGGAGCTGCTGGACCAGGGCATCCGGTGGGCCTCGGAGCTCGACCTCTACGTCATCATCGACTGGCACTCGATCGGCAATCTGCAGACAGGGCAGTTCTTCCGCGACATTTACGACACCTCGCAGGACGAGACGCGCCGGTTTTGGGCAACGATCGCGGAGCGCTACGCCGGCAATCCGGTCGTCGCCTTCTACGAATTGTTCAACGAGCCCACGCGTCAGGGAGGCGAGCTCGGGGCCATGTCCTGGTCGGAGTACCGGGATCTGATCGAAGACCTCATCGACGTGATCCGCGTGCACGACGCATCGGGCATTCCGCTCGTGGCCGGATTCAATTGGGGCTACGACCTCTCAACCGTGCGCGAGGAGCCGATCGACCGGCCCGGCGTCGCCTACGTGACGCATCCCTATCCACAGAAGCGCACGCCTCCCTGGGAGGGGCAGTGGGAGGAGGATTTCGGATTTGCGGCCGAGACGTATCCGATCGTGGCGACTGAATTCGGCTTCATGAGCGCGGACGATCCGGGCGCGCACGTCCCGGTCATCGGCGACGAGACGTACGGCGAGGCCATCATCGATTTTTTTGAAGCTCGCGGCATCTCGTGGACCGCCTGGGTCTTCGATCCGCAGTGGTCGCCGCAGCTGATCAAAAACTGGAACTTCGAGCCCACCCGGCAGGGCCGCTTTTTTCGGGAGAAGATGACGGAGCTGAACGGACGCTAGTGTCCTGAGTCCTTGCCTCCATTCGCGTGGAAACACTACGATTGATTCACCAAAGTCAGCTCTGCCGTCCCGTCCCCTTTCGATCGCGCCCTTGGCCTTGAACGAACGTCGATGCACCGGCCGGCGCCACTCAATGAACGGATCGGATGTAACCGTTTCGTTGGAACCCCAGAAATCACCGCGGATCTCGTGGTCATCGGGAATCGCTTAAGTGCTCCATTGCGTGTGCTGGACAAACTGAAGTTTCGGGACAAATTAAGGGGAGGTAGGCGATGTGCAGACATTCGTTACGACAAGCATCGAAGACTACGAAGTTCGCCGCGCTCATGCTGCTCGGTCTGTCGATCTGTTTCGACACGGCCAGGGCGCAATTGGATAACACGTTCCGGGTCACCGTGGAGGACAAGAACAGTGCGCATCCGAACGTGGACCGCGGATGGCCGGAGGGATTCGTCGTCGACGGACAGCAGGGGAAGACGATCGCCGTCGTTCGCGGTGAGACGTATACGTTTCAGATGGACGACGTACCGGCGCTCCATCCGTTCTACATCTCGACGAGTGACGTGGGCCTTGGCGCAGACCCGTACGAAGACGGTGTCTCAGGCAACTTCGCGACGGGTAATGCCGAAGTGACTTTTACGGTCGGTGAGAACGCGCCTGATTTGCTGTACTACCAGTGCCAAACGCATGATTACATGGGCTGGCGGATCTACGTCTTCGACGAGGCCGCGGTCGGCCTCGAGACCGTAGCCGAAGGTCTAACGTCGCCGGTATCTATGGCCGAGCCCGACGACGACACCGGACGGCTCTTTCTGGTCGACCAGGCCGGTCAGATTCGCGTGGTCCTTTCCGACGGCACGTTGGCGGACAACCCCTTTCTGGATTTAAGCGATCAGATCGTGGACCTGAACGCCGATTTCGACGAGCGAGGGCTGCTCGGGCTCGCATTCCACCCCGAATACGCGACGAACGGGCGATTCTTCGTGTACTACAGCGCACCGCTTCGAGACGGCGCGCCGGACGGCTGGAATCACACCGG
>CAZMXY010000097.1:0-13742 GCA_964570345.1 uncultured Rhodothermales bacterium | reverse complement strand
TCTTGGATCGTCCTCCGGGGGAAGATTGGAATTTCGTCCGCATCTTTGCCTCCGATCGGGTATCCGAGTCGAGGCCTTCGGCATGGGGTAACTGGGTGGAGCTGCGCGACGTGACCCTCGTCGACAGCCGCGTCGTGCTGATGACGAACTGGGAGCCGCCGCCGGATCTTACGGCTGCGCAACGGCGCGAAGCCATTCGCCGGGCATTGAAAGGGGCGACGCGCGAACACGTCATCGAGGTGCCGGGCGGCTATCAAAACGTGATGGAGGTCAGCGACCTGAACGCCGAGCTGTCGCGAGTGTTGGTCGCCCATCCCGACACGGCCGCAATTCCCATCGACGTCGAACGGTTCAGCGGCCTGGCTCGGCCGTTCAATCCGCCGGCGGCAGACGTTCGCCACCTCTCCGGACGCTTCCGCCTGCAGGGAGACACACTCCATTTTCGAGACGTCGACGCGCGATTGCCTGACTCGTACGTCACCGGCGACGGTTTCTATGCGATGAAGCACGCCGACCTCGCGCTGGAGCTGGAGGGCGCGCCCATCGCGTTCGACGACCTGCGCTGGCTTTATCCACCGCTGCCCGAAAAAGGAGGCGGCTCGCTCGAAGTCGATCTTCGAATACGACCGTTCCATAGACGGTTCGATGCCCGTGAGATCGATTTACACCTTGGAGAGACGGAGCTTCGAGGAAAACTGGACGTCGTCCTGGGGGATAGCGTTCGCCTCCATGGCGTGGATTTGCAGTTCGCCCGCTTCGATACGCGCTTGATCGAAAGGCTGGTGCCGGACGTCTCAATACCCCGTGACGGCCTCCTGAGCGGTAGGCTCGTTCTGGACGGGTCGCCGGAGGCGATGCAGGTCGCCGGCGACGTCGCATTTGCTGACTTCGAGGGTGGCACGAGTCACATTCTGGCGAACGGAGAAGTCGGGACGCGCGGCCGTGTTCGTCTGGAGGGCCTGGAGCTGAGGCTGGAGCCTCTGCAAACCGATCTGGTGCGCGCCTTTGGTCCGGAGTTGCCGCCGAGTGGCACTATTGAAGGTCGGGCCCACGTGACGGGGATCGTCGGCGAGCGCCTGCAGCTCGAAAGCGATCTCGTCTTGCGCGATCCGCAATCGGGCGTGAGTCGCGTGGCCGCAAGCGGCGCCCTCAGTTTCGGCGCTACCGCGCGACTGGACGATCTGCGGATGTACTTAGAGCCGCTGCAGTTGGAGCTGATCCGCCGGTACGCACCGGATGTACCCGCGCGTGGGGCGGCTACCGGCTCACTGCGAGTCGCCGGACCGTTGGACGGCCTGCTTCAAGTCGATGGGGACCTCAGAATAACGGATCCTGCGAGCGGGGTGAGCCGCGTGGCGGGCGAGGGCGGTATCGAGCTGCAGGAGGATCTGCGGTTCGAGAACCTCGACTTGCACCTCCATCCGCTTCAGACGTCGCTCGTGCGCACGGCCGCGCCGGCTCTTCCGCTGGGCGGGACGGTGGAAGGAACGGCCAGGCTGACCGGATCGCCGTCCACGCAACTCGACCTCGTCGCCGATCTCGTGCACGTCGAAGGCCGGGAGCGGACGCACGTGACGGGGTCGGGTCGGATCCGGAGGGCTCGCGAGACGCAAGTCGATTTCGATCTGCGGCTCCACCCGATCTCGCTGCATACCGTCGGTCGATTTGCACCGGAGGCCGGTCTCTATGGAAGCGCCGACGGAAACGTCGCGGTCGAAGGGTCCCTTGGTGATCTTCGACTCGATGCCGACCTTCGCTTCGCCGACGCTGGAACGATGGCCGTCAAAGGGAGCGTGGATCTGGCGAGTTCGGAAAAAGGCTACGATCTCCGTGCCAGTCTGACCGATTTTGATCCGTCGGCCATCTCGGAGCGGGTTCCCGTGACGACGAGTCTTGCAGGATTCGTGGAGGTCGACGGCCGCGGGTTCGATCCCGCCACGATGCGCGCCACGTTGCGGGCGGACTTGGAGGAGGGGGAGGTCGAGGGGTACCCAGCCGACGAAGTCCATTTGCGATTAGGTGTGAATGACGGTATGGCCGTCTTCGCACCGTCGAACGTCCGTCTGCGCGACGCGGATGTCGACATCGAAGGCAGCTTTGGTCTAGTTCCCGGTCGCGAGGGCGAGCTCGCCTATCGCATCAGCGTCGACTCGCTGCATACGTTCGCCCCCTGGGTTCCGGAGGCCGACACCGGCATCGTCGTGCCGAGACCCGCCGCACGGCGCGCGGCACTGGACGCAGCCGAGCACGCCGCGCGTGCTGCCGAGGTGGAGTTTCTTGCCACCGGGAAGCTGCCGGAACCCCGTTTGGATGCGGAAACCGTCGTCTTCACGTCCGTCCCCGGGGATTCACTGGCCGGACGGATGGACGCGTCCGGGACGCTGCGAGGAAACGTCGAACGGTTCGACGTCGACGGCCGTGTCGAAGCCGATCGGTTCATGTATCAGGGCCACTTCGTGGAGCGCGGTGAGGTGCAATACGCTTTCCACGGGGTGGGGACGGAAGAACTCGAAGCGACGATCGACGCGTCGTTCGGGACCATGCTCGTTAGCGGCTATGCGCTGGATTCTGCGACCGTCCGTGCCAATTACGGAGGCGGGCGGTATGGCATGGGTGACGTCGACCTGTCGATCGCGATGGATGCGGCAACGGAGCTCCGCCTGAACTCGGAGTTCGCCCTGTCGCTTGGTCGCAATGAGATTCGACTTCGAGAAATGGAGCTTCGACTCGATACGTTGAGATGGCATTCGACCGGGGTTGCCACAGCCGGCTGGGGTGAGGGAGGGGTGGAGGTAGATGGCCTCGACCTGCGGAGCGAGGAGGGCGGTCGCTTCTACGTCGACGGTCACGTTCCGCACGACGGTCCGGCCGATCTGGACATTGTGGTGGCCGATTTCGAAATCGGACAGGTATCCGAACTCCTCCAGGAAGACCTCCCGGCGTCGGGCAAGTTGACGATGGAAGCGCGTCTACGGGGCACGGCCGAGCACCCACGACTTGAGGGGGAGGCGGCGCTCGTGGACGCATCCTTCGACCGCGAGCGTGTGCCGGACGTGAGCGCCGTATTTAGGTACGCGAACGAGGAACTGCGGGCGGAGCTCGAGATCGTGGAGGGTAGCCTCGTGATCGCTGAGGCCGACGTGCGGCTACCCATCGACCTCACCTTCACCGGTCGGGGACCGGCCCTTCTGCAGCGCCCCATGCAAATCGAGATCCGTGGCGATCATATTCCGCTTGACGTATTGCCCGCTTTTACGGATCAGGTGGAAGCGGTCGAAGGAGGGCTGTCAGCGGACTTCGTGATTGGCGGTACGCCGCGGAATCCCGAGTTGGAGGGTAACGTGTCGCTGGCGTTGGAAAGTCTCGTCTTCGTGCCTCTCGGAATCCGATTCGGACCCGTTGTCGGACACGCCGGCGCTTCGGAAGGCGTGCTTCGGATCGACTCGCTCCTGGCCTGGAGCGACGGCCCGACACGAATCACGGGGAACGTAATACTGAAGTCTCTGACGACACCGGTATTCGATCTGGAGGTCGAGGCGCGTGAGGCCTGGGTGATCGATACGGAGGATGCGCGTCTACAAGTCGATGCCGATCTGTCCGTGGAGGGCCCGCTCGACGCCCTCGAGCTGACCGGCATCGTACGAACGCGGCGAGGCGTGATCTACGTGCCCGAACTTTCGGAATTCGGAACCGCGGAGATCGTCAACTTGGACGATCCGGGGATCTTTGAGCGTGCGGACACGCTGTTGCTCGCCCAACGCGAGTTCGTGATGGAGAAATCCGAGATCGTCCGAAATCTGAATGCGGAGATCGACGTCGAGATCGACCGGGACGTCTGGCTCCGATCGACCGAGGCGAACGTCGAGATTTATACACCCTCGGACGTCGGACCGCTTCGCGTTCGAATGTCGGGTTTGCACGATACGCCGCGGATCGAGGGCACGATCAACACGGACCGCGGCGAATACGAATATCTCAGCCGGCGCTTCACGCTCACGCGCGGCGCGGTCTCCTTCCTCGAGAGCGAGCAGATCGATCCGCTGATTCAGGTTGCGGCCGAACACGAGGTGAGATTACCCGGCCGCGAGGCGATTACCATTCGGATCGTGCTGAGCGGCACGATCCAAGATCTCAACGTCATACTGGAAAGCAACGCGCAGCCTCCCATTTCACAGAGTGACTTGCTCAGCTTTCTCGCCTTTGGACGTGAGGCTTCGACGCTGATTCAAGGCCAGGGATCATCCATTAGCGGGCAGGGAACGGGAGGAGGTGGCCTCGTAGGTAATCTGGCGGGTCTGGCAACGCAGCAATTCACGGCGATCGCTCTTGAGTCCATGCTCAGCGGGCTCGAAGCCGACATAGGCCGGGATCTCGGACTTGACGTGCTTCGCATTACGCCCGCCAACATGCCGTCGGACGTTTTTACGGGAAGCTATGTCGACGTGCTGCGCGGGACGGAGATTGAAGCGGGACGGTACGTGGGGTCTCAGCTTTTCGTGGCGGCCCAGGCCCGGCCCACGACGTTTCCGGGTATTCGATTGGAGTATCGGACGCGCCGCGATTTCGAATGGTCGGCTTCATGGCGCTCACGCTACGTTCCGGCCATGCCCACTCTGCGGGAGCCGGAGGCTGACGCCGTGGGTGTCTTCGGAAGCTTCTTGTTCAAGGAATGGCGGTTCTGATCGACGCCGCGCCGCCCTCCAATGAGCGAGGCGTGCGTTCTTGACCCGGCCGAGGCTACGCCGCCATCGACCGCGTTTCGTTCAGCCGCGTCCGCAGCGTGAGAAGGATTTTGCCGAGGATCTGCGAGATGCGGGCCTCGGTCAGATTGAGGAGCGAGGCGATCTCGCGAAGCGTCAGGTCTTCGAAATAGTAGAGCGCCAGAATTGTTTGCTCGCGCTCAGGAAGCTCTTTGATGAGCGTCGCGACGTAGGCGTAAAACGAGTCTTTGTCGATCTGCTCGAAATTGGTTTCGGCGTCTTCGTTGGGCAGGGATTCCAGTAAGGCCTGCTCGCCCTCTACGCCCGTCGGCTCGTGGAGGGAAAGGGAATAGCGGCTCTGCGCGTCGCGCAACAACGTGTGGTACTCGGACAACGTCAGACCGAGGTAGTCGGCCACGTCCTGGTCTTCCGGCTCGCCACCGAGCATTTGACGCAGCGTCTCGATGGCTGTCTGCGCTTCGGCGAGCAGGCGGCGACGCTCGCGAGGCAGCGCGTCGATGGAGCGAAGGTAATCCACGAGAGCGCCGCGAATCCGGCCGTAAGCGAACGAGACGAACGGCGTACCCCGTTCGGGATCGTAGCTGTCGAGCGCCTGGAGCAAGCCGAGTAGTCCCACGTCTTCCAGATCTTCACGCGTCGCCAGCGGATGATCGGGAATGCTCAGCCGACCGATGAGTGACCGCACGAGTGGTACGGCGGCCAGGACGACCGCCTCCCTGTTCGCGGGGGACGGATCGTACGCGTGGGCTTCCGCTAGGCCTTGTAAGTCTTGAGCCATGACTGACCGAGTAATTGAGCCGTGGGAGTGAGCCGTAGGAGAGTTATGAGATTATGCCGCCTTCGCTTTGCTTTTCTCGCGGCCGTCCGCATTCGAATCGCCGACTCCGGCCGCCTTTTCGGCCAGAGACGGCGGCGTGTGGGCGAGTATCCGATTGATGGCGAGGTCTCCGAGCATCAACAAGAGATACACTCCGAGCCCGGTACCGAATCCTACGATGATCGTGCGCTCGAGAGGGGCGTAGCTCCAAATCTGATTGAGGAAAGCCAGAAGGCCGGCCAATCCGCTGAATTGTGTGTAAATGGTGCGCATGGTTCTGTCGCTTGAGAACTTCCGATGACTAACGCTTCAGCAATTAGTCAAGTACTTAAACAATATGTATGCCATTGATGGAATCCGGGGGTGTCTTGCGTCGTGGATCCGAGTTTGACTGAGTCCGCCTTTCGGCTATTTGTCGGCGTGTTCGTTTAAGTATCGACTTAAATTGAAGCAGATTAAGTAATTTGAGAACTTTACTGGCGGATGGGAAGAAGATCGGCCGGTATCGACCGCCCGCTCCGTATCGCTCGGGCGAGCACTTGGAACGCATCCGACGACGGCCCTTTCTGCCGCGCAACCGGGTCCTGCCGGGTCACGGACTGCCGGATGCTCTGGGAAAAAGGTACCCAACCCAGGTAGTTTGGTAACTTTCCCGTAAAGTGCTCGGTGATCCTGGCGAAGCGCTCGTGAACGCTCTCGGCGTCCGCCTCGGAGTCGGCGAAGTTTACGACGGTTGAAAAGGGGTACGCGGGATCCGCCGTCCACGTCATGCGAACGAGCCGATAGGCGTCGGCGATGGCCGTGGGTTCGCCCACGACGACGAGCAGACCCAGGTCGGCGCGGTCGAGGGCCCAACGGACGGCGTCATGGCTGCCGGCCGGAGCATCGATCAATACGTATTCGTGATCGCAGCGAAGATCCGTCAGGATCTCGTCGAGCGACGGGAAGAGCTCTCGTTCGCGCCCGTCGGCCTCACCGGCGTCAGCCGCGGCTTGAACGAGCGTGATTCCGGCGGCCGTTTGGTGCTTGACCTGGTTCGTTCGAGCCGTGAAACGAAGGAGATCCATCACGCTCGCCTTCGGGGTTTCGTTCATGAGAATCCCACAGGCGCCCTGACCCAGATCCGCGTCCACGAGAGCAACGCGACAACCGTCCAGCGCCAGGGCCTCGGCGAGATTCACGGACAGGACGCTTTTCCCTACGCCTCCTTTCCCGCTGACGACGGCAATGATGGTGGAATCTCTCTTCATGTAATACATTAACTATCTACCGTACGACCTTGTGGCCGCACCGGTGAGTTACAGCGCCATCATTTCCTCGACAAACCAGGTCGGCGAGAAAGAGACGACGCCGTCCGGGACCGACGGACCGGTCGAGACGAACTGCACGGGCATCTCGACGGCCATGAGCCACTCTGCGATACGGCCCCAGCCTTCGGTTTCGTCAAGATGGGTGAGCGCCACCATCTCGGGTCGCAGGGCGAGGCCGTGCACGAACGCCTTGTCGAAACGATCCAACGAACACGTGGCGTTGAGGACGAACTGCACGCGCAAGGGCATGATGGGGTCGACGAGTCTCTTGACATGCCCGAGTACTTTTCGGGCAGCGGCGTGAGGCAGCGGCATGGGCGGCGTGTCGATCAGAATGTGGTCGAAATGCTGCACGCGCAAGATTGCCCGACGCATCTCGTCAACCGTACGAACGCTCTGAACGGGAAGGCCGTGCACGCGGAAGAGCTCGACCGGACTGTGATGGAAGGCGGTGTCGCCGTCCTCCGGCTCGATCACGACGACGGCGGTTTCGCGGCGTCCGAAGAAGCCTTGATGCGAGGCCAGCTTGAGGAGGAGGGAGGTCTTGCCGGCGCCGCTGGGGCCGACGAAGACGTGCGCACCGCTGTTCTGCTTGGAAGCCGAGAAGTCGAGTGAGCGCCGGAATTCCTGCGCGACGGCCCACTTGAGGGTTTCCGGATTCGTGTCGGGCCGATATCCCTTCTGCGCCAGGACGTCGAACGTTTTCGTCACGCCGGCCGGCCGCATGCCCTGATTGAGCAGGCACGCGAAAAGAGGATTCGCCGTCCATGCCTGCCCGGCGCCGATGATGGCGCCGTCAAATCGGCGATCTATCTCGTCGAGCCGATCGTGCAGTAACTGAAGCTGTGCGCCGATCAGACGCTCGATCGCGTCAATTGGATCGTGGCGGGCCGGTAGCGTGGAGCCGTTGACGAGCTCCTTTCTGTTCGGGAAGAGCTGACCACGTCCCGTTGGACCCGAAAGGCCCCGACGACCTGGCTCGACCCTCGGATCCGAACGATCCTTTCCGTCGCCGCCGGCGATGTCTCGGAGCGTGCGGCCGCCGACGTCGAACCGATAATCGGTAGCGGATGAGGGCGATTCGCCCACGGAAAAGCCTTCGGCAGGACGGGCAGATTCTTCCGAAAGCACCGCGACCGCGTCGTCCTGTCCATGGTAGCCGTATCCGGCTCGCCCGACCGCTGCCGAACCTGCTCGCGCATTCCGGCGAGTCGACCGTTGGGCGGACGCGGCCGATTCGGAGCGGCTGGATTCCGCCGGCCGGGCGGTCGTACGCCGGGCCGTCGACTCACGCGTCGGCGTCTCCACACCGGAACGTGCAGACCGGCCGGGGGAGTCCGCCATGACGGTGATGCGTGCGGGCTCGCCGTCCTGAGCCGGAATCGACTCCATCAACACGACGTCGTCGCCGAGGAGGCGCCGGGCCTCGATGAGGGCGGCATGGATGGTCGGGGCGGTGATGGTCTTGACGTTCATGTCGCGAGGTCGGCGTGGGTAGTAGATGGAGAATTCGTCACCCGATCAGATGGAGACCTGGTCTACGACGTCGACTTCCGCCTCAGGAACGAGGTCGTTGTACGAGAGAACGGCAATGTCGGTGACCATCGGAGACAGGAAGTTGAACAACGTCGGGCGGAGCACCGGCGACGTCAGAAGAACGGGTGCTCGTCCGCCGCTGATCAGTCGCTTCGAGTGTCGATCGACTTCCTTGACGATGCTTTCTGCACGATCCGGATTCATGCCTAGCGTGTTGGGATTCAACTCACCTGCCTCGGCACGCTCCAGCAAGTGCTGTTCCAACTGAGGATCGAGGACGAACACGTGGACGAGGCCGTCGGACCCGGCGAACTGCCGCGTGACCGTCTGCGCCAGCGCGGCCCGCACGTACTCCGTCAACACGTCCACGTTTTTCGTGTGCGGCGCGTTGTCGGCCAGCGTTTCGAGAACGGTCACGAGGTCGCGTATGGGAATGCGCTCCTTCAGCAGGCGCTTGAGGACTTTTTGGATCGCGCCAAGCGGTAACAGATTGGGCACGAGTTCCTCGATGAGCGCAGGCGCCGATTCCTTGACCTTGTCCACCAGTTTCTTGACCTCCTGTCGATCGAGGAGGCGATAGGCCACTTTGCGGAGGACTTCGAGCAGGTGCGTCGTGATCACGGCCGGTGCTTCGACGACGTTCAGTCCACGACGCTCGGCTTCGTCGAGGTTTCGATCGGCGATCCACACGGCCGGAAGGGCGAAGGTCGGATCCACGACGCGGATTCCGGGCGGGGGCGAATCCAGCTCTTCCGGAAGGAGAGCGAGATGATAGCCCGGCATGACTTCCCCTTCGGCGATCGGATTGCCGCGCATCTTGATGACGTACTGGTTCGATCCGAGGCTGACGTTGTCGCGGATGCGGACGGGAGGGATTACGATGCCGAGTTCGAGCGCGAGTTGTTGGCGCAGCATCTTGACGCGTTCGAGCAGATCGCCTTGCTGACCTGGATCGACGATGGAGATCAAGGCATAGCCGATGTCCAGCTCGAGCGGATCCACCATCAACAGATCGGAGGGGGAATCCGTCACCTCTTCGTGGTCGCTTTCTCTTTCGGCCGCCAGGAGCGCCTTCCGTTCTCGTTCGTGCAGCTGGATTCGGTTGCGGCCCAGCAGCACGGTCCCGGCGGCGAGGAGCCAGAACGGGACGAGCGGCAGACCGGGGACGATGCCGAGGATCCCGAGGAAGGCTCCGGTCAGGAGAATGGGATGAGGCTTCTTGAAGAGCTGGCCCTGGAAATCCTGGGCGATGGTCGAATCGCCGCTGGCACGAGAGACGATGATGCCCGCGGCCGTCGAGATGAGGAGCGCCGGAATCTGAGAAACGAGACCGTCGCCGATCGACAGCAGCGTATACGTCTCGCCGGCCGTGCCGAAGGTCATGCCCCGTTGAGCGACGCCGATGACGAGGCCGCCGACGACGTTGATCGCCGTGATGACCAGCCCCGCGATCGCGTCGCCTCGGACAAACTTGCTCGCACCGTCCATGGCGCCGTAGAAGTCGGCCTCTTTCGTCACCTCCTCACGGCGCTGCAGCGCCTGTCGTTCGTCGATGAGGCCGGCGTTCAGATCCGCGTCGATTGCCATCTGTTTGCCGGGCATTGCGTCAAGGGTGAATCGCGCCGCGACTTCCGCAATGCGTCCGGAGCCCTTGGTGATGACGATGAAGTTGATGAGCACCAGGACGAGGAAGATGATCGCTCCCACGACGTAGTTGCCCGACACGACGAAGTTGCCGAAGGCGGTGATCAGGGCACCGGCGTCACCCTCACTCAGAATGAGCCGAGTCGACGCAACGTTCAAGGAAAGTCGGAACAGCGTCGTTATGAGGAGGAGTCCCGGGAAGACGGCAAATTCCAGCGGCCGCACGGCATAAAATGCCGTCAGCAGCACGGCCAGCGACACGGCGATGTTCGTGGCCAGCAACATGTCGAGCATGAAGGTCGGCAGCGGCACGACCATGACCATCAGCACCAGTACGATGCCGCTCGCAATCAACATTTCGGGGTTGATCAGCTTGAACGGCTGGGCGTCGACGGAAGGTAACGTTGAGCTCACTGGGCGGAAACGTGCGTTTTTGTTTCGTTCGTGCGGGTGACGGGTGGATGGCGCAATGGGCCGGACCGGCTCACGTCGGAGCTACGGCGGCCGGTTTCTCCTCGTCACGTTTCAGTTCTAGTTTTCGCGTTCGCGGTAGATCTCGGCGAGGAGGGCTGCCACGGCCGGATAGAGCTCCTCCGGAATCTCCCTCCGCTCGTCGACACCGGCATACAAAGCCCTTGCCAAAGGCCGGTCCTCAACCATAGGGACGTCGAATTGGCGAGCGAGCTCCTTGATGCGCAGCGCACGTTTACGAATGCCCTTTACCATGACGCGCGGCGCTTCCGACTCCTCGGGATCGTAACGCAGCGCGACGGCATAATGGGTCGGGTTCGTGACGACGACGTCGGATTTCATTACGGCGTGATCCAGTCGCTCGCGCCGGGCGTATTCGCGAGCTCTTTCCCTCCGTTTGCCCTTCACGTGGGGGTCGCCTTCCTGATCCTTCATCTCGTCCTTGATCTCCTTCTTGCTCATCTTCAGGTCGCGCTTGTAGCGCCACTTCTCGAAGGCGAAGTCAGCGGCCGAGAGGGCCACCAGCATGGCGATGAGCTTTAACAGGAGGCCGACGATCCAGCCCGTGCCGGTCGTGACGACGTCGGGAAGGGTCTGCAAGTGCAGCACCACGACGTCGGCCATGTGATCTTCGATCGTCCAGTACGCGATGGGGCCGACGATCAAGATTTTGATGATCGCCTTTCCGAAGTTGAAGAGGCCCTGGGCGGAGAAGATGCGTTTCAAGCCCTTCAACGGGCTCACGCGCTCCCCTTTGGGGACGAGCGGTTTGCCCGTGAGATTGAATCCGGACTGAGACAGATTGATACCGATTGCGGCGAAGAACAGCGCGGCGAGAAACGGCAAGATGATGATCGCCGAGCGGACTCCGACGTCCGTGATGATGGCCGGAATGCTCGAGACCGTCAACTGCGAGCTCGTCGCATTCAGGAAGACGGTCGCCATCAGGTTCTTCAGCGCGGCAAAGCCGACGGGAGTGCCTACGGCGAGGACGCCGACGCCAACGGCGAGCATCCCCACCGCCGTCGTCTCTTGCGACCGGAACACGTTGCCCTCCTCCCTGGCCTTTTTGATGCGCTGGGGAGTCGGGTCAAAAGTTTTGCTCTGCTTGTCGGCGCCTTCGGCCATTGAACGTTAGGACGTGGGGACGTGGGGACGTGGGGACGTTAGGACGTTGGGACGTTGGGACGGTGGGGGGGCCGGTATTACGCGGCGAAGGCTTCGAGGAGCGCCAACAGGTCGTTGAACATCCGGTCGATCATTTCTGGAACGAGCGGGAAGAAATTCCCGACGAACACCACCATCATGCTCATTCCGACGATCAACTTGATCGGGAGCGCTACGGAGAACAGGTCGGCCTGCGGCGCGACTTTGGCGAAAACGCCGAGCGACGCATCTACGAGGAAGATGGTGATCATGAACGGTGAAGCCAGCTTCATGGCCGTCGTAAAGAAGTGCCCGGTCCACTGTAGGATGAGTGGGCCTCCCGCGGCAAGGTTGGCGCCGGCCAGCGGTATGACTTCGAACGACAGCACGAGGGCTTTGAGAACCTGGTGATGGCCGTCCAGCAGAATGAATACGAGAAGCATGCTCGTCATCAGAAATCGACCGACCGGATTGGAATGCATGCCGTCGATCGGGTTGAAGACGTTGGCGAGGCCGAGTGCCATCTGATAGCCGATGACTTCGCCTGCGTACTGGACCGACCAGAACACGAACTGCGCGGCGAAGCCTAGCATGACGCCGGTCATGGCCTCGATTCCAATCGACACAATGAACGCGACCGGATCGCTGAGATGCGGCGGCAGGGGACCCGGCACGAAGCCGACCAGGACGTACGCCATGATCACCGAGAGGAAGATGCGCACGCGCACCGGTACCGACATGTGACTGAAGACGGGGGCCGCGATCATGAGTCCGCCGATTCGCACGAACACCAGCAGAATCGTAAACAGGTAGGCCGGGTCGATCTTCATGGGATGCTTGAACCGGAGAGGGCGTGGCCCGGATCGGAAGGTGTTTAGCGAGAAACGTTCGGGATGAAGTTGAGAACGTTCACCGTAAAGTCGGACAGGATCTCCATCATCCATGGTGCGAGTATCAAGAGCACGGCAGCGACCGCAGCCATCTTCGGAACGTAGCTGAGGGTCATTTCCTGAATTGACGTAAGTGCCTGCACGAGGCTGACGACGAGTCCCACGATCAGGGCGACGCCGAGCAGCGGGGCCGTCAACATGACGGCCGTCTTGAGCGACTCCTGAATCCAGAAAAGAGCGACGTCGGTATTCATGTCATCGGTTGTCGTATGGTGTCAGATTCGTGGGCCGCACCTTGTCATCCGCCCGAGTAGCCTCGCACGACCGATTCGACGATCAGGTACCAGCCGTCCGTGAGAACGAACAACAACAGCTTCACGGGCAGCGAGATCATCACGGGAGGCAGCATCATCATGCCCATACTCATCAGCACGCTTGCGATGATAAGGTCGACCACGAGAAACGGCAGGAAGATCATGAATCCGATCTGGAAGGCGATCCGCAGCTCGGAGATGACGTAGCCCGGAACGAGCACGTACAGGGGAATGTCGTCCGAGGTCGAAAAGGATTCGATCCGCGCCATGTCCATGAACAGCATCAGATCCTTCTCGCGCGTCTGCGCCAGCATGAACTTCTTTATGGGCACCGCGGCGCGGTCCATCGCTTCCTGCTGACCGATCTCGCCTGTGACGTAGGGATCCAGTGCATCGTCGTGGATCGTCATAATGACCGGATGCATGATGAAAAAGGTCAGGAAGAGGGCCAGGCCGATGATCACCTGCGCCGGTGGAGATTGCTGAATGCCCAGGGCGGTGCGGAGGATGCTGAAGACTACGACGAGGCGGGTGAAACTCGTCATGAGGATGACGATGGCCGGCGCAAGCGACAGGACCGTCAGGAGCAGCAGGAGCTGGATCGGCAGGGCGTAGTCTTCCCCGGCACCGAAGTCCAGGTCAGGCAAGAGGTTGAAGCCCTGCGGAGAGGTCAGCGAATCGGTTACGGCCGCCTGGGCATGGGCCGTCTCAGGGATTAGAATCGCGATGAGGAGTGCGAGGATCGCAAGGCCCCACTTGAGCAAGCGCGAGGTCGGAATCGATCTCAGCATGTCGTGCCGTTGGACTGGACGTTCGTGTAGCGGCCGGCATACTGTCGAAGAACGTCGGCGAAGTGCGAGCCACGCGGTGACGCGTGCGAGGAGAGGGACGAG
>CAZMXY010000096.1:0-13950 GCA_964570345.1 uncultured Rhodothermales bacterium | reverse complement strand
GCCTGCTGGGAAGCCCCATCGAGGCGCAACAGCCCCGCCGGCGCGAAGGTGACCTCCACGCAATCGAGGGGGTATGATAGTCCGACACCGAGGGCCTTGAGACATGCCTCCTTGCGCGTCCATCCGCGGAAGAAGGCCACCTGCTGCTGTTCCTGCGGAAGGGCCCACCACCTTGCCTGCTCTCGGGCCGAGAAAGCGCTGCGTATGATGGCCGTCACTTCCGGAATCGGGCGCACATGTTCGACATCAATGCCAATCTGGCGATTGCGCGAGAATGCGAACAGGGCTTGTTCGAAGGCGTGCGAAACGTTGAAGCACAACTCATCCGGTCCCGGAGCCTGGTCCAGCACCGGCCTACCAGAGGCGTCATAACGAAAGACAACGTCCTCCGGCCTGCACGCCAGGTATCGTGCAAGAATCTCCCGGAGAAGCCCGCGTGCAGCGACGAATCGCCTTCGGTCGCCGTCGAAAACGAACCGCCGGGCTCGCCCACGCTCGTCGGCGGACAGGATGCCGAACAGATATCGTAACCTTCGTTCCGATAGAGCCAGGGAGGCGCACCACAGGTGAACACTGTCTACGGACAGGATGGGTACATTTGGGAGCCTCTCTAGCAGATGACCTCCAGTCGCCGGAGCGTTGCTCAACGGAATCATCCTGTCACTCATTGGTCCCCACCTGTAAATCCTCCACCGCGAGCGTTACTCAACCGAATCATCCTATCATGGTCTCAACCGTGGCGTCCTTCCATGCGGACTTGAGCTGCCGGACCAGCACCTGAACGCTCGGCTCACGGAGGATCGAATAGTGATCGCCCGGCACGGCATAGCGCGAAACGCCACCTTTGGCCAGCTCCTCCCAGCCGTCCGCTCCGTCCGTCGCATGTTCTCCAGTTTTTCCGCCGCTCGCGAACACGCTACAATGGCCGGTGAAGGGACGAGGCCGATACCTTCGAAGCGCCTCCATATTGACCGTATGGACGTGGAGAAACCGGTGCAGCTTTTCGGCATCCACATCGTCCGGAACGAGGTGGGCACGCTGGATCTGATCAAGCACGTATTCGAGTTGCTCTGCCGGCTTAAGGTGCCGGAACCTGTCGTCGGTCTTGTAATGGACCGGCGACAGCCCCATGGATTGGGCAAAACTCGTCAGGACATTCGTGACCTCGTTCTCTCCATCCAGCTGCGACTTGGCCACGGAAGGTGGGTCGAACAGGGCAAGCGAGGCAACCTCCTCGCCCTGCTCCTGAAGCTGACAAGCCATCTCGAACGCGACCATCGCGCCCATGGACCAGCCGCCCAAGACATACGGACCCTCTTCTTGTACTGACCGCAGTGCCTTCACGTACTCGGTGGCCATCTCTTCAATCTGCGTACGTGGTTCGTCGTTGCCATCGAGCGCCGGCGACTGAATGGCGTAGACCGGACGGTCTGTACCCAGAGAGCGAACCAGGTCCATATAGCACATGATGCTACCGCTGCTCGGGTGCACGCAGACTAAGGGCGGCCCGCTGCCTCGGGGTTGAATGGCAACGACGGGAGACGGTGTTGCCGGGCTCGTCGTCCGTAACAGGAGGCGTGCAAGGTGTTCGACCGTTCCATGGTGGACGAGACTCGCCAGCGGGAGCTCGGAACCGAATTCCCGTCGGATGTGGGACATCAATCGCATGGCCATAAGGGAGTGGCCACCCAGGTCGAAGAAGTTGTCGGTAACTCCGATAGGACGCGTTTCGAGGAGATCTTCCCAGAGTTGCACGAGCTGAAGCTCCACGGGCTCGCGGGGAGCGACAACCAATCTGTCTCGACCGGTATCGGCCTCTTCCGATGCGACGAGGGCGCGGCCGTCGACCTTGCCACTGGCAAGCCTCGGAAAGTCCGCCACGAATACGACTTCGGACGGCAGCATGTATGAGGGCAGGCGTTTGGCGGCATAGGCTTGCAAGGCATCGCGCCTGAGGTCGCGGTCCTCCCCGGCCACAACGTAGGCCACGAGCCGCCGATCCCGTGACTTGCCCTCGCGCGTTATCACCATGGCTTCGCGCACCTCAGGATGTTGCATGAGAACGGCCGCGACCTCTGCAGGCTCCACGCGGCGGCCTCGGATCTTAACCTGCTCGTCCCGCCGCCCCAGAAACTCGAGCGTGCCGTCGGGCCGCCGGCGTACCTGATCGCCCGTCCGATACAGCCGGGCACCGGGCACCTCGCTGTAGGGGTTCGGGATGAACCGCTCCGCTGTCAGCCCGGGTGCATCCAGATATCCGCGTCCAATGCCGGCACCACCCAGATAGAGCTCACCGCAAACCCCCAAGGGAACCGGCTGCCGGCGGTCATCCAACACGTAAGTCTGCACGTTGGCGACCGGCCGGCCGATCGGGACCACCGGTGGGGCATTGGTCTGCGGGCACGTCCAGCTGGTAGCATCAATCGCGGCCTCCGTCGGACCATACAGGTTGTGCAGCGCGACGCCGGGCAGGCGCTCGAAGAAACGGTCCCGAAGCGGCGCCGTGAGGGGCTCGCCCCCACAGAATACATGCCTGAGAGCCGAGCAGGTCTTGATCGACGGTTCTTCGAGCAGCACGCTGAGCAGCGACGGGACAAGTTGCAGGACGGTAATCTGCTCTTCATCGATGAGGCGGACTAATCCTGGCGCATCCCGCCCGGCATCCATAGGCGGCATAACCACGCGAGCGCCGGCGCAAAGGGGGCCGAAGACCTCCCAGATCGATGGGTCGAAGCCGACGGGCGTCCGCTGCAGCACCGCGTCGCTGCTCCCCAGCGGGAAGGCCGTCTGCCGCGCGTTCACCTGGTTGCAGATTGCACCATGCGTGATCATCACGCCCTTCGGGGCGCCCGTGGAACCGGACGTGTAGATCACGTAAGCAAGATCCTCCGCCGTCGCCCGGCTCGCCGGCGGCCGATTCCGTTCTCGGCTGGCGACCTCCCGGTCGTCGTCCAGCAGGACGAGCGTGGGTCCGTGTTCGGGAAGCCAGCCGGACAGGCTTCGTTCGGAAAGCGAGCCGGACAGGCCGTGTGCCGCAAGCCAGCCGGACAGGCCACGCTGTGTCAGCAGGACAGGTACCTCGGCGTCCCGGACCATGACGCCCAGCCGCTCGGGCGCATCATCGGGATCCAGCGGGAGAAACGCACCACAGGCTTTGAGGATACCCAGCATGGCTACAACCCTCTCCACAGAGGGCGTGCAGCAGACGCCTACTACGATGTCCGTCCCGACGCCAAGCTCCGCCAGATGAAGGGCGAGTTGATTGGCCCGCCGGTCGAGCTCCCGGTAGGTTAGTCGTTCGTCGCCGGAGACGACCGCGACGGCATCCGGCGTCTCCTTCGCCTGCGCTTCGAAATGCTCGTGGAGGCACGGTGGCCCCCCGAAGTCGACCGCCGTGTCGTTCCACGAAACAAGCACCGGGTGCCGCTCGGCCGCGGAGAGGAGCGGCAGCGCTGGAACGGGCTGATCGAGGTCGTCGACGATCCCCTCGAGCAGTGTCACGAAATGCCCGAGCATCCGCTCGGCCGCCTCGGCATCGAGGAGTTCGGTGCTGTACTCCAGCATCCCGGTCAGGCGCTCCCCGAGGTCAGCCAAGAGCATCACGTCCGCCACCGCCGTGCCGCTTTCTACATCCACGGGCTCCAGAACGAGCCGCTTCAGACGGAGGGCCGGAAGCCGGGCGTTGTGGAGAACCAGCATGGCCTGAAAGAGGGGCGTGCGGCCCGGATCCCGCTCCGGACGCACGACTTCGACCACCCGGTCGAAGGGGACGTCCCCGTGCTCGAACGCCTCCAGCGTCGTCTTCCGCACCCTGTGCAGGAGCTGGCGGAACGTGGGCTCACCGGAAAGATCGGACCGCAGGACGACCGTGTTCATGTAGCATCCGGCCACGTCGCTGTCTTCGGACCCGTTCCGCGTCGAGACGGCCGTGCCCACGCAGATGTCGTCGTCGCCGGCATAGCGGTACAACAGCGCCTGGAAGGCGGCCATGAGGGTCATGAAGAGCGTCACACCTTCGTCGGCACTCAGCGCCTGAAGGAGATCGGTCAGCTCTCGGGAAAGCTCGAAGCGCCGGTGGCCGCCGCTCGATGTCGAGGACTGTGCCTTCAGCGTCGGCAGGCGCAGAGCGGCCGGTGCGCCGGCCAGCCGTGATTTCCAATAGGCGAGCTGCGACTCGACGCGTTCGTCCGAGAGAAGCTCCTGCTGCCTTCGTACGTAGTCGGGATACCGGCCCGGCGGCTCGGAGAGCGGCGACGGACGGCCTTCGGAGAAAGCCTCGTACAGCACGGCGATCTCGCGTACGAGCATGTTCATCGACCAGGCGTCGCACGCGATGTGGTGCACAACCAGAAGGATGACGTGCTCATCCTGATCGATTCTGAACAGCGTGGCACGGAGCAGCGGCCCCTCACGCAGATCGAACGGCCGCTGAATGCTCTCCGTCGCCTGCCGCTGCAGCTCGAATTCGCGCTCTGCGGCCGTGTAGGCGTGGAGATCGATCACCGGCAGCACCGGCGACGCGCCGGGCGCGAACACCTGTACCGGCTCGCCGTCCACCTCCCGAATGGCGGCACGCAAGATCTCGTGACGCCTCAGAACCTCGGAAAGGCTCCGCTCGAGGGCGTGGACGTCGAGCGGTCCGGTGAGACGGGCGGCCGCGGGAAGGTTGTAGGCTGCGTTGCCCGGTTCGAGCTGATCGAATATCCAGAATCGCCGCTGTTCGAAGGAGAGAGGGTATCCCGCATCGGCGGGCGCAGCTGTCCCGGACTCCCGCAGCGATTCGGACCAGGTATCAGGGGCGTCGCCATGCTCCTCCGACCGGGCCGGCGAGGCGCCCGCGGTCTCCTCGTCGGAGATCTGATCGGCCTCTTCCGCGTCCCGAAACAGCTGCTCCAGCAGCGACTCTGCCAGATCGCGCCCGTTTGTCCCCCGAAGGATCTTCACCACCGGCACCTTTATGCCGAGATCGACCTTGAAAGCCGTGACCAGCTCCACGGCCATGAGCGAGTCGAAGCCCAGCTCAGTCAGAGGTCGCTCGGGATCGATCTTCTGCGGGGTCGTGCCCAGAACCCCGGCGATCTTTTGTCGGAGATAGGCCTCCAGGAGCTCGCCCCGTTGCTCCGGTGCCGCGGACGCCAGTGCCGCCTGTAGAGCCTCGGACGGCTGCTCTGCCGCGCGCTTGACGCTCCGCCCCGATGTCGCCACGACGGGAAGGAAACGCTTCGACGACGCCGCGACCGGATTCTTCTCGGCCCATGTAGACCAGTCGAGGCGCGCGGCCACGACGTGCGCGATCTCATGCTGGAGCAACACGTCCAGCGCGTCGAGAGCCTCATCCGGCGCAAACCGGCCGAACCCGGAGCGGTCGAGGTATTGTGCCACGTCCGGATGGCGCGAGACGTAGCCCACGCCGGCCACTGCGCCCCATCCGATCGAAAGCGCCGGCAGCCTTAGTGCCCGTCGATGCGAGGCGAGCGTGTCCAGGAAGGCGTTCGCCGCGGCGTAATTCCCCTGCATCGGATGTCCGATGACGGAGGCGATGGAAGAGAACGGCACGAAAAAGTCGATCTCGTCCTGCCGGCTGAGGCGGTGCAGATTCCAGGCACCGGCCACCTTGGGTGCCATCACCGTCCGCATCCGCCGCTCGTCGAGGTGCACGAGGACATCGTCGTCGAGCACCATCGCGGCGTGGAGGATTCCTCTCAAAGGCGGCATCTCCCGGCGAATACGGTCGAGCACCTGCGCCACGTCGCGCTCATCCGACACGTCGCCCCGGGCGACGACCACGCTGGCCGGCGAGGCCTGCAGCGCGTCGAGGAGCGCACGATTTTCCTTCGGCGCGCCCGAACGACTCATCAGGACCAGGTTGCGCGCCCCTCGGCGCACCAACCACTCGGCGGCGGCCAGGCCGAATCCTCCGAGCCCGCCGGTGATCAGGTAAGTGGCATCGGGGCGGCAGAGCGACTGCTCTCTGAGCGGGACGACCGCGTACTGCGGCTCCCCGACGGTGAGCACGATCTTTCCGATATGGCGCGCCTGGGCCATCCATCGAAATGCCTTCTCGGCCTCGGCAAGGTCAAATACCGTGTGCGGCACCGGCGTCCAGATGCCGTCCGCGACGCGCTCGACGACCCGCCGGAGCATCCTGTTCGCAAATTCAGGACGATCGACGGCGAGCTGCATCAGATCGACCGCGGTGTAGGTGAGATTTCTCCGGAATGGTTCGAGGCCGAGCCGGCCATTCTGGTAGATGTCTCGCTTTCCGAGCTCCACGAACCGTCCGTAGGGGCGGAGCAGCGCGAGGCTCTTCTGCATCGCCTCGCCGGTGAGAGCGTTGAGGACGATGTCGACCCCTTCCCCGCCGGTATCCCGGAGGATCTCGTCGTAAAAGTCTAGCGAGCGGGAGTCCATCACGTGCTCGACGCCCAGGGCCAAGAGATGGGCGCGCTTCTCCACAGTCCCGGCGGTGGCGAAGACCTTCGCACCTGCTGCCCGGCATATCTGGATGGCGGCGTGGCCTACAGCACCGGCGGCTGAATGCACGAGCACCCGCTCTCCCGGGGCAATTCGCGCCACGTGGTTGAGCGAATAGTCGGCCGTGACGAAGGCGTTCACGATGGTCGCGGCCTCCGCGAAGGAGAGGTGCTCCGGCTTTCGGACGGTGAGGTACGCAGGGGCGACCGCCCTCGAGGCATGCGCCGGGGAGGCGAGCGCAATGACCTCGTCTCCGGGCCGGAAGTCCTCCACACTCTCACCGCAGGCGAGGACTATCCCGGCGCACTCGACGCCCAATCCCTGCGACGCCGCTCCCTCGGCTCCCGGCGGCAGCATGTCGAGCGCCTGCAGCACCTCGCGAAAATTGAGGCCCGAGACCATCACCCGGATGACCAGTTCGCCCGCGCCCGGCTCTACCGGCTGATGCTCCCGGAGCACAAGCGTGTCCAGCGCACCCGGCGTGCCGATCTCAAGGTGGAAGACGTCCTGCGCCGGCGAGCCCACGTCACGCGATTCGCGCCGTGGGATCCGATCGAGTGAAATGCGGTGCAGCCGGCGGACAAGCCGCCGCCCGCCACGGAGCGCTACTTCCTCTTCACCGCTCGCCGCGATCAGCTCCTCAACCAATGCCTCGATCTCCTCCGCGGAGCCTTCGGGCCCTAGATCGACCAACCGGCAGCCGACACCGGCCTGCTCGTTCCTGAGAACTCGACCCATACCCCAGAGGGTAGCCTGAGAGAGACGGGGCACGTCGTCGTCGACGGCCTGGGACCCGGACGTGACGAGCCAGATTTCCGGACTATGCCCCTCCGCCTTCTCGAGCGCCTTGACGAGAGCGAGCGCGCTTTCACATCCGAACTGCTGCGCATCCATCACCGCGTCGGCCGGCCGTTCCTCCCCACCCGGGTCGTCCAGACTCCAGAGGTGGATCACCCCGTCGGGGGCATGGCCGTCGGCCCGCAGATCATGGAGAAGTCGAATGATCGCTGCTGGATCGCCGCCCGGAAGCTCGAACGTCCCATCGCCGCGCCGGCGGTAGGCCTCGCCCGGAAAGGCGATGCGGCAGTCGTGGCACTGCGCCTGCAGAACCTGCGAGACCTGCCGGCCCGTGCCGTTTCGGTCGGCCAGCACCAGCCACTTGCGCCGCATTTCGGTCGTCGGAGCCCCATCCGCGGCTGCCGGCTGTGGCGCGTGCGCCAGTACGATGGTCTGAAGGGCGTCTTCGGCGTCGTCCTCGAAGAGGCTCGTGACCCCCACGAAGCCGCTCTCCTCGAGCAGCATTCGCCATGCGGGTGCATCCAGGAGCGGGTAGTCGGGTCTTAGATCCAGGTCCGTGAATCGCCACCACCCGTCGAGCAGGCCGAAGACCATATTGAGCCAGAGCGACCGACGCGTCAGTTCCAGAAGAACGAGCATGCCGCCGGGCGCCAGAAGCTTCCGCAGGTGGCCGAGGCTGGTGCGCAGATCCTCCGTCGTGTGCAGAACGTTTGCCGCCAGCACCAGATCGAACCCGCGCTCCCCGTATCCCTGCTCCACCGGATCCTTCTCGAGATCGAGCCGCGAGAAGCGGAGTCCGGGATGATCCTGGAGATGCGCCTGCGCCTGCGCAAAAAAATAGGGGGATATGTCAGTGAAGACGTACTGCGCAGAGGCCGGAAGGCGTGGCAGGACGGCTGCGGTCGCCGCACCGGTGCCCGCCCCGACTTCAAGGATCCGCAGGGGTGCGGAGTCGACGTTCCAACCGGCGGCAACGACGTCTCCGAGAAGCGAGTGATAGCGCCGGCAGGCGGGGCTCTCGTGATACATTCGCCACAGTAGGTCGCGCGACTCACCCGTCAGCAGCACCTCCCGGGCATCCACGGCGCCGCGAAGCATGTCAGCAAGACGGTCGCCGCCGCGACGCAGCAGCTCAGCCTCCGCGCCATAGTCAGGCGCTCGCGCGATCACGTCGTCCAGGAGGCGATGGAGCGATGCACCATTGCGCGCGGCCGGGCCGAGCGGATCGCGCGACAGGACGTCGGGAGAGCCGAGCATCCCGACCAGCTCAGCAAAGAGCCGGTGGTGGCGCGGGACGATGCCGAGCGCCTCTACGAGCACGCCAGCCGGCGTCCCGACATCTCGATCGGGCTGCCAGCCCAGCTCCTTCAGCGCAGCGAGCGCGAAGCCCGAGGCGATGCGGTCGAGGTCCGGGGCGACGGTATCATAGTAGTGCCGAACGTCGGGCGCATCTTCCGGCCTTCCCGAGTCCGACGCCACCGCGGCCCGCACCTCCGAAGACCGGCGCATCCGCGGGCCGGGTCCGGCGGCCGCCCGCTGAAGGGGCATCTCTTCCCATCGGAGCTCATAGAGCCAGTCCGCCTTCTGGCGGATCCCCTCCGGCCGGCTCTCCTCCAGGAGTTTCATCCTCAGCCCCTCGTACGAGACGCAGACGTTGCCTGCATCGTCGACGAGGACCACGTCTCCCTCAGGAAAGGCCTCCCCCGACTCGCGCACCGCGACATGTGCCCAGAAGCGCTCCCCTGCCCGCGCGTGGTAGGTGACGCGCTTTATGCCGACGGGAAAGACGGGGCCGCTCGGTTGCGCATCATGACGGTCGAGGCTGGCGGCCGCGGCCGCCGCCTGAAACGCGGCGTCGAGGAGGGCCGGATGGACTCCGTAGGCATCTACGAAAAGATCCAGGTCGTCCGGTCGGCCGATACGGGCGATCGCCTCCCCTTCACCGAACCGAATCTCCCTTAATCCCCGGAAGGCGCTGCCGTAGCGGAAGCCCCGCAGCGCCAGTGCGTGGAAATGCTCGGCGACAGGCATTTCCGTGGTACAGCGTTTCCGTACGGCCTCTACGTCGAGGCGCCCCGTCTCGACCGCCGCGTACCGGTTCAGCATGGCCGTCGCATGCAGGGTCCAGGCGGGATTCTCGCCTTTCGGCGCGCTGTGGACCTCCAGGGATCCGTCGCGGCGGTGCTGATGGAGCTGCAGCACCACCTCGCGCGGCGTCTCGAGGAAGAGGAGCTTCCGAAACTCCACGTTCTCGAGCGAGACCGGTACACCACTGCAGAGCCGCGTCGCAGCGGCCAGCATCATCTCGACGTAGCCGGCACCCGGGAAGACGACGCTCTCCTGTACCACATGTGCGTCCAGATAGTCGATGCGTGCGTCATTGAGATCCGCTTCCCAGCCGGGCTCCGGGGAGGAGATCCGCCGGCCCAGGAGGGGGTGCCCGGTGTCTGGTCCTGCCGGGCGCGAAGCGGGCTCCTCGGCCGCCGACTCAAGCCAGAAGCGCTCGCGCTGCCACGGGTAGGGCGGCAGCGGCACGCACGTGCCGGTAGCGTAGATGCCCGACCAGTCAACCCGCCGACCGCGCGCGTGGAGGGCACCCACCGAGCGGAGCATGTCGGTATACTCGTCTTCCATCCTCCGAAGCGTGGGGAGCACGTCCGCCGTTCGATCCTGAGAAGCCAGGCACTCGGTGAGGTACACCGCAAGCACGGGATGGGGACCGATCTCCAGAAAGATCTCGCAGCCGTCGTCCAGCAGCCTGTTTACGGCCGTCTCGAAGCGGACGGGAGCCCGGACGTTCTGCCACCAGTAGATACGATCGACTTCATGGCCCTCGATCCATTCTCCCGTCGTACTCGACACGTAGGGCAGCGTCGCCCGCCGCGGCGTCAGGTCCCGCAGCACGTCGAGGAGTTCGTCACGGATCGCCGCCATGTGCGGGCCGTGGTAGGGGATGTCGACCTGCAGGAGGCGACAGAAAACGTTGCTCCGTTCGAGATCGGCGACGATTCGCTCCAGCGCCTCGACCTCCCCGGAGAGCGTGACGGAGGTCGGACTGTTGAGGGCCGCCAGTGAGACGCGCTCCTCGAGTCCCGCGATGACGGACGCCGCCTCCTCCGAGGAGATTGATGCAGCGAGCATGCCGCCGGTCCCGGCAAGCTCGTGTTGAAGCCGGCCACGGTGGTAGGCCAGAAAGAGCGCATCCCGAAGCTCCAGCGCGCCGGCAACGCAGGCGGCCGCGATATCGCCGGAGCTGTGGCCGACGACCGCGTCCGGCACGACACCCCAGGAGCGCCAGAGCGCGGTGAGGGCGACCTGTACGGCGAAGTTGGCCACGTGCGCCAGGTCGGCCCGGGCGATGCGCGATTCGGCCTCGCTCTTTCCGAGCTCGTCCAGCAGAGACCATCCCGATATCGGCCGGAGCAGCCGATCACATTCCTCCAGCGCCTCTCGAAAGACCGGCTCCTCCGCCAGCAGCCACCGGCCCATCCCCCACCACTGTGGGCCCATGCCCGAGAAGGCGAAGGCCAGGCGCGGCTCGCGAGTGCGGTGCGCACGACCCGTGGCAAGCTCGGCACGATCCTCCTTCTTCAGAAAATCCTCCAGGTGCTCGATGAACTCGCCGCGATCGGATCCGACCACAGAGAGACGATGCTCGTGATGGGTGCGCCGCCTCGATGCCGTAAAGCACAGGTCGTGCAGGGGCACGGCGGTCTCCTCTCGCAGGTAGTGCACGTACCGCTCCGCGTAGGAACGGAGCGCCTCGAGAGTGCGAGCGGATACCGTCAGCAGGTGCGGGCTGTCCTGCCGGTGGGGCTCTCCATGGAGCACCGCCTGTGGAGGCTCTTGCAGGATCACGTGGGCATTGGAGCCGCCGAACCCGAAGGCGTTGACGCCCGCCATGGCCGGACCTTCCGACGATGGCCACGGGCTGAGCGTCGTAGCGACCCGCAGATGGAGGTCATCGAACGGGATCTCCGGGTTGGGCTCACGGAAATGCAGGGAGGGCGGAATCCTCCTGTGCTTCAGACTGAGGGCGGTTTTGATCAGGCCCGTGATGCCGGCTCCGGCCTCCAGGTGCCCGACGTTGGTCTTGGCCGACCCGATCAGGCACGGATTCTCCGGGGTTCGGCCCGCTCCGAAAACCCGGCCCAGTGCACCGGCCTCGATGGGGTCGCCCGCCGCGGTCCCGGTCCCGTGGGCCTCCACATACTGGATGGCCGAAGAAGAGACTCCCGCCTCCCGCAAAGCCTGCCGCAGCAACCGCTCCTGAGCGTCGCCGTTGGGAAGACTGATCCCTGCGGTCCGCCCGTCTTCATTGATGGCGGTGCCCCGGATGAGGGCATAGATCGGATCGTTGTCCTCCAGGGCGCGGCTCAAGGACTTCAGCACCACCACGCCCGCGCCCTCGCTCCGCACGTACCCGTTCGCCCCGGCATCGAAGGCCCGGCACCGGCCGTCGGGCGAGATCATCGACGCCTTGCAGAAGCCGATCGTCAGCTCCGGCGCCAGCACGACGTTGACGCCTCCGACGATGGCCATGTCCGCCTCGCCGTGACGAATGCTCCGGCAGGCGAGGTGAACCGCCGTGAGAGACGACGAGCAGGCGGACTCGACGGCGAAACTGGGGCCGTGCAGGTCGAAGAGATAGGAGATCCGGTTGGCCGCCGCACAGAGCGCATTGCCGATGTTGAGATGGGCATCGATCTGTGTGCGATACCCCGGGCGCATATGCAGATGGGCGTAGTCCTGCGTAGAGATCCCTATGAACACGCCGGCGTTCGTACCCGAGATCTGCTCCGGGACGACGCCTGCGTCCTCGAACGCCTCCCAGACCACCTCGAGGAGCAGACGGTGCTGCGGGTCCATACGACGCACTTCCCGCGGCGAGATGCCGAAAAAATCCGCATCGAACTCGTCGATTCCCTCGACAAAACCGCCCCATCGCGTGTAGATCTTCCCCGGCGTCGCGGGGTCGGGATCGAACAGATCGTCGAGATCGAACCGATCGGACGGAAGCTCGCTGATCGCATCGACCCCGTCACAGAGCATCTTCCAGAACGAGGCCGGGGTATGGGCGCCCCCGGGGAATCGACATCCGATCCCCACGATGGCGATATCGTTGTGACGCAGTTCGTCGCTCATGTAAAGCCCCCGTCGAAGTACCGGACACGCTGAGGCCGTGGGGCGGAATGGCAGCTTTTCTCAAGCATCCGTGCAGCCGCTCCGCCTGCCCACTCACTCCATGCCCTTGCCTTTCATCGTTCGCCCCGCGCGCCGCTAATGGGCAATGCTTCCGTCGGGCAGCAGCTCGGCCAGGTCGATGACGAACATGCCGGCGTCAACGTCGAACCGGGTGATGGTGTGAATGATGAAGGAGCCGGTGGCATCCTCGAAGCGCCCCGTGCCGCCGTCGACGTCAATGATGGCGAACGTCTCGACGCCGTCTCCTTCCATGATGAAGTCCAGCCGGTGCGTTTCTCCCCCCACGACGACGCCGAACACCTGGTCACCGTTCGCCGCCGTCAACACGAGTTCACCCGTGGCACTCACCGTTTCACCGCACGTACCGGTGAACGGATCGAACTGGAAATCATAGGGATAATCGCCCGGACCGAGGACGGGCGCGACCGGCCCTCCGGCAGGACCCTCGGGCGTAAACTGCACATCCCCAGGATCGAGCAGGTTACCGATTTCCCACGCCGAGGACATCTCGATGGTAGAGCGGCCGAGATGGGTGAAATTGCCGTTCCCGGCGATCGCCCCGCCGGCGATTTCGTCCCCGCCGCAGGCGAGTTCCTGGTCGCGTTGGACGCCCCAGGCCAGGGCCAGATTACTGCGACTCATCTTGAAGGGCACCTCGGTCGCGTTCCCATGCTTCGCCGTCGCCTCAGCGGCACTCCTCCGTGATTCCTGTGACAGATTAGGATCAACCGGCTGGGTTCGTTCGCTACAGCCAAACGTCAGCGTCAGTAAAAGTGGGATAGTGAGCAGTCGTTTCATTGGGCACCTCCACCAGAAGCTTAATGGCACACGTACACTCGTGAAGCCCTTCGCCGATACTTCCACGAGAACTCCGTGCAGTAAAATTCGGGACACGGTGACAGTAGCATGGAAAATAAGGCGCGCTACATACATTGACAAGGATATCCATCCCGCTTTGAGCGGCGTGTATTGACACATATATATGAATTGATGTTTATATAATATTTAATGATTACAAATCTGCAGTGACTTATATATATATATATTGTACGTATGAGTATTACTTGGATCGGTTCTATCGTAGTTATACAGCTTTAAGTCATTGAAGTGTATGTTAATTATTGGCAATAGGTTACTTATCCTAATCACGAAGTTTATATGATATAAAGTGGTACATATACTTATCCATTTATATTAGTAAGCAATATGAAAACGGCAATCCGTGCCGGCCACGGCGCCGGTATTCGCCTGGCGCGACCTGTGCCACCGCGATGGCCTCCTCGAGTCTCGGGACGTGCTGGACCTACGGGAGGAGGCCGCCTCCGCCAAGGACGTTTCGGGGGAGGCTCAGAGGCTCATCTCCAAACGTTCTCTCGTCCCAACGTCCAAACGTTCTCTCGTCCCAACGTTGTCAATACCCGACGGCCACGTCCTCCCCGCGCGGATCCGCCCCTCCACGCAATAGGACGCCCC
>CAZMXY010000095.1:0-13977 GCA_964570345.1 uncultured Rhodothermales bacterium | reverse complement strand
GGCGGGGTTGTACGCGACGACTTTCCCGCCCGCTTCGATGATCGGCTGGCTGTAGTTGAGACCGATTTTAGGCGACCCCCACCGATCGAACAGAAGGATGACGTCACAGCCGCGCTCGGCTGCCGCCGCGAGTGCGTCGCGAGCCGCGTTGCCGACCTCGTCCGGTTCGAAAATGTACGTCTCAAGCCATACGCGCTTCGTCGCCCTCTCGATCGACTCGTACGCGGCTTCAAACGCTTCGTCACCGATCGTGTAGAGCGTCAGCACGTGTCCCTGCCGCGCCGGAAACCGCCACGCGAAAGGGACGCGCGTCGGCTGAGACGGGGATTCGACTTCAGACATGGGCACGATGAAGCTTGGATTTGGCGAAGGCTAATGTACGATCCGCGAGAATTCGTGATTGCGAAACCGTGCGCCCGTTCCGTGGTCAGCTCACGAGGCGGATGCGGATACCGTCGGGGTCTGGGACGACCTCGTCACTCGCCTCTTCGTTTCGTTTCTCCACGTGCAGCCCGAATTCGACCAACCCGACGGTCCGGTCGTCCGGTCGTTCGGCGTTCGGACCGGCCCAGGTATTGAGGCCGACGTGGTGATGATACCCTCCCTTCGACAAGAAGAGCGCGCCTGGATAACTTCGCACCGTCACGTCGAAGCCGAGGCCGTCCACGTAAAAGGCTTCCGACGTCCGTAGGTCGGAGACGTGCAGATGAACGTGTCCGATGATGGTGCCGGCCGGCAGTCCGAACGCCCGAGTGGCGGCGGATGCGAGTTCCTGGACGTCGAGGGGAGCCGTCGTCATGTAGAGCTCGCCCTGCGGCGTGGAGGTCCATTCCTCTTTCGGCCGATCCCGATAGATCTCGATGCCATGTCCGTCGGGATCGGCCAGGTAGAGCGCCTCGCTCACGTGATGGTCGGACGCACCCTGAAGGCGGACGTTTCGGTCCGCCAGTTGCCGAAGGACGGACGCCAGGGCGGGGCGATCGGGAACGAGGAGGGCGAAATGATAGAGGCCGAGAGCACGCGCAGGTTTCGGTCGCGCGTCGGGCGACTCGACGAGCCGGACGATCGGGGAATCGTGCTCCGGCACGCGGAATTCACGCACGCCGCCGGATTCGTCCCGTCCGACCAGACCGAGGACGTCCTGATAGAACGTCGTCGAGCCATCGAGGTCGTTTACACGCAGCGTGACGCTGTCGATGACGGTGGGCTCCATCGTGTCTTCGCCTCGTACGATCCGTATAATGACACATGAGCGGGCTCTTGAGGGAGCCCGAATCGACCCGCCTTCCTACGACGTCCCATGACGTCTCTCTGTACCTTGGAGTGCAGGTTGCGGTTCTGCCGAGGCGCCGCTCCGCGTCGCCGATTCGCTTTCGATCGATTACGCCGAATTCAACGGGCATGATGAGTTCATTCCTCTCGGAATCCGTCCTGTCGGAGACGAGGTCTGCGTCTCGTCGGCTCCTCGTGCTGCTCGTACTCTTCGTTTCGCTGTCCGCGTGCGACAGTGCCGAAACGCGGGACGATCGGCCGGAAATCACGCTGCTCGCGGCCTATACGCCGGCTGCGGAAGCCGAGGCCGGCGACATCGACGCGTTAATCCGGCGATCGGTCGACGACACGAACGAAGCGTACGAGAACAGCCGCATACCGATTCGGTTGGTGCTGGTCCACGTCGTTCAGACGGAATACGCTCTGACCGACCGCATTCAAGATCTTCAGCGCCTCGTGCGGCCCGACGACGGTCACCTCGACGAGATCCATGCCCTTCGAGACGAGTACGAAGCCGACCTCGTCGTGCTCGTCGCTGAGGAGCGGAGCTCGACGATCAATGCCGCCGTGATGGCCGACGCCCCCACGGCGTTCGCCGTCGTGCATTACGGAACGATCGCGGCCCCCGACTTCGCGCTCGCTCACGAACTGGGCCATCTCCAGGGAGCACGGCACACGCCGGACGCCGATCCGAATCCCGAGCCGTTCGCCTTTGGCCACGCGTTTCGAAACGATTCGATCAAGACGATCATGTCGACCGGCGGGCAGCCTGCCGTACCGTATTTTTCGGGCCCGGATCAGACGTTCGAAGGCGTCGTCCTCGGGGATTCGACGCTGCGCAACGCGGCGGAGGCGCTGCGCCGCACGGCCGTGTACGTTTCGAATTTCCGGGGCCCGCAGACGCCTACCGATTTCGTTTCACCCGGCACGTGGCCGACCGCCGACTATTAAATCTTCATTCCAATGTCCTTCGGTAAGATCGTTCTCACCGCGCTTATCACGGTAGCAGCTCCGGTCATGCTCCTCGTTGCGCCGGCGTCGAGTGCTTGGGATGCGACCGGTCACCGCGTCGTCGCGTACGTCGCCTGGCAGCAGATGACGCCGGAGGCACGCGCCAGGGTCATCCAGATTCTGAAACATGCTCCCATCCGATCGGACCTTCGGAGCATGCTCCCGAACGACGGGCGCCCGGCGTCGATCCGCGAGATGGAGTACTTCGTGCATGCCGCAGTGTGGCCGGACGTAGTTCGGGATCGCGACGCCGCCGAACGGTATGCACGGTATCATCATCCCACATGGCATTACACGAACGTGTTCTGGGAGCATGCTCCCAATGGATCGGTACGCATCCGCGACGATCTGCATCCGGAAGAGACGAACATCCTCGAACGACTGGGGCATCTCGAAGAGGTGGCGGCGGACGAAAGGTATCCCAAGGCGCATCATGCGATCGTCGTCGCGTGGTTGGAGCACCTGGTAGGCGATGTCCACCAGCCATTGCACACGAGCGCTCGCGTGACGGAGGCGGAGCCGGAGGGCGACCGTGGCGGCAACCTGTTCGCTCTGGAAGGAAGCGACCATCTCCACTGGTACTGGGACCGCCGCCTTTCCGACGCCCGGCCGCGGCGATCGGGTGAAGGTGACGTTGAGTATGCGGGCCGCCTGGCCAAAGCGCTCATGGCAGAGCATCCGGCGGGCGAGATCAAGGCGGAGGTGGCCGACCGTGACGCTGAGCGCTGGGTCGAGCGGGGATTCGAGATTGCCTCGAGCGAGGCCTACGAGGGGCTGGCGAGAGGCGAAGCGCCGTCGAGGGAATATGCCGAACGGGCCGCCCGGATTGCCGAGCGCTCCATCGCGCTGGCCGGATACCGGTTGGGCGCGCTGATGAATCGCTTGTTCGGCTGAGCGCCGCTGACGTCCCGAGCAACAATTCGGGGTGGATCGTGTTCGCATCTCAATTTAGACGGGCCATGAAACGCCCTGCGGTCATGGAGGCGGGTGCTCTCAAATGGATCGAGATGGTACGACACTAGTACACGATGGAGGCCGGTATTGAACGTATCATGAATTCTCTTTCGCCCTACTGCGAACTTGCCGCTGCCCTCGGCCGCCGCTATCCGCAAATTCAACTTATCTATCTCTTCGGATCGCAGGTTAGAGGGGATGCCGGTCCACTTTCGGACATCGACCTTGCGACCTTCATAGACGACGGAATAGAACGAGGCAAGCCGACGATCCGCCTGCGATCCGAGATCGAGCACGAGATCGCAATTGCGCTCGAGACGGACCGCATCGATCTAGTCCTTTTGAACGAGGCTCCGGTGGAACTGGCCTTCCACGCCGTCGCTGACGGCATACGCCTCTACGAGCGCAGCGTGGCGGACCGCGTGGAGTATGAGGCCTACGTAATGTCCCGCTATGGTGACTATCTTCCGACCCTGAGGAAGCAGCGAGACGAGATACTCCATGGCGACGAAGCGTTCCAGAAGCGAGTTCACCGGCATCGAGAGGCGATTGGACGAACTAAGCGAACGCTTGGCACGCTTGGAGGGGATTCGAAGTAAGTCCCGAAGTGCGTTCGACGAGGATCCCTTCCTGCGTGACGCCGCCGAACGTAACCTTGAGATCGCCGCCCAGTGCTGCATTGACATCGCGCAGCGTATCATTTCTCTGGAAGAGGCGCAGCGACCTCATGACTACTACGGAGCGATCTTGCAGCTCGGCGAGTTGAGCGTTTTGCCGCCCGACTTTGCGCGAGAATTCGCACCGATTGCCGGATTTCGGAACGTTTTAGTGCACCAGTACACACACGTGAATTGGGACGTGGTCTACGAGCGGCTTCAAGACGTCTCGGATTTGGTCCGTTTCCACACGCTCGTCGCTTCCTACTTGGCCGCCAGGTTGTGATCTCATCCTGGCAGACGTCGATAACTCGGAAGAGGTCCGATCTCGGACTACGAGTTCACGCGAGCGCTGGCTCGAGAGCTTCGCCTATCGAACGGATGCGGGACGTGGCTTCCTTCTGGTTCTTGCGGTGTTCATTCTCGCCGTCGCCGTGGGAACGGTGAGTTACCAGGCCCTCCGAGCGGCCGTCGCTGATCCGGTAACGAACTTGCGGTACGAGTAAATCGGCTCGATCGGGCCGGCGTCAGAACATCAATCCGAGAGGAATCTGCGCCCGCGCGAAGTTGTCAGAGGACGTAAAGGCGTAGAGAAGCCTCACGTCCAGAAATACCTCCGGCTCGACAATCAGATCGAATACCAGTCCGCCTCTGGGAGGGTAGCGCCCCCCAATTCGGCGCGCTACTGGATTCCGAGCGTACGTCGGGCTAAGATAACTATCCTTTGATATCATACATTTTTCGCGTCATGGACAAGGCAAAGTGGAGGACTATCGATGATGCCTGACAATATGGATCGACGATCGTTCATGAAAGGCGCGGCGGCCGCAGTCGCAGGGATCTCGATCCTGCCACGCCACGTGCTGGGTGGGCCCGGTTTCACGGCGCCGAGCGATACGGTAAACGTGGCCGCTGTGGGAGCAGGCGGAATGGGAGCGAACAACATGAACGCGCTCCGGAGCCAGAATATTGTCGCAATCGCCGACGTCGATTTTGACCACGTGGGACGCGCTTTCGTCGGGCGCGACGGGAGCACGCGCGAGAATCGCCGCGAATTGAAGGAGGCCTACGATCGCGCGCAGCGCTTCACCGACTGGCGCCGGATGTTCGACGAAGTGCCGGAGATCGAGGCTGTCATGATCGCCACGCCCGATCACAATCACGCCGTCATCGCCGATACAGCCATGGAGATGGGCAAGCACGTGTACGTCCAGAAGCCGCTCACGTGGTCGGTTTCGGAAGCCCGGACGCTTCAGAAAACGGCAGAAGAAACGGGGGTGGTGACGCAGATGGGCAACCAGGGCCATTCGGGCGACGAGGGAAGGCGGGTGATCGAGCTCGTACGGGGCGGCGCCATCGGACGGGTGAACGACATCCACATCTGGACCAACCGACCCCTCGGCTATTGGCGGCAGGCCGTTCCGCGTCCGGCCGAGGCCGAGGAGGTGCCGGCGGATCTGAATTGGGACGTCTGGATCGGCCCCGCGCCCTATGCGGAATACCACTCGGCGTACCATCCGTTCGCCTGGCGCGGTTGGGTCGATTACGGCGTCGGGGCGCTCGGCGACATGGGCGCTCATCTGATCGATCATGCCTACTGGGCCCTCGAGCTCGCCTATCCGACCTGGATCTGGGGGACGTCGACGCCCTTCGGCGGCGAAAACGGCGAGCAGGCCTCCTGGCCGGCCGGCAACGTCGTGTACTACGAATACGTGGGGGTCAACGGCGAGCCCATCCAGCTGACCTGGTATGACGGCGGGCTCCTGCCGAAGCGGCCCGCGATGCTTCCCGACGATGTGGAGCTGAACCGCGGAGGCGGCGCGATTCTCGTGGGAGAGACCGGCATACTGATCTACGACACGTACGGCAACAACCCGCGCATCTACCCGGAGGAAGTGGAGCGTGCGGCGCAGTCTATTCCGCAATCCGTTCCTCGAGTGGAGGCGGAATCTCACGAGATGAACTGGATCAACGCCATCCTGGGCACCGAAGAGGTGTCGTGCCCCTTCTCCTACGCGGCACCCCTTACCGAAAACATGCTGCTCGGCACGACGGCCGTGCGCGCCGGCCGGCTGCTGCATTACGATCCGGTGAACATGCGCTTCCCGAACGCGCCGGAAGCGGAGGAACATCTGGGACGGGCGTATCGGGAAGGATGGGAACTGTGACGTACTCCGGGAAGAAGCCGTCCGTCCCGGTGAGCGTAGCTGCGTCGATTGAACGGACAAACCGAGTCGTGAAACGCGTGTTCTTGACAGGCATGTCGGGGACCGGCAAATCGACCGTGATTGGCCGGCTCGCGGATCTCGGCTACCGGGCCGTCGATCTTGACGAGCCGGCCTGGTCGGAGTACGACGAGGACGGGGACTGGATATGGCAGGAGGATCTCGTGCGGCACCTCCTCGAAGAAGACGACTCCGATCTTCTTTTCGTCAGCGGATGCCCCACCAATCGGGTGAAGTTCTATCCGCAGTTCGATCACATCATTCTTTTGAGCGCTCCTCCGGATCTCTTGGTCGAGCGGCTGCGGACCCGGACGAACAACTCCTACGGCAAGCACCCCGATGAGCTGAAGGACGTGCTGCGATACGTCCAAACGGTGGAGCCGCTGTTGCGACGGCGCGCGGGCCGCGAGATCGACACGCGCGCGCCGCTCGAGCAGGTAGTTTCTGAGATAATGGAGGTTGTCGGAAGGCGATTCTGAGCGAAGGTCGCCGGTATGTTCTCGGCTTGATCAGATTTGTTGCACAACAAGGTGATAGAAGCGATCTTCCATAACTCACAAACATCAGCAACCGGAGGCGTCCGAAGGGCGTTTGCCACTCTCGGCGAAATGTCTTATGGGCGTAACCGGAGGTGCCGGGCTCCACCACATTCCCGACTTCGACACCATCCACCCGATGCCATTTGCGCTGTTGATCGCGACGCCGCTCACGTAATCGTGAAACCTCGACCCCGGAGAGTGGCCTCGAACGCTACGAAGTAGCGCGCAAGGCAAAGATTGCCTTTGGCTCTTAGGCCCACGGCGCTTAAAGCGGAGCTCGCGAGGCGCCCCCGATCACCTCACCTATCGGTTTTGCGATGACAGCAGGAGCAGTTCCCTCCGCCAACGGCGACCGAGCTCGTTTGGGAGACCTGGCTCGTTTGGGAGACGTGCGTTACGGGAGATGTTCGGTAGCGCTCGCCCTGGTTTGCCTGTGCGCGGTGCACGCAGCGTGCATCCTTTCTCCGCCCGCGCAAGCTCAACAGGCGGACGCGAGTCTCGAAGCCGGACGACCATTCATCACCAACTACCACCCGCGCGATTACGGTGCGAGCGTCCAGAACTGGGCCGTCGTTCAGGACGACCGCGGCGTGATGTACGTCGGCAACAACAGCGGCGTACTCGAATACGACGGCGCGACGTGGCGGCTGATCGAGGTGCCGAACCGCACGGTGACCCGTTCGATCGCAAAGGCCGAAGATGGGACGATCTACGTGGGGGCCGTCGGCGATCTGGGCTATCTGGCGCCGGACAGCCTCGGAGAGATGCATTTCGTCTCCCTTCGTCCTTCGGTTCCCGAGTCGTATCGCGATTTCGCCGACGTCTGGACGATCGACATCATTGGGACAGATGTCTACTTCGGCATGAGTGAATACGCCTTTCGGTGGGACGGCGAGGCGATGCGGACCTGGAGGGCAGACGAGTCCTTTCACGTCGCCGAGGCAGTAGACGGCACCTACTACATCCGCCAGTGGGACTTGGGCTTGATGCGGCTGGAAGGTGACGATCTGCGCCTCGTGCCGGATGGCGAGCGGTTCGCGCAGGAACGCATCTATGTGATGCTCCCCTTCGGCGACGGGCGCGTCCTGATCGGCACGCGTTCGCAGGGGCTGTTCCTTTTCGACCCTGAAGCCACTACGGGGGACCAGGCATTTGCGCCGTTCGAAACCGAGATAGACGAGGCTTTGCGCCAGGGTGGCCTCTACCTGCCGGGCGCGGTGCTCCCGGGCGGCCGCTTCGCGCTGGGCACCTTTGCGGGTCTCTACGTGATCGACCGGCAGGGCCGGCAGCTGCAGTACGTGGATCGGACGGCCGGGCTTCAGGATAACGTTATTCTCTTCACGTACCTCGATCGCGAAGAAGCACTCTGGCTGGGGCTCGACAATGGACTGGCTCGCGTCGAGATAGACACGCCGCTGTCTTATTTCGGCGCGGCCGACGGGCTGGCGAGCAATGTGCTCTCGGTCGAGCGGCACGACGGGGTCCTTTACGCAGGAACGTCGACGGGGCTTTTCCGGCTGGACGCCTCCGAGCGTCGATTCCGTGAAATACAGGGAGATGGGCTCCAGGTCTTCAGTCTTCTTTCGGTAGAGGGGGACCTGTTGGTGGCATCCTTCGACGGCTTGCTGCGGCTGGACGGCGACCAAACCCAGTTCATCCGGAGATCGGAGAGCGGTGCGTTCGTGACGTACCGCTTGCACCGGTCGAAGCAGGAGCCCTCACGCGTGTTCGTGTCGGCCACGACCCACGGGCTCGCCGCCGTTCGACGCGATGAGACCGGCGCTTGGGTGTTCGAGGGCGCGGTCCCCGGTACGGACGTCGAAATCTGGTCCATCGCCGAGGCGGAGGCGGGAACGATCTGGGCCGGAACGACGGCGAACGGGGTCCTTCGCGTCCGTTTTCCGCAGACGGAGGGCTTGCCGGTGCTGGAAGAGGCCGAGGTGACGGCTTTCGGACCCGAGCACGGGTTGCCCACGAGCTCGATCCAGGTCGCTGCTACGGGCGACGACCTCATTTTCATGACGAAGGAGGGCCTGTTCCGCTTCGATCCGCAGACGAAGCGGTTCTCGCCGGACTCGACTACGTTCTCCGGCATTTCCCTCGGCGGTGATCCGGAGGAGTGGGCCGTGCGGCGAGACGATGAAGGACGCGTGTGGCTGAACTTCGGGCGGGAGACGGGGGTGGCTTACCCGCAGCCTGACGGCTCATACCGCGTCGACACTACTCCCTTTAGACGCTTTGCCGGAACCACTTCAGCCGCTATCTATCCCGACTCGGAGGGTACCGTATGGCTGGGTTTAATGGACCAGCTGGTCCGCTTCGACCTGAGCGAAGCGGCCGAGGTGGCGGCGGGGGCATTTCCGGCCCTGATCCGCCGCGTCGCGACCTCTGAGGGGCGACTCGTCTACGGCGGCGCCGGAGAAATCACCCGAACGGAGCTTCCGTACCGCGAGCGCTCGCTGCGCTTCGAGGTCGCCGCCCCACGATTTGTCGAAGCCGGACGAACAGAGTACCAGGTTTTGCTCGACGACTTCGATACACATCCGTCGGCCTGGACTCGCGAGGCGGTGAAGGAATACACCAACCTTCCGCCGGGAAATTACACGTTCCGCGTCCGAGCGCGCGACGTCGACCGGCAGGAGAGTACGGAGGCCGCCTACTCGTTCCGCGTCCTCGCCCCCTGGTACGGCACACCGTGGGCCTACCTGCTCTACGCGCTCATTGCGGTGGGAATCGCATCCGCGCTCGTACGGACCCGCACGCGTCACCTGGAAGCCCGCAGCCGGGAACTAGAGCAGCTCGTCCACGAGCGCACGGTCGAGCTGGAGCAGCGTGTCGAGGAGCTCGCCGTTATCACCAGCGTGCAGCGCGGGCTTGTCGCCGAACTCGACATGCAGGCCATCTATGACCTGGTCGGCGAGCGCATCCGACAGTTCTTCGACGCGCAGATCGTCAGCATCGCGACGTTCGATTACGAAGCGGACCTTGAGTATCTGCATTATCTCATCGAAAAGGGTGAGCGAATTTTACATCCGCCTCGCCCAATCGATCGCTTTCGGCGCACGCTGATCGAGACGGAAGCACCAATCTTCATCAACGAGGATTTTATTGAGGCAATCGTGGACATGGGCTTCGACCGGCCCGAGCCGTTGCCGGGTACCCAAATGCCGAAGTCGGTGCTGTTCGTTCCGCTCATCGTCGGCGAGACCGTAAAGGGCTACGTCAGCCTGCAGAACGTCGATCGAGAAAAGGCCTTCTCGGAGGCCGATCTCCGCCTCCTCTCGACGCTTGCAAACAGCATGAGCGTGGCCCTGGAGAATGCCCGACTCTTTGCGGAGACAAATCGGCTTCTCGACGAGACGGAGCAGCGCGCCGCCGAGTTAGCGGTGATTAACAGCGTGCAGGAGGGACTCGTTGCGGAGCTCGACATGCAGGCGATTTACGACCTGGTCGGCGACCGCGTTCGCGACCTTTTCGACGCTCAGGTCGTCGTCATCCGCACGTTCGACCACGAGAAGAGCACCGAACACATTCACTACGCCTTTGAGAAGGGGCAGCGGTTTTATGCCGATCCGATGCCGGCTGATCCATTCATGCAGCACGTCATGACGACGCGCGAGCCTATCCTCATTAACGACGACGTGGCGGGCCACATCCGCAAGTTCGATGACAGCAGCGATACTGCCGGCGGTGAGGCGCCTCGCTCGGCCTTGTTCGTCCCGATGATCGTGGGAGACGTCGTTCGCGGCAACGTCAGCCTCCAGAACGTGGATCGGGAGGGGGCTTTTTCCGAGGCGGACGTCCGCCTCCTGTCGACGCTCGCCAACAGCATGAGCGTGGCACTCGAGAATGCGCGCCTGTTCGCCGAGACCCGGCAGCAGGCGACCGAACTCGATACCGTGAACCGTGTCAGCCTGGCGCTCGTGGCCCAGCTCGACTTCGACGCCCTCATCCGCCTCGTCGGCGAGCAGATGCGCCATACGTTCAACGCCGACATCGTCTATGTGGCCCTTCTCGACCAGGATGCCAATATCATCCACTTTCCGTATGCGTACGGCGAGGAGCTGGCACCCCTGCCCTACGGCGAGGGTCTTACGTCGCGGATTATCCGTACCGGCGAACCCCTCCTCATCAACGAGGACGTCCGTGGGCGAACTGAGCAGATGGGAATCGAGCGGATCGGTATTCAGGCGGCTTCGTACCTCGGCGTTCCCATCCATGCCGGCCGTGACGTCGTTGGAGTCATCAGTGTCCAGACGACCGAGCGGGAAAACGTCTTCGACGCCGACGACCTCCGCCTGCTCAATACGATCGCGGCGAACGTCGGCGTCGCACTTCAGAACGCCGAGGCGTATCAGCGGCTCAACACGGCGCTGGCCGAGCTCAAGCGGACGCAGGCACAACTCGTTCAGCAGGAGAAGCTCGCCTCGCTCGGCGCCCTCACGGCCGGTATCGCGCACGAGATCAAGAACCCGCTCAATTTCATCAACAACTTCGCGGGCCTGAACGTCGAGCTGGTCGATGAAATTGCCGCGGCCCTTGCCGAACACTCCGCGGCCCGAGCTGCCGTGGAAGACGTACTCGCAGACCTTCGGACGAGCGCGACGAAAATCGAGGAACACGGCCGGCGCGCCGATGGCATCGTCAAGAGCATGCTCGAACACAGCCGCGGCACGAAGGGCGAGCGGCGCCCCGTGGATCTCAACGCCCTCGTGGAGGAGTACGTCAATCTGGCCTATCACGGCAAGCGGGCGCAGCAGCAGGGATTCCACGCAAACGTCGAACGCCGCTACGGGGAGGGGCTCGACGCCGTCGAGATCGTTTCCCAGGAGATCGGTCGCGTCGTGCTCAACCTCGTCGGGAATGCGTTCGACGCCGTGACCGAGCAGGCGACTCGCCTCGACGGAAGCGGAGACGGCCAGTACGCGCCGACGGTGACGGTCTCCACGCGGCGTGTGGGCGCCCGCGTGGAGCTTTGTGTCGCAGATAACGGGAACGGCATTTCGGCGGCCATGCGCGAGAAGGTGTTCGAGCCGTTCTTTACGACGAAGGTAGCCGGCGACGGAACGGGTCTCGGCCTGTCGCTCAGCTACGACATCGTGACGCAGGGGCATGGGGGGACCATGAGGCTCGAAAGCGAGGAGGGGCAGGGCGCTGCATTCATCGTCACGCTTCCGCTGACGAATTCCGCGCCTGAGCCCGCGACCGCCGCCGCAACCCCACCCATCAACAAGTAACGCAGTCACTCAGCCATCTATGAAAGTACTAGTCGTCGACGACGAGCAGGATGTCGCGCTTCTGTTCCGGCAGAAGTTCCGACGTGAGATCCGCGGCGGTGAGGTCGAGCTCGCCTTTGCGTTCTCCGGCGAGGAGGCCCTTGCATACCTCCGCCAGCACAGGGCCGATGTCGTCCTCGTGCTCTCCGACATCAACATGCCGGGAATGAACGGCCTCGAGCTGTTAAAGCGGATCAAGGCGACGCCGCCTCCGCTTCCGGTCTGCATGATGACGGCCTACGCGAGCGACGAGTACCGCCGGCAGGCCGACGCGATCGGCAGCGACGGCTATCTGACGAAGCCCGTGGATTTCAACGACCTCAAACGGCGCATTCAGGAGCTGCGCCGCGCCGCGTGAACACGCCCATCCACATACTCGTGGTCGACGACGAGCCGGATCTCGAGCTGCTAATCCGGCAGAAGCTTCGCCGCCAGATCCGCGCGGGCGAGTTTCGCTTTACGTTCGCCGGCGACGGCCTTGAAGCCCTCGAGGAGCTCGCGCACGACGACTCCATCAGCCTCGTACTGACCGACATCAACATGCCGCGGATGGACGGGCTCGCGCTCCTCGGCCGAGTAGCCGAACTCGATCGGCTCCTCAAGGTCATCATCGTTTCCGCCTACGGCGACATGGCGAACATCCGGACCGCCATGAATCGGGGCGCCTTCGACTTCATCACCAAGCCGATCAGCTTCGACGACCTGACCATCACCGTCGAGAAGACCCATCGCGCGCTCGAGTCCGACCGCCAGGCGGCCACTGCCGAGCGGCAGCTCAGCGCGCTTCGGCGCGAGCTCGAGATTGCGAGCAGAATCCAGTTTTCAATGCTGCCGCCGGCTTTTCCGGCCTTTCCCGACCTCGACGCCGTCGAGCTCTACGCTACGATGATCCCGGCCCAGGACGTTGGCGGCGACCTCTACGACTGTTTTCTGATCCGCGACGACCGGCTGGGGTTCGCCATCGGCGACGTCTCCGGCAAGGGGGTCGGCGCGGCGCTCTTTATGGCGATCACACGGACGATCCTGCGGGCGACGGCGCTGCGCGGGCTCGATCCGGCCGAGTGCGTGCGTGAGGTGAACCGGGTCCTGTATTCGGAAAGCATGCCCAATATGTTCGTCACCCTCGTCTACGGGGTGCTCGAGATCGGAAGCGGGACGGTCACGCTCTGCAACGCCGGGCACTCTCCACCCTACCTCGCCCGAGCCGGCGGGGAGGTGAGGGCCGTCAGTGGAGCCCGCAGCCTCGGGCTATGCCTGAAGGAGGACTTTGCCTACACGGCCTTTACGCTCAAGCTTCAACCCGGCGACCATCTGGTACTCTACACCGACGGCGTAACGGAGGCTTCCGACGCCGGGCGCCGGCTCTTCGAGGACGAGCGCCTCGTGGCCTGCCTCGAGCGCACCAACGGCGAGAGCCCGGCCGAGGTGATCCGCGACGTGCTGCGGTCAGTCGAGGAATTCTCCGACGGCGCCCCGGTCGGCGACGACCTCACGCTGCTCGTGCTAAGGTACGCGGGAGCGGCGAACGGCATGAAACCGGCACAGGAGGCGGCCGGGTCGACGCTCGCGGAAGTGACCGGAACCGGGGGGGACGGGATGAGCGCCTCGCGGTAGGGACGCGAAATGAGTCCGATTTCGTGACGGGAGGTGGCGTCACTGAGCGATCAGGTCGCGATCGTGTAGTATCCTTGGTTGAATGGCTCGGTGAAAGAAGCTCGGACAGATCGGAGGCTAATACCATGAATCGGCGCCCGACCGCAAGCCTTTTCAGCTGCCTCGTACTTGCTGTCATTCCACTATCAGCCCAGGATAACTAAGCTTAGGATCGGGCGGGTCCCTACCGCCAGAGGTGCTCGCCGAAATCGACGTAACGCATCCAGTCGTAGAGGGTCAGATCGTGACTCCCCCGCCGCACGTGGTAGCCCAGGCGCCCGAAGACCGCCGGCTGCTCGAGGGACGGCATGTCGTCCGGCTCTATGAGCGGGTTTCCCCAGAGGGCGAAGACCGGTGACGCATGCGCCAGGGAGAGGAACTCCCCCCGTGG
>CAZMXY010000094.1:0-13997 GCA_964570345.1 uncultured Rhodothermales bacterium | reverse complement strand
AGCGTACTCCCCAGGTGGGATGCTTAACGCGTTAGCTTAGGCACTGCCCCATAGAACGGGGCAACACCGAGCATCCATCGTTTACGGCGTGGACTACCAGGGTATCTAATCCTGTTTGCTCCCCACGCTTTCGTGCCTCAGCGTCAGTACCTGTCCAGTCATCCGTCTACACCTCTGGTGTTCCTCGTGATATCTACGCATTTCACCGCTACACCACGAATTCCAATGACCTCTCCAGGACTCAAGAACAGCAGTATCAAAGGCAATTCTACGGTTAAGCCGCAGGATTTCACCTCTGACTAACTGTCCCGCCTGCACACCCTTTACACCCAGTGATTCCGGACAACGCTTGCACCCTCCGTATTACCGCGGCTGCTGGCACGGAGTTAGCCGGTGCTTATTCATACGGTACCGTCAGACCCTGCCGAGCAGGGTGTTCTTCCCGTATAAAAGAAGTTTACGCCCCATAGGGGTGTCTTCCTTCACGCGGCGTGGCTGCGTCAGAGTTTCCTCCATTGCGCAAGATTCCTCACTGCTGCCTCCCGTAGGAGTCTGGCCCGTGTCTCAGTGCCAGTGTGGCTGATCATCCTCTCAGACCAGCTACGGATCGTCGCCTTGGTGAGCCGTTACCTCACCAACTAGCTAATCCGCCGCAGGCCCATCCTCAAGCGCCCGAAGGCTTTCAACTAGAAACCATGCGGTCTCTAGTCTTCATGCGGTATTAGCCACCGTTTCCGGTGGTTATCCCCCGCTTGAGGGCAGGTTGCCTACGTGTTACGCACCCGTTCGCCACTTTACTCGGGTCCCGAAGGACCCTTTCTCGTACGACTTGCATGTGTTAAGCCCGCCGCCAGCGTTCGTCCTGAGCCAGGATCAAACTCTCCGTAGTAATGGAAATAGTTTGATCTACTTGACTCGTTTGTATTGTTGTCTCATCTCATGCGCCGGCGAACCGGCACACAGGAATCAACGGGACTCGCTTTGCTTCCAATCTCATCAAAGAACAAGGCCTGAAAAGCCGCCGAGCGAATCGAGCAGATTCCCCGGCCACGCCTCCATCTCGCCCTCCAAAAATCCGGACTGAACCCGGCGTCATTTCGCCGAAATCCTATCGTTTTCTGAAAAGCGCGGACTGCCAATATACGTCGCTGAGACCACACGGGTCAAGGCGACATGGCATGTTTAACAGGCACTTCAAACAACTTGACTGCCCCCTGGGCGACTTGACGTGCGACGCAGACCAATGGCCTTTTTTGCTGCCCGGTCGTTTAACCCGGCGAGGCGTCCGCCGCCATTTGAGCACAGACGAGTTTCACGATTTGTGGACGACGAATGTTCCAGTCAGCTCTGTGAAGATCGTGTGCGACGGACCCTCGCCGGCCTTCCTGCAAGCATTCCCAAGAGACCTGACACAAACCTCCGGTCACCCGCAATGGAACGCATCCGGCCGGCAGCGAAAAGGCATCAGATTGACGCCCATCCAATCGAATCGCCTGACCGCAGTCATCCATTTCAAAAAGGGATTCCGTAGAACACGAGCCGAACAGGCAGGTTTCCATCCAGAGCGACTTTTTTTGATCTTCAAATACGCCCACAGACCCGCGTGCATGTGGGCCTGACTGCTGCGGCTACGCAGCATGGACGGAGTACGTCCCGAGCCGACGGAAAGAATCTATGAGGCGGGCACCTGACGCCGCGCCGAAAGTAGACTACTACGAATTGAAGAATCGGTGGCGATCGCACGTCCCGCTCTCTCTCGCATCCAAGATCGCGTCTCAAATGGCTACTCCGAAGCAGCGTCTTTCCGATGTCGGCACGTACGTCCGCTCTCTCGCACAGAACAAATTCTTCTGGGGCGGCCTGGCAATCATTGCGGGCGTGTTACTCGGCCTCTTCTTCGTAGTGGATCGCCTCGCGTTACCTTCTTACACGCGGCAGGGAACGTCCGTTACGGTGCCGAGCGTGCTGAACCAGCCGTTCGAGCAGGCGGAAGCCGAGCTGGAACAGAGAGATCTCACCGTCGAAATGGTCGTGCAGCGTTACAACGCCAATTTCCCACGCGACGTCGTCATCGATCAAAATCCACCCCCCGACGCACGCGTCAAACCTGGGCGGCACGTCTACGTAACTGTCAACAGCGGCGAGCTGAATCGCGTGATGATTCCGGACCTCCAGGGGCTTTCTCTGCGAGAAGCGATAAACCGGCTTCGATCCCGTGGACTCTTGGTCTCGGAAACCGTCCCCGATTCGATTCCCGCGCCCAATGCGAACACGGTTACCCGGCAATACCCCGCAGCAGGAGATTCCCTCACGGAAGGCTCAAGCGTTAGACTGTGGTACAGCACGGGCCTTGGGCGCGCATACGTTACGATACCGGAGGTCATCGGTTTGAGCGTCGCGGAGGCTCAGGCCTTGCTCCTTGAGTCGAAGTTGCGATACGTCGTTATCGGGATGGAGGAAGGAGCGGACGTCTCCGAGGAGATCGTTCAACGGCAGAGTCGCGAGCCGGGTACGAGCGTTCGCGAAGGCTTCGAGATCAGGCTCTATCTGGAAGAACAACCTCCGACGCCGCCGGAGAATTAACGGAATTCGCCACGCCGTATGGCCCGGCGATCCCGGCGCTTCATTCTACGATGTAAATCGAGAACGCCGCGTCCACGTCGACGACGACGTGCTCTTTGTGCTTCGTCTGAAGGAAGCGTCCGAGGAAGTCGGGCTGGATCGGATACTCCCGGTGGCCGCGGTCGACCATGACGACCAGCTGAATGGACCGGGGCCGGCCGTAATTGACCAACCCGTCGAGCGCCGCACGGGCCGTTCGTCCCGTAAAAAGAACGTCGTCGACGAGCACGACGTCTCGGTCGGTGATGTCGGAACGAATGACGGATTCGTCGACTACGTCCTCGGACGACGGGAGATCGTCGCGATACGGCGTGACGTCGAGCTCGTGGACCGCGAATTCCCGATCCTCGATGATTCCAATCGCTGCGGCGATGGCCTTCGCCACGGCCGGGCCACGCCGCCGGATGCCCACCAGCTCGAGGTTCTGTGCCCCGCGATTTCGCTCGACGATTTCGTATGCCAGGCGCGTCAGCATTCGGCGCACCGATGCCGGCGCCATGATCAGATTTCGTGACATGTACGTGCCTGCAATTAGCTACGTCCGTGGATGCGAAGATCGCATCGGGGCGGGTACGTCACAAGTGTATCCGGCGATAGACGTCCCCGGGCCGCGTCGAACCGGATTCCGATTCTCGCCGGCGCACAAAAAAAGCCCGCGCTTAGATGAAACGCGAGCCCAGCGCCCCGGAACGACCCGAAACTCACTGAAACATGGCTTTGATGCTGCCCCACGTGCGGCGGACGGTCGTCGGCGTATAGCTGACCGATTGAGTGGCGAGTTCTTCGCGAATGCCGTTCCCGAAAACGGCCTCGAGTCGATAGTCCACCTGCTCCGACGACGACTTGTAGACCTGGTCGTCCATGATCCGATACGGCTTGTTCGTCCCGTGAGGCGAAGCAGCCGTGACCAGCACATACTGGTTGTTCGTGAAGCGCGTTCGCCGTTGGAGCTCGTATCGAGCTAAGTCTACCTCGGCGGTCGACTCCCACGTCACGATCATGTCGTTGTTCTCCCGATCCACTTTGAAAAAGCTCAAGCGCACGTTGTTGGACGACAGGCTCCATCCCGCGACGAGGAACACGATGAGTATGGGAACGACGCGTTTCATTCTTTGGGATGATAATAATGGACCGTTCGAATGCCTAACGGTCAACTTCAGAAGATAGGTGTAGGCAAACAAAAGTCAAACTTCGTGCCGTCCCGATCTCGTTCTGAGTCGCGTCGCCGATGAGTCGTGCACGCGCGCGTAAATGCGGCCGCGCCCGCCGCCTCGAGTAGTACACGCCGGAAGCCGGCATTAACCAAGGTTTGAACGCTCGGCCTCGATCTCTGCCGTTCGGTTCGGACATTCCTCTCGGCGGCAACGGCCGTACATGTTCAGTGAGTGATGTTTGATGTCGAACTGGTAGATGTCGGCGATCATCTCCTGAATACCCTGGATGCGCGGGTCGCAGAACTCGAAGAGCTCGTTGCAATCGATGCAGATCAGATGATCGTGCTGCCAGTAGCTAAAAGCGCGCTCGTATTTCGCCTGGTTCTTCCCAAACTGGTGGCGAACGACCAGATCGCATTCGATGAGCAGCTCGAGGGAGTTATAGACGGTAGCCCGGCTTACACGGTGACCCGACTGCTTGAGCCTGAGGTATAATTCGTCGGCATCGACGTGGTCGTCGGTCGCGTAAATTTCCTCGAGCACGGTAAATCGTTCCGGGGTCTGTCGCTGACCGCGCTTCTGAAGGAATGCGCCGAAGATCCTGCGCACCTCTTCCAGTTGTCGTGCCGGTACGGCCATGTCGAAATGCTGACGGCTTGCGGCGAATTGAGATCCTTTCTCGAGACGGATCGCATCGCCCTCATCGGGTCGACGTCGGTAGAATCCGCCCTCTCGTCAACCGCGCCGCAGAAGACGTAGTTCCTGAACGTCGGACCAGATCGCTTCGTGTAGCTCTTCAATGCCCAAACGGCCGTCGAGACGAACGATCCGGGTCGGTTCCGCCGCGGCAAGATCATCGTAAGCGGAAACGACCCGTCGATAGAATTCGACGTCTGCTCGCTCCATGCGATCGTCCGCGTCCGTCCCTCCCACGCGCCGCTCGAGGGCACGTGAGGGCGTGATGGCGAGGTAGTAAGTCCTGTCAGGTACCAGCCCACCGGTTACCCGGAGATTGAAGGCCTGCATCCAGTTGGATTCCGCGACGGCCCGCCCCGCTCCTTGATAGGCCGTCGTCGAGTCGTAGAAGCGATCACAGACGACGACGGTGCCGCGCTTGAGTTCCGGTCGGATGGCCTCGTCCACGAGCTGTGCTCGCGCCGACGAAAAGAGCAATAGCTCGGGTAGCGGGCGAATGGCGAGATCCGGATCGAGGAGTATCGTTCGAATCCGTTCCGAAAGTTCGGTACCGCCGGGTTCACGAAAAAGGCGCGTTTGTGCCCCGGACGACTGGAGGCGGTCCACCAATAACTGAGCCTGCGTGCTTTTCCCGCTTCCGTCTATGCCTTCAAATGTTATGAACATAAGGTGTCGACCTGGCGCAGTTTTTGTTCTTAGAACCGCCGTGGGCAACGTACGGTTGAAGGACTCGACGACCTGGCTGAGGGTGGACGTTGAACTGCTTGCAAATTGCGGGAGGTCCGATTATTATACGGCGAACCTTTTACGGCTTGCTGCTTTTATTCTGCGTGTTACTCTGCAAACGAGTCCTATCCCGTCACGCGGTCCCCATCTGTACAGGTTAATCCCTCGTCTCCATGAGTATGTTTGACTTCGAGTTCGACGACTCCGAGGATCCTGCGGACGAAGCGCGCCTTAACGAATTGCTCATTGCGTACGAGCAGAGCGACGAGGGGGCGTATTTCGATTCTGACACCCTGGAGGACATCGCCAACGTCTACTTCGAGCAGGGGCGATACGAGCACGCCCTCGGAGCGATTGATCGACTGCTCGACAATATCTCCTATTCGTCGGATGCGTGGATGCGCCGCGGCATACTCTTGAACAATTTGGGTCGGCACGAAGAGGCGCTGGAAGCATACGACCATGCTCTCAATCTAAATCCGGCCGACACCGAAACGCTCGTGAACCGCGGCATCACGCTGGACAGTCTGGGTAGTGATCAGGGCGCTCTGGAGGCGTACGAATCGGCCTTGAAGATCGATCCGCTGCACGACGAGGCTCATTTCAATCAGGGTGTCACGCTCGAGCGCGTGGATCGACTCGAGGAGGCCGTCCACGCATTCCAGAAATGCGCGGAGATCAACGACCAGCATCCCGAGGTCTGGTATGAGCTCGGCTTTTGTTTTGATCGCCTGAACGACACGGATCGAAGCATCGCCTGCTATGACAGGCATCTCGATCTGGAGCCGTATTCTCACGACGCATGGTATAATCGAGGCATCGTGCTGAACCGGTTGAACAAGTTTGGCGAGGCCATCCACTCGTACGACATGGCCATCGCGATACAGGATGATTTCGCCTCCGCTTACTACAATCGAGGCAATGCGCTGGCGAACATGGGGCGGCTTGACGAGGCGGTCGAAAGCTACGGCCGCGTGATCGAGCTGGAGGGTGGCGATGCGGCTACGTATTACAACCTGGCGCTGGCGTACGAAGAGCTAGAGGACTTCGAAAACGCCGGCGTCCATTTCCGGCGGGCGCTGGACGAGGACGCCTCGTACCCCGAGGCCTGGTACGGCCTCGGGTGCTGCACCGACGCTCTCGAAAGGCACGAAGAGGCGTTAAAGCTCTTCGAAAAGGCGATCAGCCTCCGACCCGACACCAGCGAATTCTGGTACGCCAAAGCGGATTGCCAATACAATGCCGGACTGATCGAGGAGGCGCTCACCTCGTACCGCAAGGTCGTGTCGCTGGAGCCTGCGAATCGGGATGCCTGGCTCGACCTTGCCGAGACGTTTTTCGAAGCAGGACGGATGGAAGATGCGCTCCGAGCGTACCGGCGTGCACTCAAACTGAATGCGGATGCGGGCACCTACTTCCAGCAGGCCAAGGCTCTCTTTGCGCTGGGAAAGGCAGACGAAAGCATCCGATCGTTGAAAATCGCGTTTCGGCTGGACCCTGGTACGAAAGAGGAATTCCGACATACGTATCCCGACCTCTATCGCGACGTGCACGTCCGGCAGATGTTGGGCCTCGACAATGAGTCGTCCTCGCGGGCTTAGCGTCCGAGTTCGACGACATGACGTGACTTTTCTGACGAAGGGCAGGCTGCGAGGTCTGCCCTTGGCATTTGACGGAATCGATAACGAGCGTAGTCCGTTCACAGGCTGCAACGCCAAGTTCGTACGACCCTGGAGGGCATGAGGCTTAGATTTCGTCAGCTGCTCGTCCACTATGCGCAGGGCTTACTCATGGGGGCTGCGGACGTCATCCCCGGCGTGAGCGGCGGTACGATGGCGCTGATCGTCGGGATCTACAGGCGTCTGATCGGGGCCATTAGCAGCCTGTTCTCAGCCGTCGTGGCCTTGCTCAAGCTGGACGCCAGCGGAGCGAGCACGCACGTGCTCGCCGTCGAATGGCGGCTGCTCCTCCCGCTCGGACTGGGGATCATCACGGCCCTCATCATCGGGGCGCGGATTATTCCCTCCCTTATGGAGGTCTATCCGCACGAAAGTCTCGGCCTGTTCTTCGGCCTCGTGGCGGCGTCCATCGCGATTCCGTGGAAAAGGATCGAGCGGAAGACGGTGCTCGTGATCGCTGTGGCCGTGGCCGCCGCCGTCGTGGCGTTTCTGCTCACTGGGATTCCTCCAAGACGCGGCGCCGACCCTTCTCTCCTGCGGGTATTCGCCTCGGCCGCCGTGGCCATCTGCGCCATGATCCTTCCTGGCGTATCGGGAGCGTTTCTGTTGAAGGTCATCGGGATGTACGAAGTGACCCTCGCGGCCGTGAACGCGCGAGACGTGTCGTACGTCGCGGTGTTCATTCTGGGAGCGGCCGCCGGCCTCGGCATCTTCTCGAAACTTCTCAACTGGTTATTGTCCAATTGGTATGACGTGACGATGGCCGCCCTCGTCGGGCTGATGATGGGCGCGCTCCGCGCCCTATGGCCGTGGCAGGCCGTTGATCGGAGCCTTGATCTCCCGCATGGCGGCGAACCGATCTGGGGCGTCGTCATACTGGGATTGGCCGGATTTCTCTTCGTCACCCTCCTCGCGGTATGGGGTGACCGCATCGAAAAAAGAATAGAGCGGGTGATCTAATCCCGAACGCCGGGAGAAGAGCGAGTCCGGCGGCGCGCCGATTACCGGAGGCACGGGACGCCTCCGAACGTGCTCGGGCGGTTCACTTCTGCAAGGTGACCGTAATCGTTCCGGCCGCACGTTCGCCACGAGCGCGGACGACGTACAGGCCGCTCGCTAGATCGCCAGCATGGAACGAAAATTCCCGCGTTCCGGCCACGTCTACGTACTCGTTCAGTATCGAGGCGACCTCCTTGCCCTGCACGTCATACACCGCGACGTGCACGTGCTGCGGCCGATCCACCTGAAGCCGGATGGTCGTGGACGCGTTGAACGGATTCGGATAAGCCGAAAGGAGCGTGAAAGTGTCCGGAAGGTCGGAATTGCCGGCGGACGTAGCGGCCGGTCCGACCGGATCGAGAACGAACAGCCCCTCGTTGATGCTGCTTACAATGACGACTCCGCTCTCGAAAAACGGATAGTTCGACCAGGCACCCCGGTAGCCCAGAGCGTCATTGTCGGGATAGGTGTCGAAATAGCCGACCTCGTACGGCGCCTTAATGTCCGAAATGTCGACGACTCGAAGACCGCTCGTGTAATTCGCCTGGAAGACGAGATCGCCTACGACGTATTGATTGTGATCGATCGACCCCGTGGTGCCGAAGTATTCCGTGACGAACTGCGGATCGTCGAGATCAGCCACGTCGAATATCAGCGTCCTCGTCAACGTGACGTTCGGATCATTTGCTTCGTCCAGCTCGTCGTCCAACAGGAGATGGCGATGATCCGGAGTAAGCCAGGCCTGGTGGGTATACTGAACGCTGGGATATTCGGCAAGGGAGATGGGGATCGGATTCGATTTGTCCGTGACGTCGGCAATCGACACCTGGGTCTCATTCGAGCCGAAACAGATCTCGCGACCCTGGTAGTCGGTATCCGGGCCATGGTATACGACGCATTGGACGTCATGAGTATAGCCCGTCCCATGTCGCCCCGTACCCAGATGAGCGAAGCATCCCGCAAAGGAGGGCTCGAGCGGATCGCTCATGTCGATCATGTGCAAGCCGCCTCCGCACGTCTCGGAACCGACGGCGTAGGCAAATTCGGTCTCCGTATTCACGGCGATATTGTGTGCTTTGCCGATTCGATCGTACAGATGATCCGCAGTGAAAGTGACGGGAGCGTTTTCGACGTCGCGAAGTCTGTGCAAGTCGAACACCTGCATGCCGTGAGGCCTTAAGCGCCGATCAGGCCCGACGGGGTTGTCGGCGACGATTACGGCATGATGTCCGAGTACCTTTATGTCGCGCCAGATCGATTGCGTGGAGTCATGAGACGGAAGGTCGCCGAGGTAGACGGGGTTCACGGGATCGGATACGTCGACGAAAGAAGTGCCGTCCGTACGGCCGACGAGGGCGAATTCACGCCCGGACTTCGGGTCGCTCCATCCCCAAACGTCGTTGAGCTCCGTGCTGCTTGCCCCGCCGATGGCAGCTATCGGCAGATATGAGAGAAGGTCGACGTTCCGGCATTCGAATCCGGCCGCCGAGCCGTCCCTGCACGGGACCCGGCTGCCTGAAACGGCAGAGACGGAGACGTTCGTACCGCCGCCGCCTTTCGCGTATTCGTGCCTCGAAGCGTCTACCTGCTGCGCGTAAACTTCTCCGACGAAAAACGCGGCCGCAATAAGGATCCAACAAAGGCGCATGTACACCTCCGAACTTCTGTGATTCAACTAATGACAACGGTGTCTACGTCGTCTTGGTTGCTCGAAACGAACTAATTTCTTCCTCCCATACGGCATGCCTCAAGAGATTGGACCTTTCGGGGGCACTTGTTGGACGGAGCGGCCGAGACCATCGAACCGATCGTGCGTTAACGTCGTTCTCGGCCGGTATTGCACCGGCCGGTGGGACGGATTCGATCACATGAGAATTATGATGAAGAGCCTGTACTATGCCTGCGGAGTTCTCGGGTTCTTATTGATCATACCGCTTACGGGATGCAGTGCGTCCAACGAGATCATCGTAGAGCGGCAGAGTAACGCGCTCGATTCGCTAAACGCAGCCGTAGCCCAGTTGAAGGATGAGCTTTCCGTCGTCCGTGATTCGCTGCGGTTTTTAAGCGGGATCGAATCCGGTCAATACTATCGCGACCAGCGGGTGCTTCAGGACGAGATTCAGAAGCTCGAGTATTACCTGGAAGTCTGCCGGGACGGGGGTCGCACGATCCGGACGCTTTCCGTCGACGGCATGTTCGAGCCGGCCAGCGCCGTCCTGACGGACGCCGGAAGATCGCAGCTGGATGCGGTGGCCGAGACGCTCGTGGTTCGCCATAGCGGAGACGTCATTCGTATCGAGGCCCATTCAGACAGTACTCCGGTGGGGTCGAGGCTCGCGGAAACCTATCCCTCGAATTGGGAGCTCTCGGCAGCTCGCGCCGCAGCCGTCGTGCGGTATCTGATCGACGAGCACGACCTGCCTACCGGCCAGCTAGAAGTTGCCTCGTACGGCAGCACGCGGCCGATCGCGCGTAACGACACGGTGGCCGGCCGGCAGACCAACCGTCGTCTCCGAATCGCGGTCGTGGCGCGGTGAGACACTACGCGGCGATCCGATGGATGCGTTCCGTAAGATCGTCAATGCGGTCCCGATTTACGGCTACGCCGATTCCGGTTCGATCCATCGGGACGTCCACTTCGCCCCTCTCCGACATCGTCCACTCCGGCGTGACGACGTCTCGTTCCCAATATCGACGGCTCGGCGATAGGTCCCCGGGAAGACTGAAGTTCGGAAGAGAGGCAAGAGCGACGTTATGCGCTCGGCCGATTCCACTCTCGAGCATGCCACCGCACCAGACAGGCATTTCATTCGTCGAGCAGAGGTCATGGATGGCGCGCGCGACCGCGAATCCGCCGACTCGACCCGGCTTGACGTTGATGATGCGTCCGGCTCGAAGGCGGATCATGTCCTCGGCACGGTCAATTCCCGATATGGATTCGTCGAGACAGATGGGCGTCGCGAGTTTCTCCTGCAGGTCGGCATGGCGCAAGAGATCGTCGTGCTGTAATGGCTGCTCGAGCATCATGAGGTTGAGCTCGTCCAGGTCCTGTAGCGAGCCGAGATCGGAGAGTCGATAGGCGGAATTGGCGTCCGCAGCGATAGGGACGGCATCGCCGAATTCGTCGCGGACGGCACGCACGTAGTCGAGATCCGCTCCGGGCATGATTTTCAATTTGATCTTCTGATATCCCTGGTCGAGGCACGTCGCGACTTTTTCGACGAGCGTGGAGGGATTCGCCTGGATACCGAGCGAGATGCCTACCGGTACGCGCTCTCGAATTCCCCCGAGCAGCCGCGCGAGAGAACGTCCCGATTTCTCGGCTTCGAGGGCCCAGATCCCCATTTCCAGCGAAGACTTGGCCATCTCATGGCCGCGCACGTGCTCGTTCAAGAGGGCTACGACGCCGCTCGTCTCGACGTCCTTACCGAGCACGATAGATCCCAACCACTCACTGACGGCATGCCACGCCGTGTCGATCGTTTCGGCGCTGTAGTTCGGGAATTCCTGTGCGACGCACTCGCTCCAGGCCGTCACGCCGTCGGCGTCTTCGAGTTCGAGAAGGAATATGCGCCTGAGATGCTGAACGCCCGACGATATGACGAAGGGTTCTCGGAGAGGGAGTCGGATCTCGTGAAGAGTAATCGATCTCAGGTGGACCATCGTTGCTCTAGCGTGTAGAACTATCGGCTGACGGGGTTGAGGAAGCCGGCCGCCCCATTTGCGCCAGAACGTAGAAACACCGCTCTGCCGCCCGGTCTCTCTTGAATCCGATCACCTCAAATCCATCCGCCAGATGCTTCGTAAGGGCGGCACGGGTGGATTTGCGCCACGACAAAGCTTGGTCCGGCCGTTCTGCCTTCAGACGCTGAATGTCGGAAGGAATTTCGACGATCGCCGTCCGGTCGTCTCGTTCCGGTACGACGGCGGGCGATTCGTTTTCCGCCACGTGGTCGTTCGGAAGGTCGATCGGCAGCTCCAGCGCTGCTTCGGTCGTCAAGCCGTTCCAGGACATGGCCGCATCGAGCCGCTGCATCGCGTTTCGAACCCGATCGGCACCCAGATGCCAGACGACAACGAAGCGATCGGTGCCGATGCCGCGATGGAGAGAACTGGACGCTCCCGACCCGTACATGTCACGTACGTATTCACTGATACGGGCGCCGAGCCGGTTCAGGTTGAAATGGGCATTCCGCGATTCAAGTGGGTCGAACGTCCAATACATCCGAGAGGCGCCGATCTGCATTACGCGCCGTCGCTGGTATGCTTTCAAAAACGTCCCGACGCCGCGGCCCTGCCATTCCGCTTTGACCGCGAGCATGTGCGACCAGTGAACCGGCTCGTCCTCGCGGATACCCGTCAGGCCGAAGATGGTGCCGACGAGTCGGCCGTCCGGATCGAATGCGCCGGCCGAAACGCCGCCGATTTTCTGGCTTACCTGCATCAGCGCAGCGGAAACGACGTCGTCGAACAGGGCGCCCCACGTTGCCTTTTGCAGGTCGACGCAAGATTCGAGCTCGCCGTAGTCCGCAAGGGGCCGTATTCGTACAAGTACACGTTTCATTGGGACGAGAGCGTCAAAGGAGGCTGACGAAACCCATCATGCGTCCGGTAACGCCGTTCTCAGCCCGATAGGAAAAGAAATCGTGCGTCTCGGCGAAGGTACATCGCGGTGAGACTTCGATCGACGCCGGCTCCAGATTGCAATTCACCAGCTGATCGGCGATCGCGCCTTTGAGATCGACGTGGGGTTTTCGCCAGTCCACGCGCTCGACGACGTACGACGGCGCGAATTCGGCGGCAACGTCCTGGCCGACTTCAAAATGGTCGGCGGAGATACTCGGGCTGACGTAGGCCCGCAGCCGGTCCGGCCGTGCGCCCAGCTCTTTCATGATCTCCACAGTCCGTCGCGTGATCTGCGCCGCCGTTCCCCGCCATCCGGAGTGGCAGGCAGCAATCACGCGTGCTTCGACGTCCGCCAGGAGCACGACGGCGCAATCCGCCGACGTAATGCAAAGCACCACCTGCGGCGCGCGGGTCACGAGGGCATCGAAGCCCGGATACGTTCCCGGATCCGAGACCACCGCTACCCGGCTCCCATGCACTTGACCAGCGACGGCGAGTCGTCCGGGGGGAAGGCCCGCCATGTCGAAGAGGCGTCGCCGATTCTCGTGTACGTTTTCGGCCGCGTCACTCGTGCTCAGGCCCAGATTGAGCGTATGAAACGGTCGACCGCTCACTCCGCCATGTCGAAGGCTGAACCCGCTTCGTACCTCGTCGGCTTTGAGGACGGAGGGTTCGATCACGCGAAGCTCTCTCGCCGGATTCGTGAAATCGCTCATACCGTGGAACGGGCTCGCAGGGCCTCTCGAACGACGTGAGTCGGCATTTCGGTGCCCGTCCATTGAACGTACGACGCCGCGGCCTGCGCGATGAGCATTTCGAGACCGCCGATCGTCCGTGCACCGCGGCCTTCCGCCTCTTCCAGAAGGCGGGTGCGCTGAGGATTGTAAACGAGATCGTAGACGACGTGCTTGGGCTCAAAATCGTCCATGCGCGCCCACGGCGTCGAATCCAGTCGCGGGTGTGTGCCGAGTGGCGTGGCGTTCACGATCAGCCCGCTCGAACGCACGGCGTCGCGGCACGAATCGATCGGCAACACTCGGAGGCCCGCCGTCGCATCGAACCCCGCAAGATCGCTCGCCAGTCTCTCGCCATGGCGAGGCGTTCGAACGGCGAGTGTCAGGCGATGCGGCCGGAACGTCGTAAGGAGCGCGTACGCGACCGCGCGGGCGGCGCCGCCCGATCCGAGAATCGTCATGTGGGCGTTATTCAGCTCGTCCGCATACGCGAGAAGTGGAGCGAGGAATCCGGTAACGTCGGTATTGTCCCCTTCGAGCTGCACCTGTCCGTCCCGTTCGCGTCGCACGATCGTATTGACCGCGCCGATCGCGCGGGCCTGTGAAGAGAGGCGATCGAGTGCGGGAATGACAGCCTGTTTGTGGGGGGCCGTCACGTTCGCGCCGGCGAACCCCAGTGCGCGAAGTCCCGCGACGGCCGGCAAAACGTCGGCCTCGTCGACACGAAGGGCCACGTAGGCGAAATTGTGCCGTTGGGCCTG
>CAZMXY010000093.1:0-14074 GCA_964570345.1 uncultured Rhodothermales bacterium | reverse complement strand
TTCGAGATCGGTGCCAAGGCGAATGCCAACCGCCTTTCGGCTGCGGTCATGCTCATCTGCACGAACGACGGCTTCACCGGTTTGAATGCCGCCAAGCTGCCGGAAGGGTTTAAGGAAGACGTGTACTTCGCCGACGGCTACGATGCCGGTACGGAGCAAAACACGCAGGTGTCCGAGGACATCGTTGACGTTCCTCTGTGTGGTCTCAGTACCACCGACGGCAACGCGCGTACTGCTACGGACGCTCCTATCATGCACCACACGGGCATTCAGGACGGCGTCGGGGATCTTACGTCCGCAGAACATGGCTGGGACGATCCCGTCGCTCGTATAGTGGTTCGACGGGTACATCAAAAATCGGAGTAGGACAAATCGCCGACGCCGTCGGCCACGGTTATACGCTTGAACGGCAGGCGATGGGGTACTTCTCGCGGCCTCGCACTATATTTTCCTCATCGTGCAGTCAGAAGATGGAACCGATGGCTCTCTCGTCGCAAGGCGCCGACCGCGTTCTAATCATCGAGGACGACTCGAAGATTGCACACCTCGTCAAAATCCACCTGCAGGACCTGGGGTACGAACCAGACTGGGCCGTCGACGGCCGGTCCGGTCTGCAATACTTCCACAAGAGCCGGTACGCGCTCGTCATTCTGGACCTGATGCTGCCGGATATGGACGGTATTGAGGTATGCAAAAGCATACGGGCGACCAGCACGTATACGCCCATCCTCATGCTCACGGCCAAGTCGGAAGAGCTGGACGTCGTTCTCGGTCTCGAGCTGGGCGCCGATGATTACGTCACGAAACCTTTCAGCGTTCGCGAGCTGATCGCCCGCATCAAAGCTCTCTTTCGGCGCATCGATGCTGATCGTCAGAGCGCCGGCCGCCTGGCGACGACCGAAACGCTGACATTCGGCGAACTGGCGATTCACCCGGGCAAGCGCAGAGTAACGCTCCGAAATCAACTTGTGGAGCTTACGGCCAAAGAGTACGATCTGCTCGAACTGTTCGCCCGCAACCCGGGGTACGTATATAACCGGTCCGAACTCCTGGAGCAGGTCTGGGGCTATCACTTCGACGGCTACGCCCACACGGTCAACTCGCTGATCAATCGGCTGCGTCGCAAGATAGAAATCGATCCCTCAAAACCCGTCTACATAGAGACGGTATGGGGCGTCGGCTATCGCTTTGTCGAGCAAAACGACATTCAGGATCGATGAAGCGCTTGACCGGTAGTCTCTACGTCCGGATCTCGGCCGCCTATCTCGTTTTACTCCTGATCTTCAGCGCCCTCAGCGTATTTGCCACTCTGCGCTTTGCCGGCCATTTCACGTTAGAATCGGATCAGGAGCTCAATCGCGACCTGGCCCGGCTCTTCGCCGAACGGGTTGAGCCGTTTCTCTCGGATAGCCTGGACCATCGTGCGCTCAAGGAGGCTTTCACCGGTTTCATGCGCATCAACCCTCGCGTCGACATCTATCTTCTGGACGCGCGGGGGCAGATCCTTGCGTCTTCCGTCGATCCGGCGTCGCTTGAGCTGGAGGAGGTACTTCTCCCCCCGATCCATGCCTTTCTGAATGAGGTGGGGTCCTTTCCGGTAGTTGGGCACGATCCGAGAAGCGAGGGGCGGCAGAAGATCTTCTCCGCGGCCCCGGTGGGGTTGCCTGGTGGCGAGAGCGGATACGTCTATGTCGTCCTTCTGAGTAAACTGTACGATTCGGTCGCATCTCTCATCCGGGACGGCTACATCTTGCGCACGGCTGCGGTAAATCTCGGACTCGCGTTTCTATTTACCGGGTTGGCCGGCCTCGTCGTCTTCGCGTCGATCACGAGGCGCTTCCGCTCGATCACGAAGCAAGTCAAAGAATTCGAGCTGGGACGGCTCGATCGGCGAATCGAGACGACGTCTCAAGACGAACTGGGTCGGCTCGCCCACGCCGTCAACCAGATGGCGGACACGATTCAGGCACAGATGGCCGGACTCCGTGAACGGGACGACCTTCGCCGGGAGTTCATCGCCAATATCAGCCACGATTTACGCAGTCCGCTCACGTCGATTCAGGGGTACGTCGAGACGGCGATCATGAAGAATGAGGCTCTCTCGGCCGAGGAGCGTCTCGAGTACCTCCAGATCATTCTGGAAGACACCGCCCGGCTCGGCGGCTTGATCAGTCAGCTCCTGGAGCTGTCGAAGCTCGACGCCGCACAAGCACGTGTGGAGTTGGAACCGTTCTCACCTTGCGAACTGGTGCAAGACATCGTCATCAAGTTCAAGCCGCATGCCCAGCGGCTGGGGCTTGAACTCACCACGTCGCTCTCGAACGACCTGCCGATGGTGTACGCCGACATCGGCATGATCGAGCGCGTCCTGTCGAACCTGGTCGAAAACGCACTGCGCTACACGCCGGTAGGCGGCCGGGTGCAGGTCGATGGCACGCTCGTGAACGGAAGCGTGCGCCTCGACGTATCCGACACCGGCCCCGGTATTCCCGCAGACGAGATTCCCCACCTCACCGAACGCTTCTACAAAGGCAGGCACGTCGATTCTCGCCTCTCCGGCGGCACGGGTCTGGGCCTGGCTATCGTCGACCGGATACTCAAATTGCACCGCAGCAGCCTGGAAATAAACAGCAAGCTCGGGAAAGGCACGACGGTATCTTTCTACATACGGCTTGCAGACTAACCTGGCTCAGAGATAGCCCTTTCCTCGGCACGACGTATGCGTGGAGAATCCACGTCAATTCGCAGCGCCGGACCGCGCTCTACGCCGTCGACTCCGGCGACGGCGACGGCTTCGCATGGGCACGTATAGACGCTCCGGCTGAGGGCGACCGCACGACCATGGAGTTTACCGCGCTCGCGGCAGATTCGGCGTGGGCCCCTCCGGGCGGCGTCTTCGATCCGGACGTCCTGGTCGTCCCCGGTGCCCTGTCCAATGTGGAGAACGGCTACGGATTCATCGGCGCGGGCGAAGGAATCCGGGTTCAATGGATCCCATCCGTAAATGCGCGTCTCGTCGCCGGTTACAGGGCGGAGACGAACTGCGAAGTGGGACCTGCTCCGGACGAGTGCGAAGATCCGGTGGTCCCGCCGATCCCCTGCATCGGCGACGACGCCGAGGACATCTGGCAACTTTTCTCACGATGAGATCGAGCGATTCACCGGCCGGCCAAGTCTTCGCGCGTACGGCCCGTGGCCGCCGACGGCGACGGGTCCATGACCAGGATGGTCGTTCTCCTGCGGTGATCGTGCGTTCGATCGATAACGGATACCCGGCACGATTCACCTCACCAGAGTCATCCGGCGAGTCCGAGTGAATCCCTCGGCCTGCATCTGGTACAGATAAACTCCAGAGGCAGCCGTCGAGGCGTTCCAGGTGACTTCATGGCGACCGGCCGCCGTCGGGCCATCCACCAGCACGGCCACCTCGCGGCCCAGGACGTCGATTACGGTTAGCTTAACGTCTCCAGGGCGCGCCGTCGAGAAGCGAATGGTCGTGGAGGGATTGAAGGGATTCGGGTAGTTCGCGTGAAGCTGATACACCTCTGGAAGGTCGTCGGACTGCGTGGAAACCTGTTCGGCCGGCAGGACGACGACGAACTCGCTGAACGACGAAACGCCGTGCGTGCAGGCGCGCTGGGAGGCCTCCTGCCACTCCGTCTCGAGCGCCGCCCATTCTGCACCGCCGTTACCGCGGCTCAGAATCCGGACGAGCGTTTTATCCTCCACCAGATCCGCCACCGCACTCAGGTCGAAACAGATCGATGCGGTGAAGGCGCCGAGCCCCCGGGCTTCGATGATCCACCTGCGAGGGATCACGTCGACGAAGGAATTCGGAATCGCAGGCGTCCCGTCGACGTGAGTCACGACGACTTCTCCCGAGCATATCTCCCCGAACTCGATCTCCACCCCGCTATCATCGTCGGACACGATCAGATGATCCGCTTCACACTCGAGAACCCGACTGGCCGGCGAACCGGTCCGGAAGGCCGCGACCTCCGACCATTCGCTAACGCCTGCCTCCCCGAGGGCCCGGACCCGCCAGAAGTATTCGCTCTCCGCCACGAGGGATGACTCGAGCAGCACATCGGTGGACGGTACAGCGGTAAGGCCGACGGCGGGCGAATCGAACGAGCCGTCTGTCGCGATCTCGACGGAGTAGGAAGAGGCACCCTCGACGCCGGACCAGCGCAGGCGAGGCAACGTCGGGACGTTCTCGCTTCCGTTAGACGGGTCAACGAGTGCAGGGGTCGAGAGCGCCACGGGTACGCCCGGCTCGAAAACGAATTCGTCGGCGCCGATGTCGGGGAAGTCCGTGTCGCGCTGCTCGCCGTCGATGTCGGCGGTCACATTCTGAAGCGGCGTCGCGGCGCTGTCCAGCGCCGCCGCCCTCGCGTGAAGGTCGGTGGCCGAAACGAACTCCGGATCTACGGAAATGGAGTTCAGGTCCGTGCCGACGACTTGCTGAAGATCTTCGAGCGTGCCGACGTCTCCGTCCCAGTGGACGAACTTCTCACCGGTGGTATAGAGATCGTTGTGATCCGACTGACTGATCGCGGCGGGGTCGAAAATCTGATACGCGTATCCGCCGCCGGTATTCGAGAACACGTTGTTCAGCACGTTGGTGTTGCCCGAGCTAGCGTCCTGATGCCTGAGGTACAGTCCCGGAGAGAGGGGGCCGAGGCTGTTCACGCTGTTGTAGACCACGTCGATTTGCCGGGAGTCGATGATCTCGATGCCCGCCTCAATCGAGTTGTTGCCGCCTCTATGCGTGATGAAATTGTTCGCAATGAGAAATCGCTCAAGCGGACCATCTCCCCCCTCGCAGCGAAAGAGCGTAATTCCGGAGCTGAGTCCGTTTACGTTGATGCGATTCTCAGCGATCAGACCTATAAGGACGTCCTGCAAATACATACCCTGCACGCCGGGTGCGATGACGTTGCGCCGGATAACCGGCAGGTGCTGGAAGTGGAGACGGAATGCCATATAACCGGACGACGACACCTCGTTGTCGGTGACGACCGTCTCTCGCGAAAGGGCGCTCTGATTCCGACCGATCAGATACGCGGCGTATCCGCCCCCATTGAAGCGGTTGAATAGAATGGAGATGCCGTTTGTAAGAGCTGGCTCGGCGTGGATGATCGCGTGGTTTGGGGAGCCGGAATTGGTCGACGAGGTCCCGTGAAACACGTTGTCCCGGAGCCATATGCTCTCGGTGTATCCCTGGATAACGACGATCCGTGACCGGGAACCGGTGGATGACGTATTCGATGCCATCGTCAGATGTTCGAACGTGACGTTCTTCGCGGACCTGAGATTGATCACAAAATTATCCTGATCGCTTACCGACTCATAATGCAGGGTGACGTCGGACGCATCTCCGGTCTGCGACCTGAACGTAATGCGGTCGAATGCGTTCAGCGTCGGAACCTCGAACAGCGTAAGCTGCTCGTCGTAGATGCCGGGCAGCACGTCAAAGGTGACGTCCGACGTCATTCCTCTGAGCTGAAGATCGTTCACCGCCTCCGTGAAGGAGGAATAGTCGCCGCCGCTGCCGATCGTGTACGTGCCGTTCATGGGCTCCTCGACGGCGAAATCAAACTCGGCCGCTCCGATGGTCGGTGCGTTGTCGTCGCGCGGCTGACCGTCGATGTCGTCCGCAACCCGAGCCGAGGGCGTTGCCCTCTGAGCCATCCACGGCGACTGCGTGTGCAGATCGACGGCGGAGACGTAGTGCGGCAGGACGGAGATGGAGTTCGCGTTCCGCCCCTCGTTCCCGAGCACCTGAAGATCGACCAGGTTCGCGATGTCGAGAAGGCCCCACCTCGCGACGTAGTTGCCGGTGCTGAAAATGTTGTTGTAATCCATTTCGGTGACGGCTCCGGGATCGTCGACGCGGATCGCATAGCCGCCGGAGAGATGCGTCTGGAAACTGTGTCCCGTATTCGAGAAGCTGTTGTTCAGGATGCGAATGTCGACGTTCAGATCGCCGCTGAGATGAAGCGCCTGCGAATTGGGATTTGGATTGACCACGTTGACGCTGTTGTACAAAATATCCTGATGCTTCGACTGCACGACGTAGATCGCATTGCGGCCGCTGTCAAAGTTTCGCACGGTGAAAAAATTATTGGCGATCAATCCACGCTGCTCTTCCAAGAGGCTGCCGCCCTCGGACAGGCGGAGATAGATGCCGTTGCGGCTTGCGCCTGAGACGTCGATCCTGTTTTTAAGGACTTTCAAGGCATTGTCGCACTGCTCGATGCGAAGTGCATAGAAGTTGCCGGAGTGCGTGATGCTGTTGCCGGCGACGACCGGTGCAAACTGCTTCATGAGGTAGACGGCATCGCCGCCGGCGCCCGACGAAGTGTTGTTCGTAATACTCGTTCCAGAACCGCTCGAACCCGAATTGATGTAGATGCTGTGGCTTCCGCGCTGAAACGTATTGCCGGAAATGACCGTGTTGACGGCGAGCCCGGCCGTCGAATGGATGATGGAGAACTGCTGCTGCGACGACTGCACGTCCGCTCCTTCGAAATGGTTGTCGAGGATGGAGATGTCGCTGTGGGATCCGCCCGGGAGGGAAATAATCGTCCCGAAGTCGCTGCCGAGAGCCGAAAAGAGGATCTTCCGGAACGCTATAAAGGATGCATTCTCGATTCGTGCAACGTAGTTGCCGGAGCTGGACGTGGCCTCGAAAGCGATTTTAACGTCGCCGAGGTTTCCGCTTTCCGGCTGAAATACGACGGGGTTGCCCTCGCTCATTCCGTCGTGCGTCGAAATCACAAACTGCTCCTCGTAGGATCCGTCCAGGATGTTAAACGTGATCGGACCCGCGCGTCCGACGTCGTTCAGCGTTTCGACGGCTTCGGAGATCGTTGCGAAATCGCCTCCGTTGCCGACGGTGTATTCGCCGGAGAGCTGGGCGACGGCCGACTGCGACGGCAGAAGCGATGCCGCCAGCGTCAGAAATAAGGCGGGCAGGGTCAGGAGCGACGCGCACAGCGTCGGGAGCCACGCGCAAGGCGTCGGGAGCCACGCGCGCAACCTCGGGAGCGACGCGCACAGCGTCGGGAGCCACGCGGGCAGCGTCGGGACGGCCGCGGACACCCGCGGTCTCCCGACGTGCTCAATTAGTGCGCGCCGGTAGGTGGTGTGCCGGTATCTGTATTCCATGATCGCAGGTCCGGGTCAGGTGGATGTATGCAGGCCGCGTTCTCGACGAAGTTCGAGTCGGAGTCCCCGCCGCCGGTGAGGCGACGCCTCTTGCAGGATGCAGACAGGGACTCCCTACTCGCACTATAGGCAGCCACGGGTCGATCGGGATCACGAGTTTTCCGACGGTGCCGACGAAGCTGATGATTGGGCGGCCGAGCACGACGCGATCGGACCTAGCGGCCGATCCGGTTGATCGGTCGCGGCGGGATGGGAGCCGTTGTGCTCTCCCGGAGCGTCATTTTGTTTCACGAGGCCGGTGCCGTAGCAACCCGTCTCAAAGCGGACGGCTGTGCCGACGTCAATTGGTGCCCTCCCCTTCCGAACCCGTATCTTTCCGGTTAGTAGACGCGTGGGGATGCCGTACAGACCGGCACTATGAACAGATTTAGGACGGAAACAGGTCGGCGACCGAGCGGAACAGAGCCAACCGGGCGGCGCAATTCTCACCAGGTACGCGACAAATGTACATCCGGTCGTAACCCCCGGCACGTGCCCCGATCGCTTCTCGCCACCCGCGGCGGCGGCTTGTGCCCAGGACACATGAGCTGAGTGGAGATGACCTTCTTCCTATCCGTTCTCCCGTGGCTTGTCGTCGCCGTCGTCGTCCTCGCCTTTTCGCTAGCCGACGATCTTCCGGCTCCCGAGGTGAGGCGGATTTTTCTCGTGATCGGAATCGGCATTTCGGTCGTGACGGCCGCGCTCTCGTGGTATGCTCCGGACGCAGCCGGCGCATCGTACGTGTTCGCTGCACTCGGGCCGCTGGGTTTCCTGCTATTCCACCACGTACTTCGAACGGCTTTCCGAACATGGAAGGGTGGGGAGCCCGTGCTGGTGGCGACCGGGGGCAGTGGAAGCGGGTCCGGGCGATTCTCCTACGAGAAAGGCGTTCCGCGACAGGTGCAGTTCCTCGATTACCTATACACGTTTCTGCTGGGATGTGGGATGCTGCTCGCGGCCGCCCCTGCGATTGCAAGGGTCGTTGATGCGAGTTGAAGGGACGGAGGACAGAAGCATGAATTCGGCTCGCCGCCGTTTCGGTTGGCTCTCTTTTGACATCATGAGAGCGGCTTCGTTTTGTCACAGCCTACGCCGGGGGCGTCGTCGATCCGAATATCCTCGCGCAGATGGGAGTACTCGGCAACGTCCGGAACGGACTGGGTTTCGTAGGAGCCGGCTACGAAGTCATCGAAGCACTGCATCCGTCCCGCGAAACAGTCGAATCCGCCTGTTTTCTGTATGGTATGTAGCCCTTCCGCGCGATAAGATGCAGCTCGATACCGGCCGTTCGTCTCATTCGAACGCCACCCTGACGGCGAGAGCGGGCACGAACGGTAGCTGGTCCTTCCTGGCCAGCGTGAATGTGTCGAAGTAGAAGATGTTGCGGCGATCGTACAGGTTGACGGCACTGGCCTGGATCGTGAACGCCGCCCGCCGAAGCCGCCACGTCCGCTCGATCGAGGCATCCAACCTATGATACGTCGGCAGGACGGAGCCGTACGGCTCATCGTAGACCACCCGGCGCGAATGCTCGAGGTTGAACGCGGTATCGATGCGGTCGACGAGCACGAATCCGTCGAAGGCCAGCGGCTGCGTGTACGGCAGGCCCGACCCGAACTGCCACCGCAGGCTGACGTCGAACCCTCCCAACGAGGCGCTGAGCAGCGCGTTCAGCTGATGGCGGCGGTCGTGCGGCGGTCGGTACCGCAGCCCGTCCGTACCGTATCCCAGCGACACGACGCGTCCGTCTGCCGTGTACATCGTCTTTGATAGGCCGTACGTCACGTACGCGTACCATGGCCGGCGCCGTACCTCGAGGCGTGCTTCCGCACCGGCGGAACGGCCGGTTGCCGGAAGAAGGCGCGTCGTCAGGCGCGGCAGCGGCGTCAGCTCGGCAACGAAGAGATTGGTGGCCCGCTTGTAGAATCCTTCGACCGACAGCTCGAGCCAGGGCAGTGGCTCGACGCGGTAGCCCGCGAGCGCGTGAGCGGCTCTGCCGATGCGTCCCCGGAGCAGTTCGCCGCCGATCATCTCCAGCTCTGCGTTCTGCGGCCAGAAAACGTCGTACGTGTCCGGAGCGACTTCGCGGACATCGCGCAGGCGCGGAGGCCGGTCGACCACGCGCGGAATGCCGGCCCACGCCGTAAAGACGCTTGCTGCGTCGCGCCGGTCTGCCAGACCCACGATGTGTTGATGATACAGCCCCACCGCAGCGCTCACGTGGTGGATGCCCTCATCCCACGTCACGCGAAGCCGCGGCTCCAGGTACGGAAGGAGGCGCACGGCATAGCCCTGCATCCGCAGACCCGGACGGACGCGGAAGGCGGAGCGTACCACGAACTCCGGCTCCAGGTAGACGCCGAACATCGAGACGCCCAGTCCGCTGGTTTCGACATTTTGAAACAGACCTCTGAACTCGTTCCGGACGCGTCCGAGCACCACTTCCCAACCCCCGACGGCCGTCGTTCGTCCGCCGAAGAAGACGCCTTCGGAAAACGTCGCGTCGAGCGCTACGCGCGTATTGCGAACGAGCGTCGACCGAACCGTGTCGCTCGACGTCCCCTGCTCCATTTCGTGTATGGATCGGCTGATGGTCAGCTCGGCCGTGAGAGGCATGCTGCGCGGGAGCATGAGCCATCGAAAGCCGCCGCCGCCGTTCGTCCACTTGATTTCCTGCTCCTCATCGTCACCGATCTCGGCCACCAACGTCCCGCGGTCCTCGGTGCCGAACAACGCTGCCGACAGACGATTCCTCGGGCCGACGTCCGTCTGCACTTTCGCGAAACCGTCACGGAATACGAACGGCATCGCTTCGCCGTAGAGATCCTGTCCGGTGCGATCGATGAACGACTCTCGTGCGGACACGATGAACGAGGCGCGTCCGGGTACGATCGGACCCTCGAGCCGTAAGGCGCCTGCAAACGGAGAGGCGCTCGCCATTCCGCCGAATCGACGATTATTGCCCGCTCGCGCGTTCACGTCGATGACCGACGAGAGCCGGCCTGCGTACTTCGCGCCGAAGCCGCCGGCGTAGAAGTCGACCCGATCGACGATCTCCGATGGGAAGGCCGAATAGAACCCGAGGACGTGAAACGGCTGATAGACGATCATCCCGTCCAGCATCACGAGATTCTGCGTCGGCTCGCCGCCGCGGATGAAGAACTGTCCGCCGCGATCACCGGTCGTGACCACGCCCGGAAGCGTGGTCAGGTAGCCCGCCAGGTCCGACGCGAGATCCGGCGCCGGTATGAGCTCGATTTCCTCGGGCCGGATGCGCTGATGACCGGCCGTGACGCGCGCCGCGCCGTGCTGCCTCTCCGCCTGGACCAGCACTTCGTCCAGAACCTCCTCATCCGGAATCAGGCGCACCGTCACCGTGCGCACCTGCTCGGGTACGAGATCGAGCGTGTCGCGGTGCGCCTGGTATCCGACGAACGAGATCTGCAGGAGGTAGCGACCGGGCTCGACGTTGCGGATGAGGTGAACCCCGTCAGCATTCGTGGCCGTGCCGTACGCCGGCGTGCCGACGAATCCGTCATCGAACCGATACAGGGCCACGGTCGCGCCTTCGAGCGGCTGCCCGTCCGATCGATCGCTCACAAAGCCGCTGATCGTCGCGGTCTGCGCGGCGGCGGAACCGGCGAGAACGAAGAGGCTCAGCCAGATGAAAGAAGCCCTGGTCATCGTTCGGGTAGGCGTACGTGAAACAAACCCTGGTCATCGTCCCGACACGCAGACGTGAAACAAGCCCTGGTAATCCCTCGGAACGCGGATGCGAAACACGCCCTACCCATCTTCCGAAACGCGGATATGAAAACCGGCCTACTCATCGTCCGGAAATGCATACGTGAAACAGGCGGACTCGACCGTCTCGCGAGAAGGCTTCAGGGCCGCTTCAAGAAAGTACCCGCCCCCGACAAATCCGTGGCCGTTTTGGACGTTGCTCATGGTCCTCCCGACGGACAGAACGTTCGGATCGAATGCGCCGCCGGGCGGATCCCACACGACGTCGCCGATCTGCGCGCGAAGTTTCAGTGCAAAAAGAGGCGGACGGGAAAAACAATACGGACCGTGTGCGAAGTGGAAACGAATGAAGTCATAATCGACGATCATGTTGAACGTCGTCCGCCATTGGCCGTGATTTTGTTGCTCGGTTCCATGATACCGGATGTTGTATTGAACTGCGGGCTCATCGACACCGACGACGTATAGCGCCTCCGGCTTTGCCATTCGGACGCCGTCTCCTTCGACCAGAACGTGTAACAGCGGCGCGTCGCGTTCGTCGATGCGAACCGTTACGGGAGCCGGCACGCGCACCTCCGTGAAGCTCGTGGAACCGTCAGATCGGCGAACCGCCTCGACTCGGTACGTCCGTCCGTGCTCGGCCCGAAAGGGCGCCCAGAATACGTGTCCGTAACGGCCGCGGGAGTCCACGACGGTGGAGTCGCCCCACGTTCGACGTACGCCTGTCTGAAGGTCGGTCGAATAAACGTCCACCTCCAGATGCTCCGGTACACCGAAGGTGGGCGTATTCTCCAGCGGATAGACGCGAACGGACTGCGTGTCGAGGTCCGAACTGACGACGCCGTACAATGAAAAGGGAACGTCGGCCTCGACCCCGGAGGCCGGATCCTCCTCGCAGCCTGCCGATCCGGCTGCGAGAAGCAGAATCGTGAGCATAGCGAAGCGCCTTCCGCACACTGCCTGGACGAAGCTCCTCACCGCGCGACGGTCCGGCGCCCGGCGCGCTTCAGGAATACGACGGCACGCGTATAGTTCGTCAGGGGTCATACCGAAAGCACGCCGACTCGACCGTCTCGCGCGAAAGGTCGAGCGGCACGTTGAGTTCATATCCGCCGCCGACAAAACCGAATCCGTTTATGACGTTCGACAGCACACCGCGTTGGGACAGAATATTCGGATCGAGAATCCCGCCGGGCGGATTCCACACCGTGTCGCCTACAATCGTGCGCAACGCGAGGCCGCGCAGGAATACGAAGTCGACCCGGCACATTCCGCCAAGCGCAGGCACGATTCCATTGTACAGATAATTGACTTCGAACGCGTCGACGATCAGGTTGAAGGGGACCTGCCATCCGCCCTCCACGGCGCGCTCCCGTCCTTCGTACGAGACCTCGAACCGAAGCGTCGGCGGTCCTTTATGCACGTCGTAAACCGCCTCCGGCTTGAGGAGGCGTACACCCTCGCCCTCTACCAGAACGTTTACAATCGGGGCGCGGCTTTCATCGACCTGTACGCCGACCGGCGGGGGGATCCGCGCATCGGCGAAGCTCGCGGCCCCATCACTGAGTCGTCTGGCCTCGATTCGATAGGTGCCCCCAAGCTCAACCCGGAGACCGGACCAGAAGACATGATGATACTGACCGGCCGAGTCGGCCGTGACGCTGTCCTGCCAGACCACTCGGACGCCGCTTTGCAGGTCCGTGGACGTCACCTCGACGTTCAGCCGTTCCGCGGAACCGAGGCCGGGGCGGCCTTCCACCGGAAACACGCGGACCGATTGCGTATCGAGGTCGGGGCTCAGGACGCCGTACAGCGCGAACGGCTCGTCGGTTTCAGGCGGCGATGCAAGGTCCTCGCTGCAGCCGACGAAAGGTGCGGCCGCACAGAACAGGCAGAAGCAGTATGTGCAGGAACGCCGGAAGTGAATGGCGACGGCGCGAAAACGCGAGAGGCAGGTTGAACGAATCGATGACGCTATCTTCCGGGAGGCAGTTTACGAAATGGGAGCCGCCCCCGCACACTCGAAGAAGTCCCGCGTCGTTCATCCGCGCGTCGTGTGTTCCATCCGGGCGTTGTGGCGTCCGTCCGTGAGTCGCGTCGTCGATCCGTGCGCATTCGCATCGCACAGTTCATCGTAAATCACGTAACGATGCCCCGCAAGACGGCCGCGTATCCCAGGTAAAGCCTGAGATGCCGCTCATCGTGGATGTCGCCCAATCTGTCGGCGGCCACGCCTTGGCCGGGACGTGACCGGAGGCCCTAGGCTCGGATTGCGGACGACATCGAACGGCCAATCGACGGCCGACGCTGCCGCCTATCATGCTTTGTCGGCCGGCCTGCTCGGAGGTACCATCGCGGGCTTCTTTGTTCTGTAAACTTTCGTCGTCGCCGTTCCGTTCGTCGAAGCGAGCCATGGTCGTGGTATGCGATTCTTTGCGGAACGCTGATCTGGTTTGTAATCGACTCCGCCGTTTCGAAGGGGCACGGCGGTGCTTTCAATGTTTATATGGTTAACGTCCCGCAGGCCGATCAAAAGCCCTATGCGGCCCATCCGCAGTCGTCTTCCACGTGACGGGCGCGGATCTGCCGTCCACGCCGCGAGTAGCGAGCCACGCTCTTGAGGGCCTACTGAGTAGATCCAGAATAAATTGAAGCGTATACCGAGGGAACCGGACGCAGAATTGGATCGGCGGAGCCACGATTGGTGACGCCATTTTTGTGCCGCCGGCTCACACCGCCGTCGCCGACTTGATGAGTGACCTGGAGCACTTCGTCCACAACAAAGATCTCTTCCTTTCGGATCTGCTCAAGGTTGCGCTCGTCAACTATCAATTCGAAACGATCCACCCGTTTCTCGACGGAAACGGACGAGTGGGACGCCTGCTCATCCCCGTGTACCTGGTCGATCGAGGCATTCTCCAGCGGCCGATCTTTTACCTGTCTGACTTTTTCGAACGGAACCGCAGCCACTATTACGCCATCGCCCGTGCCCTTCTCCTCGATCCGCCCATCCTCATCCTCGACGACCCGAGCTCAGCGCTCGACGACGAATCGGAAGCTGCTGTGCAGCGCGCCCTCCGCACCATCGTGCGGGGACGCACGACGTTCATCATCGCGC
>CAZMXY010000092.1:6578-14167 GCA_964570345.1 uncultured Rhodothermales bacterium | reverse complement strand
TAGGCATAGGACTGATCGTCGGCGTCTTCAAGGATTTCAATTGGTCGTCGGCACATCAAGCGCCGGCGAATGCTTTCTTCATTCTTTCCCGCGGCGAGAGCACCATTTCCATCAAAGTGAGCACGGAAAACCTTCCCCAGACCATCGCGGGCATCGAGCAGGTTTACCAGCAGCTCTTTCCTGGTAATCCCTTCCGTTATGCCTTCGTCGACGAGCAGTTCGACCAGCAGTACCGGAACGATCAGCGTTTTGCCGCCCTCTTTAGCATCTTCGCGAGCCTGGCTATGGCCATTGCGTGTCTGGGCCTGTTCGGCCTGGCCTCGTTCACGGCGCAGCAGCGCACGAAAGAAATCGGCGTTCGCAAGGTACTCGGCGCATCGGTCCCCGGCATCGTGGCGCTGCTGTCGAAGGACTTTATTAGGCTCGTCGCTATCGCCTTCGCAGTGGGCGCGCCGGTTGCGTACGTAGCCATCCAAGGGTGGTTGGACAATTTCGCCTACCGCATTGAGATCGGCCCGGCCATTTTCCTCGTCACCGGCGCTCTCGTTCTGCTGATTGCCCTTTTGACGGTGAGCAATCAGGCTATCCGGGCGGCCCTGGCCGATCCCGTAAAGAGCCTGCGTTATGAGTAGCTATCGCTTTGATCTGGACAAGGCGATCGCGGCCTGGCGGCGCCCCTTCGAGCACAACCGGGCGTTCTCCAACGAGGATCTGGAGGAGTTGGAGGGGAGCCTCCGCGACCGAGTCGAGGCGCTGATGGAAGCAGGACTGTCGGAGGAAGCAGCCTTCAAGGAGGCGCTCCGGCGAATGGGCACCTATGGCACGGCGGAAGAAGAATATCGCAAGGTCTTTTGGGGCAAGCTCAAACGGCAGCGCACGCTCACGGACGAACTCCGATGGAGGCTCTCGATGCTGAAGAACTACGTCAAAATTGCTGTTCGTAACCTGCTCCGCAGGAAGGGCTACTCGTTCATCAACATCGCCGGACTGACGCTTGGGCTGACCTGCTGCCTGCTCATTTTTCAGTACGTCGCCTTCGAGTACAGCTTCGACCGTTTCAACGAAAACGGTCCGAATCTCTACCGCATCCTCGAAACAAGAGTGCAGAATGGGGAGGAACCAGAAATCAGAACCCAGCATGGATATGCGTTAGGTCCTGCATTGGCGGAGGCCGTGCCCGAGGTCGTCCGGTATACTCGGCTCGAACCGGATGACAGCAATCCCATTGTTTCAAATCCTGCGCAGCCGGGCAAAGCCTTCGAGGAGACGCGCGTGCTGTACGCAGACCCTGCGTTTCTCCAGATATTTACCTATCCGCTTCTCTCAGGCGATCCGGCCCGCGCACTCGCTGAGCCAGGTACGGTTCTACTCTCCGAATCAGCAGCACGTAAGTACTTCGCGGCGGCGAATCCCGTGGGTCAGGCGCTTAACGTAACGGGAAGGTTCAGCGGTGAGACGACCAGCGGCGAATTTCGCGTCAGTGGCGTGTTCCAGGACGTCCCCGCCAACTCCCACCTCCAATATGATTTCCTCCTTCCGATGGCGGATCTCCTGCGGAAGAGCTACAGTGAACCGGAGCAAGGCTGGAACTACTCGGACTTTGCGACCTACGTCCAACTTCGCCAAGACGCCGAGCCGGCCGATGTCGAACGCACGTTCACGGACGTGTTGATGAGCAACAAGGGGGAGAGCTATCAGCAACGAAATATAACAGCCCGTTTGAGTGCTCAGCCGTTGCACGACATCCATCTCAACGGCGACATCACATCCCCCGGGATCGTGTCGGGCAGCTATCGGAGCGTGTACTTCTTCAGCCTCATCGGGATCGTCACGCTCCTGATCGCCCTCATCAACTACGTCAACCTCGCTACCGCCCGCGCACTCGATCGCGCCCGAGAGGTCGGCGTCCGCAAGGTGGTCGGGGCGCAGCGCGGCCAACTCGTCCTACAGTTCCTCCTCGAGTCGGCGCTTCTGAACGGCGTGGCGCTCGCGCTCGCCGCCTTCCTCACCCTCGTGCTCACGCCGGTCGTGCACGACCTGGCCGGTACGGCACGGCTGGACACCCTGTGGACCAGCACCTCGTTCTGGATTGCCTTCCTCGCCATATTCTGCGTCGGCACGCTCCTGGCGGGGCTGTATCCGGCGTCAATTCTGTCGTCGTTCAGGCCCGCGACCGTGCTCAAAGGAAAGGCCGGCCCATTGGCTACCCGGCTGCGGCTGCGGCAAGGACTCGTGGTGCTCCAGTTCACCGCCTCGATCGTGCTGGTAGCAGGGACCATTACCGTCCATTCACAGCTCAACTACATGCGGTACATGAACCTAGGGATTGACCTGGAGCAGATCCTGACCGTCGCCGGTCCGCGTGTGCTCCCCGAAGGGTCCGAGCGAGCCGACGCCGCGCGGGCATTCACCCAGGAGCTTCGCCGGATCCCGGCCGTCCGGCAAGTGGCCAGCTCCAGTAGTCTTCCGGGGCGAGGATTCGACTGGTACACCTCCAACGTCCGGCAGGAAACGGCGGACCCATCCACGGCTGTCAGTGGTGCTATTTGCTGGGTTGACACGAGCTTCGCAAGCCTGTACGATCTTGAGCTCGTAGCCGGACAGGATTTCCAAAGGATCTCAGATGCCCGGCCGGAAGGGGAGCCTTTTCCGGTAATCACGAACGAGACGGGAGCCCGAGCCGTCGGATTCGACACGCCGTCGGACGCCGTCGACCGAGTCGTGCTCATAGCGGGCATGGAGGCGCGCATAGTTGGCGTATTCGAGGACTTCAACTGGTCGTCTGCTCATACAATGCGTGAGAATGCGTTTTTCGGTCTGTCGAATGGCAACAGTCACGTCTCGCTTAAAGTCGACACGCAGCATTTATCTCAGACCATCGCGGCGATTGAGCGGATCTACACCAGCCTCTACCCCGGCAATCCCTTTCGCTACGCTTTTGCGGACGAGCAGTTTGATGAGCAGTATCGGAATGACGAGCGCTTTGCCACACTGTACAGCGTCTTCTCCGGTCTGGCCATCCTGATCGCGTGTCTGGGCCTCTTCGGGTTGGCCTCCTTCAACACCCAACAGCGGACGAAAGAGATCGGTCTCCGAAAGGTGCTCGGCGCCTCGGTGACTGGTATCGTTGCTCGGCTTTCGACGGACTTCCTTAAACTCGTTGGCTTGTCCTTCATCCTGGCCGCCCCCGCAGCCTATGTCGGCATGAGCCGCTGGCTCGATGATTTCGCCTATCGCATTGAGATCGGCCCAGGTGTGTTCGTGCTTACGGGCGTAGTCGTCCTGCTGATCGCACTGGCGACGGTGAGCTATCAGACAATCAAATCGGCCCTGGTCGATCCGGTCAAAAGCCTGCGCTATGAGTAGTTACCTGTTCGATCTCGAGAAGGCCATCGCCGCCTGGCGACGCCCCCTTGAGCACAACCGGGCATTCTCGGGCGAGGACATTGAGGAGCTCGAGAATAGCCTCTGCGATCGGGTTAGCTCGCTCGTCGAAGCAGGGCGCCCAGAGGAGGAGGCCTTTCGCCTGGCCGTCGAGCGCATGGGCTCACACGGCCGGGCCGAAGAGGAGTACCGCAAGGTCTATTGGGGCAAGGTGAAGCGGCGGCGCCAGCTGCGACACGAACTGATGTGGAGGCTCTCGATGCTCAAGAGTTATCTCAAGACCGCCCTACGTAATCTGCTTAGGCAGAAAGGGTATAGCTTCGTCAATATCACCGGGCTGACCGTCGGTCTGGCGTGCAGCTTTTTCATACTCCTCTGGGTGACAGGCGAAAGGAGCGTCAACCAGTTTCACCAGGACGGCGACCGGATCTATCGGGTCTTGCGCAACGAGACCAACAACGCGGAGGTTTTCACGAGGACGACCTTGCCGGGCTCGATGGGCCCGACGTTAACGGAGGACTATCCCGAGATCGAGAATGCAACCTACGTCTGGCACGGCCACGAATTCGTGATCACTTCCGGTGACCAAAGCTTCCGAGAGCAGGGAAGCTACGTGAGCACCGACTTCTTTGACGTGTTCACTTTCCCGCTCATCCAGGGAAATCCGGCAAAGGCACTTGAGGCGGAGAATTCCGCCGTCATCTCCGAAGCCCTGGCGCGACGGCTCTTCGGCCCGGAGTGGCGGAATAGCGACGTGATCGGTAAAACGATCACTGTCAATCACGACGAGGACTTCGCGATTACCGGCATTGCGCACGAGCTCCCGGACCATTCCACCATTCAGTTCGAGGTGCTCCTCCCGATCCACGAGTTTTTCGCCGAGAACGACTGGGCCATGTGGGACACGATGTTTCCGCTATACGTCCGGCTGCGAGCCGGTAGCTCTCCCGCAGAGGTGAACAGAAAGATTGCAAACGTGATACAGACGCATAGCCCTGAGATTAAGGGAGAGGTGGTGTTCCTGCAACCGTTCGAGGAAGTATATCTCCACGGCCGGTTTGAGAATGGCGTCAATACCGGCGGCCGCATCGAGCTAGTCCGAATCTTCACCATCGTGGCGATCTTCCTGCTCGCCATCGCGGCAATAAACTTCATGAACCTCGCGACCGCCCGTTCAACTCAGCGGTCGAAAGAAATCGGTGTACGGAAAGCAATCGGCGCTACCCAGCCATTGCTAACGACGCAGTTCGTGGCCGAAACGATGCTGCTCGCCCTCCTGTCGTTCGTGCTCGCGACCGGGCTCGTTGTCGGCCTGCTGCCGGCCTTCAACCTGGTTACGGGAAAGAGCGTCCACGTGCTGGATCTGAGCTCGGGGTTCCTCGCAAGCGCGTTAGGCATCGCACTTCTGACGGGATTACTTGCCGGGAGCTATCCTGCCCTCTATCTCTCCTCCTTCAATCCGGTCGCCATCCTGCGCGGTACGTTCCGCCACACGACGGGTGAGTCGCGGATGCGGAAAGGACTGGTGGTCTTCCAATTTGCCCTTTCGACGCTCATCATTATTTGCACGGCAGCTGTCTATTTCCAGATCCGCTATATCCTGGAGCGCGACCTTGGGCTGGATCGGGGAAACATCGTCTCGATCGAGCTGGACGGCGGTGTACGAGCACAATACGAGGCGTTCCGGCAGGAGCTGATGAAACGGCCTGGGATCGTAAACGTCACCGCCTCCGCCGGGAATCCGCTCTCTATGGCCTTCGGTCGCACCACATCGAGCCCGACCTGGGCAGGTAAGGACCCCAACGATGAAACAGAGTTCAGTCTTATCGATGTGAGCTACGATTTCGTCGAGACGATGAAGATGGAGCTGGTTGCGGGACGGGCGCACTCCCGCCTTTTTGGCGCAGACTCGACCGGTTATATTATCAACGAGGAAACGTTGGAGGTTATGGGGAAAGTGAATCCTGTGGACGAGAGGTTGGATGTGCTTGGCCGTCCAGGAACGATAATCGGAGTAGTGAAGAATTTCCACACAGGCGACATCAGCGTGCCCATCACCCCTGCCATCATCCGGCTGGCTCCGGCCAACACGAGCCGGGTGTGGATACGCACCAAGCCGAATATGACGCAGGACGCGCTCGCCGGCCTCGAGGCAGTATACAAGGAGTTCAGTCCGGGATACCCATTCAGCTACAGCTTCATGGACCAGGAGTACGAGGAAATATACCGAAGCATCATCGTCATGGGCAGGCTGGCGAATGTCTTCGCAGTGATTGCCATTTTCATCTCCGGTCTCGGGCTCTTCGCTCTGGCTTCATTCACGGCGGAGCGGCGAACGAAGGAGATCGGCATCCGAAAGGTGCTCGGCGCATCGGTTCCGGGCCTTGTTGCCCGGCTCTCAACCGAGTTCCTCAAGCTGGTTGGCCTGGCCGTCGTCGTGGCCGCACCGTTGGCCTACGTTGCCATTCAGCAGTGGTTGGACAATTTCGCCTACCGTGCGTCGATCGGTCCCGGCGTCTTCCTTCTCACGGCCGTTTTGATCGCATTAATCGCGTTTCTGACCGTCAGTTATCAGTCGATCAAAGCCGCCCTGGCCGATCCGGTCAAGAGCCTGCGGTGTGAATAGCCGTTGCTTTGATCTGGAGAAAGCCATCGCCGCCTGGCGTCGCCCCTTTGAGCATAACCGGGCATTCTCCAGCGAGGATCTGGAGGAGTTGGAGAGCAGCCTCCGCGACCGGATTGAGGCTCTCGTCGAAACCGGGCTGACGGACGAAGCAGCTTTCCGGGAGGCGCTTCGGCGGCTGGGCTCTTACGACGCAGCAGAAACGGAGTACCGCAAGGTCTACTGGGGCAAGCTGAGACTGCGACGCCAGCTCCGGCACGCATTGACGTGGAGGCTCTCGATGCTTGCCGTCGGCCTCCGACCGGAATTCGTTCTGCAACCAGAATGGCCTTGAACGCCTTCTCGCCGGCCTGCTGCGCAAGCCACGCCGGATGCCGGGGCACCACGTCACGATCCGGCACTAATTTTTCGCCGTCTCGAGGTCGTCAAGCCCGTAGCGTAGCAAGAGCAACGAATCCTCAAGCGCCTGATCCATCGCCCCCCGGCTTCTCGTAAACCGTCTCGCCTTCCCGAAGCGCGATGCCGACGACGTGCCAGGTGGAATCCATGCGCCGTTCGACCTCAGCGGGCGTGGTTACGACGACGTCTTTCGGAACGGGGAGCTCCGCGAGCGCCCGGCGCATTTCGATAGCCGTCTCACGCTTGTCAGAAACTTCTGGAAGGACGACCAAGAAGTCGAGGTCGCTTCCGGGACGTGATTCTCTCCGCGCATATGATCCGAATACGATGATCCGCAGGGGATCGAACGCGCGGACGAGCCGCCGCACCGCCTCATGGACATGTTCTCTGTCAGGAACCGGCCAGACGTCTTCTAGCCGCCTTCCCATACGATCATCAAGACTGGTCATTGTATGTCGGCCCTCGTCGCCCTCGAGATCGTCGGCGGGTGGAGATCAGCCGTCGAGAATGAGCTCGACCGGAATCCGGCCGAGCTCCGGCACCAGCTCGGCATCCGCATTGTCTTCCTCGGTCAGGAATCGCGTGGTCGCATACCCGGACGGCGATGGGTCCCGATAACATTCGAGGCGTCGGTCCGGGATGTTGACGATCCATACCTCCTGAATGCCGACCGCCGCGTAATGCGGCAGCTTGACCTTCCTGTCAAGTTGAACCGACGAGTCCGCGACCTCGACGAGAAGCAGGACATCCTTTGCGTTCGGGACCTTCGTCACGTCCCGGTCCATCCGCAGCAGTACGACGTCCGGTTGGGGCTCGTTGTAGAGATCCAGTTCGACCGGATTCTGGATGCTGACCTCGACCACGTCCGCCGCGCGCTGGACCGCGAGCCTAGTCAGTACGTTCACGACGCGGATATGCTTCGGTCCGATGGTCATCTTCTCAATAAGCTGACCATCGATGAGCTCGACGCGGTCGTCCTCCATGAGGATTCCGGCCTCGATCATGGCGTGGAAGTTGTCCACCGTCAGCGGGTGTACGCGAAGGGGCTCAGCCATGGCTTTCCTCTATAGACACATTCATCGCGCAATTTATAACCTTGTATGCTCAAAAATGGGGATTACGGTGCATGGAACTATCGTTGGTTTGAGGCGCGCGGAACGATGCGCGCATCCTTCCGTGGCGC
>CAZMXY010000092.1:0-6478 GCA_964570345.1 uncultured Rhodothermales bacterium | reverse complement strand
CCTACATGGATCTCTACGTGGCCAACGAATACCACGACGGGACTTTCGCGACAACTGTCTCTGGCGACATGAGATCGACGTCTACGACAAGATGTCTGTCCAGATAACATACGCCAATGACGTCCAGGTGACATATTCACTCACGACCCTACTCGCCCTACGAGGGGATGGAGATCGCCTTCAACGGGTTCGACGGGAGGATCGACGCGTGGCACGGCATCCCCCTGGAGGGAGAAGGAGCGGATCGATCAGGACGAGCTGTATGAACGGGGGATGTCGCAGGAATAAGTCGAGGAAGCCTCCGACTTCGAGGAGATCATGGTGATGGACAACTTCAGCATGGAGTACGAGCAGATCCGCGCGTACCAGGAGAGCGGCGGACACGGAGGCGGCGATGTCCGGCTGCAGAACCAGATCTTCCGGGATCCGGACATGCCGGACCCGTTGGGGCACCGGGCCGGCAGCCGGGACGGGGCCATGTCGATTTTGATCGGGATCGCGGCGCGCAAGAGCATCGAGTCCGGGCAGCCGGTACGAATTGCGGATCTGACGAGTCTGGATCCGCACCCGACGCGCGGGGCGGGTTGACGTCGTGGAGCGCTATGGCGGGTAGAGCTGCATGCCCGTTAAGAATCGACGCTCGGGTAACCAGACCAGGGCGGGGCAGTCGGTTTCAACGACGCCGTGCCCAAGACGTACCGTGCAGCTCCCAGAGATCATTTCGATCATAGAAGGCGTCCGGCCGTTCTTCGCGACCCCCGAAAAGAACGATGCTTCGGCCCGTAAAAGCCATTTGCGTTCCGCTACGCGCCGGAGGGCCTGCGCCATCCAGCCGCTCCCAACCCTCCCCGTTCCAGATCCAGGTATCTCTGAGATCCCCGGTGTCGTCGCGGCCGATCACCGGCGCGTCGGGCCCCCGACCGCCGAAAATCACGATTCGCTCGCCTTCCAGGTCTGTCGCCGCTCCGAAGAACCATCGGGGCGACGGTCCGGTCACGTCCAGCCGATTCCAGGTCCTGCCGTCCCACTCCCACGTGTCCGCATGGTAGCCGTCGGCCCCACGTCCACCGAACAGGAGACAGCGTCGACTCGATGGATCGTAGAGGAAGGCATGACCGGCCCTCGGGCCCGGACCCACACTATCGACCGGCACGAGATCGGCTCCGGTCCATTCCCAGGTATCGCCGCGAAAGGCCGCATCGGCGTCCCAGCCCCCAAAGATCACGATGCGATTGCGACTGCGGTCGTAGCACAGCTCCGGCTCAGCGGCCGCCGCTCGGAAGTCGCCGTCTATCGCCTTCCATCCCTCCGGCCGCCATTCCCAGACGATTCCTTCCGCCCGCAGCGCATCCGCGAAACCTCCGCCGAAGAGTATCAGCGAGTTTCGCTGCGGATCGTATACAACCCTATGGCTGCTGCGGGGGAATGGCAGCGATTCGGCGGCGGTCCAGGCGGCCCCGTCCCAGGACCACACGTCGTCGAAATAGTGGTAACCGCCCTCGCGTCTCGTACTTCCACCAACCAGGTAGACTCGCTCTTTTCCGGAATGGTAAACGAGCTGGTGGTGAGCCCGTGCGTCCGGATCGGCTTGCCCCCTGACAGGCAGCGCCGGCAACGCGCTCACGATGGCCATCCAGGCGAGGAGTTGGTAACGACAGAGAATGCAATGCATCGGCTTCTCGTAATCGAATCGGGCTATCAACCACCCGACGTGCGAATCTCGAAATCCCAGAAATCGCCCGGCCGCAGAATCTCGGCATCCTTTAAGGAGCCGATCGAAAGCAGATCCTCATCACCCGTCACGAGGCAGTCGATCTCCCCCAACGCGGCGAGTGCGAGGATCCGGTCGTCGTCCGGATCACGACAGAAGCGCCGGTCGAGCGGCACCTCGCGGACAAGGGCCGCGCGGCTGCGAACGAGCTTCTCCGCCGCAGCTGCCGTTGTCTTCGACACCTCGATCTCGCCGAGGAGCGCTTGTTGAAGCTCGCCGATGATGTAGTCGGACGTGACGAGGGTATGACGCCGGATCACGTATTCGAGGAGGTCGTGGGTGACGCCCCGCCCGAGGAAGGCGGCGGCGAGGACGTTCGTGTCGAGCGCGACCGTCACGAGACGCGCCGGAAGACATCCTCATCCGTATAGACGCCCTGCGCTTCGGCGTACGGGATGAGCTCATGTCTCAACCGGCGGAAGCGGCGGACAAATAGAAAATCCTGCAGCGCCTGCCGCACGAGATCACTCCGGGAGACGCCTTCCTCGTCCGCGGACTCATCGAGGGCGGACTTGAGCTCCTCCGGAAGACTGATGGATACGGTTTTGCGCATGTGGCATTCTCTATCCCGAGATCGCCGAACACATAGTGTATTACAATGTACTAAACCTACGGAATAGCAGCCTGCAGGAGCCGTGGTGTTAGCACCGTCTCAGGAGCGGCTGTGTTACAACCCAACACAGTCGCCGGCGTAGCATCCGCTCTTCGGGGAAGTGCGCTTCGGATAAACGACCCAGGTCCTCGTCGCCTGGATCGAGGGGCCCATCTTTTCCGGATGCGTGGTGGGGGCCCTCGTCGCGTCCCGGCTGTCGAGGAAGGCCCCACGCAGGCGGTCATATTCCGCCCGGATCGGTGTATTGTCGAACACCGCCGGCGTGATTTCGGCGATGCCGCTCAGAACCTCGGGATAGGCCGCGTCCAGACGCGTGCACGCCGAGACGACGACCAGCCTGAGCACTCGATCGGGATGGCGTGCCGCCAGCTGTATCGCCGCACTTCCGCCCATGGAATAGCCGAATACGTCGACCCGTTGCACGCCGGCCACATCCATTACTGCGGCAGCGTCATCGGCCATCCGCTCGTAGGTGATCGGACCCGGAGCGTCGCCGGTACGTCCGTGACTGCGCTGGTCGGGGACGATCACCGGCCGCGTTCGAGCGAAGCGCTCGACGAAGGGAGACATCGCGTCGGCGGACATGTAGGCCCCGTGGAGCACCAGAAGCGGGACTGTGCCGGACCCGAGATCGCCGTAGACGTCGTAATGAATCCTGACCCCTTCAGCCTGTGCTACTCCCGATCGCTTCTCCACCGTCGAATCGGGCGTCTGGGCAGACGTATCTGCAGGTGTGGCCATGAGAACGATGCCCATAGCCAAGACAAAGAAAAGAGAAACGGGGTTGATCATTGGTGAAGCTCCGTTCTGATTGTTTGGTTTTTTGGAAGCGCCTTCGACAGTGTCAGGCAGCTTTCCAATAAGTCGAACGACGGCCGCCCGAATCGACAGACCTGGTGCTTTCATCATTTCTCTACACAGCTCTTGATGATCCAGATATCTTGCCGTAACATACCTGCATCATCCAGGTATTCTTTACGAGAAGATGCTCACGCGCGAACTTGCCGGCGCCGCGGCCAAACCGATCATCCTTTCCATCCTGGCCTGCGGTGAAAGCTACGGCTACGCCATCCTGCAGCGTATCGAGGACCTTTCGGACGGACAGCTCTCCTGGGACGACAGCACGCTCTACCCCGTGCTGCATCGAATGGAGAATGAGGGGCTGCTCACCTCATCGTGGCGGCGCGCCGAGACGGGCCGCCGGCGAAAGTACTACCGGCTCACGACCGACGGGCGCAAGGTGCTCGAGAGCGAGAAGCGGCAGTGGCTGCGCGTGGACGCCGTGCTGGCCCAGCTCTGGGGGCTGCAGCCGCGCCTGGCCTGAACGGGCCTTGTAGACCACATTCATCTATGCCTATCCCGTTCGATCTCGAGAAAGCCATCGCGGCCTGGCGGCGTCCCTTTAAGCATAACCGGGCGTTCTCCAGGGACGACATCGATGAGCTGGAAGGCAGTCTCCGCGACCGGGTGGAGGCGCTGATGGAAGGGGGGAAGTCCGAGGAAGCCGCCTTCAACGAGGGGCTCCGGCGGATGGGCACGTACGGCACAGCGGAGGCGGAATACCGGAAGGTTTACTGGGGAAAGCTGAGACGGCGACGCCAACTGCTCAATGAAGGTCTCTGGAGGTTCTCCATGGTGAAGAACTATCTCAAAATCGCTTTTCGTAACCTGCGCCGCCAGAAAGGCTACGCCTTCATCAACGTCTTTGGACTGGCGGTAGGGCTGGCGTGCAGCTTCTTTATCCTGCTTTGGGTGACGCACACGGTCCGTTACGACCGCTTCCACGAGCGGGGCGACCGCCTCTACCGCGTGATGCGCCACTCTCCGAACGGCACGGGGAGCTTCTTGCCAAAGCCGCTTGCCGATGTCATGGAGACGAACCTCCCGGAGGTGGAGCACGCCCTGCTCCTCTCGTGGAAGGTATCACCCCTCCTCACCCGCGGCGGCGATAGCTTCCGCGAGGACGGCCACTACGTCGGACCCGCCTTTTTCGAGGTGTTCTCTTTCCCGCTTCTCGAAGGCGACCCTGCGACGATCCTCACCGACCCGGCCTCGGTCGCGATCTCCGAGGCGGCGGCCGAACGGATGTTCGGGACGGACTGGCGCGCACGGGGGGTCGTCGGCCAGGCGATCACCGTCGATCACCGGAAGGACTTCCAGGTCTCGGGCGTCTTCGCCGACTTCCCTGAGACGTCCACGCTTCAGGCAGACGTCCTCCTACCCGTTGCCGACTTTTTCGCACGCAACGCATGGGCGGACACCTGGGATAAAGCCGCGGTTGAGCTCTACGTCGAACTCGGCGAGGGCGCATCGGCAGCGGAGGTCGACGCGAAGATCGCCGGCCTCATGGCTCCGGAGGGTGAGGGCGAGAATCCAAAACACATCTCCTTCTTGCAGCCGTTCGAGGACATGCATCTCTACGGCGACTACGAGGGGAGGCACGTTGTCGGCGGACGCATCGAGTACGTCCGCATCTTCGTGATCGTGGCCGTCTTCCTGCTGTTCATCGCTGCGATCAACTTTATGAACCTTGCTACGGCGCGGTCGGGGCAGCGCGCGAAGGAGATCGGCGTGCGGAAGGCCGTCGGTGCAGGAAAGCGGTCCGTCGCCGGACAGTTCCTGCTGGAGGCGATGCTGCTGGCGCTCGTCGCCTTCGCGCTGGCGCTCGCCCTCGTGGCTGCCCTGCTGCCCTCCTTCGGCGACCTGACCGGGATCAGCCTCTCCCTCGGACATATCGACCTGCGCTTCTTGCTAGCGGGGCTGAGCCTCGCGCTCGTCGTGGGGTTGCTGGCGGGCAGCTACCCGGCGCTTTACCTCTCCTCCTTCCGGCCCGTTGTTGTCCTTCGCGGAACGTTCAGGCAGGGGCGCGGCCCGGCTAGGTTCCGCCAGGGGCTCGTCGTGTCCCAGTTCGCACTCTCGACGCTGCTTGTCGTCGGCACGCTGATCGTCTCGTTCCAGATGGACTACATCCGCACCAAGAAGCTGGGCCTAGACCGCGCGAACGTTGTCTACATGACACTGGATGGGCCCGCGCAGGAGCAGTTCGATACCTTCCGGCAGGAGTTGCAGCAACGACCGGGGATCGAAGCCGTGACGGCGTCCAACCAGAACCCGCTTGATCTTGACTACGCCACGACGGATGTGGCGTGGGACGGCAAGCCGGACGACGCCGACATCGAATTCGACTTCATCAACACGGACTACGACTTCGTAGAGACGATGCGGATGACGCTCGCAGTGGGGCGCTCGTTCTCCCGCGCGTTCGCGGGCGACGGCAACAACATCATGATCAACCAACGGGCGGCCGAGGTAATGGGGATGGATGACCCGGTCGGGAAGGCCATTACGATGTGGGGCCAGGAGGGGCAGATCATTGGGGTCGTAGAGGACTTCCACACCGCCTCGCTCTACACGGCCATCGAGCCGACGATCCTCCGGCTGGACCCGGCGAACGTCTCGCTGATCTACGTCCGCACGGCGCCGGGCCAGACCCCGGAGGCCCTTGCCAGCCTGGAGGCCGTCTACGAGCAGTTCAACGCGGGCTACCCGTTCGACTACGATTTCCTCGATATGGAGTACGACGCGATGTACAAAGCAGAGGCCGTTATGGGCGCGCTCACACGGCTCTTCGCTCTTGTCGCCATTTTCGTGGCGGGGCTCGGGCTGTTCGGGCTCGTCTCATTCACGGCCGAGCGGCGCACGAAGGAGATCGGCGTTCGAAAGGTGCTCGGCGCCTCCGTCACCAGCGTTGTCGCTCTGCTCTCGAGCGACTTCCTCAAGCTGGTCGGCCTGGCCTTCATCCTGTCCGTTCCTCTTGCCTACTTCGTTATGCAGCGTTGGTTGGAGGATTTCGCCTACCGCATCGAAATCGGTCCTGGCGTGTTTTTGCTCACAGGTGGGTTGGTCGTGCTTATCGCCGTGCTGACGGTGAGCAATCAGGCTATCCGGGCGGCGCTGGCCGATCCGGTGAAGAGCCTGCGGTATGAGTAGCCATCGCTTTGATCTGGAGAAGGCGATCGCCGCTTGGCGGCGCCCCTTTGAGCACAACCGGGCGTTCTCCAGCGAGGATCTGGAGGAGTTGGAGAGCAGCCTCC
>CAZMXY010000091.1:12111-14299 GCA_964570345.1 uncultured Rhodothermales bacterium | reverse complement strand
GGAAGCCTACCTCTTCTGGCGGATAGCGAAAGGAGGGCCCGGACTTCCCGCCGAATCGACTCCGTGGTCGTCCGCCATGCCGGCGTGGGAGGCCTACCTGTCGGAGGAGGAGATATGGGACGTCATCCTCTTCATGTACGATTACACGGGGCTCCGGCCACGCGCCAGAGAAAACGTGGAGGATCACTGAGCCGCTATGCGAACGCCGTTCCTATTTCTATTGGCCGTCACCCCGCTCGTCGTCCACGCGCAGCAAGAGCCCGACCTCGGCTCCGAAGAGCAACGCGAGGCGGGTCGTCAGCTCTACGTCGACAAGTGCTCGCAGTGTCACGGGAACGAGGGGCGCGGCGACGGCGTGGCCGAAGCGCTCTTCCGCCCGGCACCGCGCGACTTTACGGCCGGCGTCTACAAGGTGCGAACGACCCCGAGCGGCGAGCTTCCTACCGATGCAGATCTTAAGCGGGTGATAAAAAACGGCATGCCCTACACGGGCATGCCCGCCTGGCCGAGACTCTCGGATCGGCAAATTACGAACCTGGTTTATTTCATCAAGACGTTCAATCAGGACTTCGCCGGGCCCTACGGTGTCCCCGAGGTCATCGAAATACCTAGACCCCCCTCGCTGAGCGACGAATCAGTGGCTCGAGGCCGTGAAGTGTACGTCGAAAATCAGTGCTCCGATTGTCACGGACAGCGCGGCCGCGGAGACGGCCCGTCGGCTCCGACGCTTCAGGATCAATGGGATCATCACATCCATCCCGCCGACCTGACGAAGCGCTGGACGTTCATCGGCGGGACGTCGAGACAGGACATTTACCGAACGTTTACGACGGGACTCGACGGCTCACCCATGCCGTCGTATACTATCGATCCGATCGAAGATCGCTGGGCACTCGTCGATTACGTGTACTACCTCTCGCGGGACCGACCCGAATACGGCACCCTCGTTGTTGCGAGAGGCGTCGAAGGGCCCATCGACGTGGCACAGGGCGAGGCGCTCTTCGGCGAGGGACGCGGGACGCTGTTTCCCGTAGTCGGGCAGGTCATCGAACCCGGCCGTTCCTTCATGCCGGGCGTAGACGCGATCGAAGTCAAGGCCGTTTTCAACGAAGACGAGATCGCCTTCCTTCTCTCGTGGCACGACATGCGCGCCGAGACGGGACCCGGCCGGCAAAACAGTCCAACGATGGAAGTCCCCGACGGTGAAGGCGTCGTCAGGGACACTTCCGCAAGTCCGTACTCGGACGCCGTCGCCATACAGATTCCCTCCAATCCGGCGCCGGGTGTCGAAAAACCGTACTTCCTATTCGGCGACACCAGACGGCCGGTCGACGTGTGGTATTCCGATCTCGCGTCGGATTCCGTCCAGACACTCGTCGGTCGCGGCAGCGACGACCTCACGCTGATGGAGGAGGAGTTGGACTTCTTTGCCACGTATGAAGCTGGAAAATGGACGGCGGTCTTCAAGCGGGCCAGGACGAAGGACGGAGGCGTCTCGTTTGAAGAGGGGGAGTTCGTGCCGATTGCCTTCTCGGTATGGGACGGATTCAGTCACGAACGCGGGAACCGGCGCGGCATTACGTCTTGGTATCACGTCTACCTCGAGCCGCTCGACAAACCGTCGGCGCTCGTCCCGATGCTGAAATGGGGACTCCTAACGCTTCTCGTCCAGATCGGCATCATCGCCATCGTTCGTCGTCGTAATAAGAAGGCCGTGGGCGCCTAGTCGTACCGACCGTTAGTAACACCGAATCGATGCCTCAGTCGGCGGACATAACAGCGACACATTCCGGGTACAGACCGTCACTGATCTCCTGGAATCTCACGCGCAAATGTAATCTGCGGTGCCCCCACTGCTACATGGAGGGCGGAACCGCGGAAGCCCACGAGCTCACGACAGACGAATGCCTCGCACTCGTCGACGAGATGGCCGGGCTGGGTACCGAAATGCTCATTTTGACCGGAGGTGAGCCCCTCTTGCGCCGGGACGTCTACCAGATCGCGCGGACGGCCTCAGACGCCGGCATGTGGGTCGTCATGGGTACCAACGGCGTGCTGGTAAACGAGCACGTAGCCGGCAAGATGATCGAGTGCGGCGTAAAGGGCGTCGGCATCTCCATCGACTCCATCGATCCCGCGAAACACAACGGTTTCCGCGGCGGCCCCGACGCGTGGGAGCACTCCGTGA
>CAZMXY010000091.1:0-12011 GCA_964570345.1 uncultured Rhodothermales bacterium | reverse complement strand
CGCTCGAAGTGTGCACCACAATTCAAGCAGATCGCCTACGAGATGGGGCGAGGCGGATTGGAAAGCGGCGGATGCATGGCGGGTACGCAGTATTGTCGGATCACTCCGGGCGGGGACGTTACGCCGTGCCCGTACATGACCGTCAGCGCAGGGAACGTGCGAGACCGCAGCTTCACCGAGATCTGGAACGAGGCGCCCGTGCTTCGTGCTTTGCGCGACCGCACGAAGCTCAAAGGCCGTTGCGGAGCATGCGAATTCAACGAGCTGTGCGGTGGGTGTCGCTGCCGAGCCCAGGCGGCCTTCGGCGATTATCTCCAGGAAGATCCGGCCTGCACCTACCAGCCGACCGGAAAAAGGCTCGAGGAGCCCGACGTTTTTTGGACGCCTGAAGCCCGTGCACGCCTCGAGCGCATTCCCATCCGGTTCATCCGAGACAAAGTGCGCAAAGGCCTCGAAAGGTACGCGCACCGTAAAAACGTAAACGTGATCTCGGCCCGACTCATGGAGGAGGGACTGGCCGGTATGGACCGCCCTTCGGCTTTCGGCAGGCCGCCTCCCCAAGCCGACCCGAACACGGCCATGCCCGAATGGCTCGCCTAACCTGTACTATCCCACTGATCCACCTACCTTATCTGCAATGGAAACGATCGACGCCACGAAGATCACCAGCCAGGTACGCGTGTCCGACGGCATCGCATTCCACCGGAAAGACGACGCCGTCGACGAAATCGAAGTGCTGGAGCTACCCGATCAGTTCGTGCGATGGCAGCTCGACTACAAGCACAGTATTTACGATGCGATCGAGCGGGACGACTACATCGCCTTCAACGCCGGACATCTTCCCGTCGTCGCGACGTGGACGAATGATTCACGCGTGCCTAACCTGGCGAACAAAGGAGTCGGATTTACGCCGAAAGACGAATACATCGATCACTACTTGAGCCTCGTCGAGGACGCCGTCGAGACGATTCAGGCGCTCCCGCCGCACGCCGTCAACGAAACGCGTGATTTGCGCGTCAACACGGCGCGGGCGTTCTACTCGCACCCCGAACATGTCGATTGGCGCCGTCTGGGACTGCTGGAAATTTTCGAAGGCTCGACGTTTCACAATCTCGTGGAGAATCCATTCGCATCCGTACTCTGGACGGGCAACTCACCCGTATTCGTCAGCTTTCAGGCCGATTGCGTCGTCGAGGTAATCACGCCGGACGACAAACGGTATCGATTTGCCTGGGCCATGCGTCGGCTGTTCGAGTACGAGCCGTTTCACGTCGTCCAGACGATGTATCCCTATTCTTATGTATTCTGGGTGCATGGATGGAAGAATAAGACGCCTAAACGGCGATACCCGGGTAAACGCAGCGACAACACCGTGAACGAAGGAGACGGCCGCATCGACCCGTCAAGCCTGCACGGGAACGGTCAACAAACGTAGCCGACGGCCATGCCGTACCGCATTACCGAAGCATGTACAGCGTGCGACCTCTGCGTGGACGTTTGCCCGATCAGCGCGATCGCGCCGGGGGATCCGATCTACGTGATCGACGACACCTGCTGCGACTTCGAAGAGTGCCTCGCCGAATGCCCGGAGAATGCGATCGTTCGGTTACCGGACGATCTGCCCGTTGGCGGCGACGGCACGTCCCGGTTCGCCGACGTGAAGACGAGCGAAGGACCTGTCCCTGAATGAAGCCATGAGCCGATTGATCACACGCGACGTCTTGTCCGACTTTCTTGCTCGAGTCTCCGAGAAGTTCGGCGGCGCCGGCATCGTTTACCTGATCGGCGAATCGTCACAAGTCTACGCGGCCTGGCGCGACTGGACGGCACAGATCGATCTGGCATCGGAAGTTTCCGATCCGAAGGCCTTCGCGACGGCACTCGGCGCCGCAGCGAGGAAGATGAACGTCGCAGTGATCGACGAATTTCCGGGCGACCTGATTCCCCTGCCCGAGGGTCACGAACGCCGCTTCCGCACCGCCGGGAAGGTTGGTGATCTCGAAATCCGACACTTCGATCCCTACAGCACCGCCTTTCGATTCATCGCCCGCGGCGACGAGCCGGACTACCACCTCGTCCTTACCTACCTTAAGTACGAGTGGATCGACCAAGAGGAGATGGACCGCCAGCTCGATCGCCTGTTGCCTCGATTTTCCGTCGAGACGATCCAACAGGACCCGGCGGAATTCAGGCGGAAATACAAAGGCCTTCTTCAGATGGCCCAATCGATCGAACCAGGCACCGTACATCGACACACTACGTCTTGACCCGTCATCGAAACATCAGACCCATATACCATGGTCCATGAACAGGAATCGATCGTGTCGCTAGCGGCCCGCCTCGGCGACCGGAGGCTCGATTGGAACGAACTCGATTTCGTCGGATGGAAAGAATTTTGTCGTATGGCTCCGACCGTGGTCGGACTCGAAATCGGACGAATCGAACGCCTCATCGTCGATTCCGACGTAGGCGGCGAATCGTACAACGCCCTCGTTCGCGTTCGCTACGCCCTGCGGCAATTCGTCGACGGCATTGAAAATTCGGACAAGACGTCCGTCGCCACGCGGAGCAAGTTCCTGGAGAGCGCCCTTCTCGGATTGTCGCTCGCAATCGACGGGAGCGGCGATCGAGATGCTGAAACGCTTCGCTACGTCGCTCACCGGCTGACGTACGTCAACGAACGAATCAAACTGATCTATTGAACGCCGGCACGGTTACGCCGGCCTCGCGACGCACTACCGCAAGTACCGTTCTGCATGTACAAGAAAATCTTCGTTCCCGTAGATAATTCGGACCACTCCATGGCGTCTATCGACGTGGCGGTGAATCTGGCGAAGCGGCTCGATTCCGACCTCATTGGTAGCCATGCCTATGCGGCGCGCATGCACGATTATCGTTTCAAGCAGATGGAATTTACTCTTCCGGAGGAGTACCTCGTCGAGGACGAGATGGAAAAGCAGCGGAAAATCCATGACACGCTGATCACCATGGGTCTGGAGTTGATCTCGGATTCGTACCTCACCGTGATGCAGAAGCGCTGTGCGGAGGAAGGCCTTTCGTTCGAACCGAAGATGTACGACGGGAAGAACTGGAAAATCATCGTGCAGGACGTGCGGGAGAGTGACTACGACCTCGTCGTCATCGGGGCGCTCGGACTGGGTGCGGTTCGCGACAGCGTCCTCGGCAGTGTGTGTTCTCGGGTCGTTCGGCGCGTACGTACGGACACCCTCGTCGTCAAGAATACCGAGCCGTTCGCTGCGCAGCTCGGCGACGGCGAAATCGGCGACGCCGATCACGGCCACGTCATCGTCGGCGTGGACGGAAGTCCGGAGTCGTTCGCCGGCCTGAAAACGGCCCTCGAACTGGGTCGAAAACTGGGCAAACGCGTCGAGGCCGTCTCCGTCTATGATCCTTACCTGCACTATGCGATGTTCAACAGCATCGTAAACGTACTGACGGAAAAGGCCTCGAAGGTATTCCGCTTCAAAGAGCAGGAGCAGCTTCACGAAGAAGTGATCGACACCGGGCTCGCCAAGATCTATCAGTCTCATCTCGAGGTCGCGCGCCGGATCGCGGCCGAAGAAGGAGTAGATCTCAAGATCACGCTGCTGGACGGAAAGGCGTTCGACAAGATCCTGCAATACGTCCGCCGCGAGAAACCCTGGCTGCTCGTCGTTGGACGGATCGGAGTGCACAGCGACGAAGAGATGGATATCGGTAGTAACACCGAGAATCTCTTGCGCCTCGTGCCCTGCAACGTGCTGCTTTCGAGTCGCCGGTACACGCCGCCGCTCGACGTGCAGGCCGAAGAGTCGATGCTCTGGACCGAGGAGGCGAGTGCGATTCTCGAGACTGCTCCTGATTTCGCGCGCGGAATCGCTCGAACCACGATTCACCGCTGGGCGATGGAACGAGGCCATTCCGTAATCACGTCGAAAGTGGTCGAACAGGCCATGGCGACCATTCTGCCGGAATCAGCGATGAAATCGATGGGCATCATTGCGTCCAACGTGGCCAAAGAGACGATCGCGGCCACCGCGACGGTCACGTATGTTTGCCGCAACTGCGGATACGCGGCGCGCGGATTCAAACCGGCCGTATGCGCGGTCTGTAACGTCGGCCCCGAATCCTTCCAGAAACTCGACAAAGAAGCCATCGCTCAACTCGCTGCGCTCGAGGGAGAGATCGAGGAGTCCGAAACCTTCGACAAGAAGAAGCTGAAGTGGTCGGCAGAGGCCCGCGATCTGCTTCGCCGGATCGATGACGGCTATCAGCGTCGGCGCGCCCGCGCACAAATCGAAAAGGGGGCCCGTGTAAAAGGACTCGACACGATCACGAGGGACATGGTGATGGAGACGGTCGCAGGTCTGCTCGATGACACGCGGCATCTCTCGAGCGCCGGCCGCCTCAAGCCGGAGACCGGAGACGGCGCCTCGCGGGACGTCGGTGCGAAACCGGCTGGTGACGAACTGATCAGGGAGGGCGAATTCTCGTGGACGCCCGACGCGAGGCAGCGACTAAAGCGCGTTCCGGAAGGTTTCATGCGCGATCAAACGAGGGTACGCATGGAAACCGCCGCACGCGAACGCGACACTACTCTCATCACGCTCGACGTCGCCGAGGCCGGCATCGTCGCCGCGAGAAAAGCGATGGAAGAAATGATCAAGGCTCAGCAGAAGGACTAACGACGATCTCGGGCGACGACCGTGAAAACCTATCACGATATCACCCACGACGGCGGCTCCGACGTCGTCGGCCAGGTGACCGAACTTGCAAATCGTACACGCGACCGCCTGAAAGGGATCGGTCACGTCGTAGCCGTCATGAGCGGGAAGGGAGGCGTCGGCAAGAGCTCGCTTACCGTAAACCTTGCCGCCGCGCTGGCAGAGCGAGGCCCGGTCGGGATCGTCGACGGTGACATAAACGGGCCGTCGCTCGGCCGAATGACCGGTGTCAAGGGACAGGCACTACGCCACGGCGCGAATTCCGTACGTCCTGTCTTGACCAGGGGAGCGGCCGCCGTCAAGGTGATGTCGATGGACCTGTTCCTGGACGCGGAAACCTCGCCCGTCCTCTGGGACGCGCCCACGCAGAAGGACGCGTACGCGTGGAGGGGTCTGATGGAGGCCGGCGCCGTGCGCGAGCTCATCTCCGACACCGAATGGGGCGAGCTCGACGTCCTCCTCGTCGATCTTCCTCCCGGATCCGACAAGCTTCCAACCCTGGCGGACGTCCTTCCCCACGTGTCCGGCGCCGTCGTCGTTACGCTTCCGTCCGCCGTCTCGCTCGGGGTGGTCGGGCGATCGATCCAGATGGCTCATGAGTATCTCGACGTGCCGTTTCTCGGCCTCGTCGAAAACATGTCGGGATACGTGTGCCCGCACTGCGGTGGAGTCGACGACCTCTTCCCCGTCGGTGGGACCGAACGACTTGCCCGCAATCTCGACGTGCCGTTCCTCGGCTCCATTCCGTTTGATCCGCTTCTAGGGGCGTGCGCCGACGAGGGGCGTTTCTACGTAACCGAGCATCCGAACAGGCCTGCGGCACTCGCTTTGAGGGACCTGGCCGAAAAATTACTCGCACGACTATGAAATTCCTCTGCGTCGAATGTGACGAGGCCATGAGTCTCGAAGAAACCCGAGGTCCGGACAAAGGCTCGATGTCGGTCATCTTTGCATGTCCGTCGTGCGGCCGGAAGACGGCCATGCTTACGAATGCGATGGAGACGCAGGTCGTCCGCTCACTCGGGGTGAAGATCGGCGGACGCACCATCCCTTCGGCACCGATGGAGATGATTCGAGGATCGCTCGTGAGTGATCGTCGCCGCGAGGTCTCGCCGGGCGGGGAAGGCGGCCACCTATCAAACGACGCTCAGGACGCGTCGAAGTGCCCTTTCACGGGCCTGGTCAATGACGCATATCGGCGGGACGAAGCCTTTCCGTGGTCCGACGCGGCCCGCGCGCGCATCGAGCGCATTCCCGAATATGCGAGGAGGATGGTTGTGAAGGGTGTCGAAGAAGCGGCACGCGAGCAGGGTCTCGACGAAGTCACGGAGTCCGTGCTCGACGAGGTGCGAGGACGACTCGGAATGTAAATCGACGCGATCTCCTCACATGTCGTCGTCGGCACCGAGGCGGATGCGCCGTCTTGGCTCAGACCAAGCCGGCCTCGAGACGCCGCGCATACACCCTCTACCCCTTTCCCACTCTCCCTGTGCTTACGGTCCGTACCATTATTCTCTGGATGCACCTGGCGGCCATCGTGACATGGCTCGGAGGTATGGTGGCCGTCCCCTTCATCGCCGCGCCGGTGCTTCGCAGTTCGGCAGGCCTAGAGGCGATTCAAATTCTGGTCCGCCGCTTCCAGCGGTTGAGTCGCGAGCTCGTTTTCGTCATCCTTCTGACCGGCATCTTCAATCTGATTTTCGTAGGCGCCCTGTCGCGCTACGACTTCAGCGCCGGCTACCTGGGCGTCGTCGGCGCCAAAGTCGGATTGTTTTTGATCATTTTGGGCAATCAACTATGGTACAGCTACAGGCTCGTTCCTAAATGGGTAGAGAGCGGGGAAGGCGCCCGAGCGGCGACGATCTCGGCGGTGGCGAACGTCGTTCTTGCCGCGATCGTGCTGTATCTGGGCCTCAGCCTTCGGACCGTTTAATCGACGTCTCGACGAGGTGTCTCCATTCGGTCGAATCGGACGCATCGACGCCGGCAAGCCAGTCCGCGAGTCGCCTTCGCCGGACGTCCGATTGCGGAGCCAGGTCGTCCAGCATGTACGCGGCGTCCCGGACGAGATTCTGCCACGCGTCGTTGTTCGGAATGCGTCGTTCCTTCATCGCATAGTCGGGGAGCATTTCGAGTCGAAGTTCCAGGAATCGACTGAATCGTTCGAGCTTCGCAAGCTCCTCGGCGGTGAACGCGCGCCGAAACCGAGCAGCCGCGTCGTGCGAAAAGTCGCCCTTCAACCCGTCGAAGTACCGGTGACCGGCGACGTAAACGTGGTCAAACCAGACGCGGCACAGTTCGAACGCCAGCCGTTCGGGGTCGACCAGGCGACCGAGCGCCTCGTGGGCACCATCTGAGGCCAGCAGGGTCAGATACGTGACGACACGCTCGCGAAAATCCGTCTCTTCCGATACGGCGAACCTCATTCCTCATCCATCAATGAATGTCCATGACCCAAGATAACGTCCCGACTCCGGCTGCGCGACCGCCGACCGGCACCCCTAGGATACGTACTCGGAAGTATCGACAGGCCGCCGTCGGATATCTCGTTTATGGGCTGATTTACCTTGCGGGAGCGGTTCACCTTTCCAGCGTAGGAGAAGGTCCTGATGCCGGCCGGGTGTGGTTCGTCGTAGGCGGCGCCATGGTTGCCGTCTTCCCCATTCTCATCTGGATGGAGCTCAAATGGGTCACGCGCATTCTCGCCTTCCTGGTCGCCCTTCGGGTGCTGGGGCTCATTCGCATCATAACAGATGGCGGCGATGCCGCGGTCGAGCTCCCGTGGGGCGGCGACCTCCGATTGACGTACGGAGCCATCGCCTTCCTCATCGTCGCCGCCATCGAATGCTACTTGTTGATCCGGGCTGGTTGGGACCTGGGAAACGGATCGCCTGAAGACTAAAAATCGATGGCCGGCATCTCTCGCCAACGCGCTTCGCCTTGCGGCTTGAAGTTCTGCGTCGCGACGAAATTCCAGCCCTCATGGAAATTGAGTTTGAACTTACCTCCCCCAAAACGGGCTAAAAGGTAGCCGTCAGGATCGTTGAACAAGTCGAAGCAATCCGCCGCCCGATGTCGTGCCAATCCTTTGAACCGCACGGAGCCGCGCCACGGCTCCTGTACGAGAATGGTAACCGTCGATCGACTGAGCGTCTGCACGAACGCGTTCCGTAAGTCCTCAGCCGTCGGATCGAGGACGTCCCGGCGCTCGAACCCCTTGCGCACGTACGGTTCAAATAACGGCCAGAGCCATTCCATGGAAACTAATGCTCACGTTCGCGAGCGCAGAATGAAGACGACGGAGGCATGGTATCAAACGAGAGCGCCATCCACAATTCCAGCGTCTGAAAACCGTTCAATAGAATCTACAAACCGCCCACGCAGCCTTGAATTTTTCCTATATTTTCGATAATCACAGTGGGCGTCCCGAACCGCGCATGGAACGTTCGGCGCTCGTCCAACACAGTGTGAAGTGCCGGTCCGCCGGATGCTATACCAATTCCGTTAACCATACAGTACGTGCGTTCCCTATGAGCAGCCTCAAGCTTTTATTTATCTCAGCAGTCTCGTGTATCGTAGTCCTGGCAGGTTGTGGCGGTGACGGGGGAGAGAGAACCGACCGCGAGGGCGTGTCGGGCGAGCCGAGTGCGGCCGCCGCTCCGGCGGGCTCCTCTACCGTATCCGGAACGATCAATTTCTCGGGCACCGCGCCGGCGCCTCAAACACTAAATCTCGACCGCGAGTGCCAGGCGCTTCGCGACGAACCGGCGACGAGTCAGCAAGTCGTCGTTAACGACGACGGCACCCTCCGCTGGGTTTTCGTGTACGTGAAAGAAGGCCTCGGCGATCAGCAGTTCGCCGTCTCCGACGAGCCGGTCATTCTCGATCAGGAGGGCTGTATGTACGATCCGCACGTGTTCGGGCTTCAAACCGGTCAGACGTTGAAGATCCTCAATAGCGATCCCCTTCTCCATAACATTCATGCCATGCCGGATCGAAACCGTCCCTTCAATTTTGGGATGCCTACGGCCGGACAGGAGCGCGACCAATCCTTCCGCGTTCCGGAGGTCATGGTGCGCATAAAGTGTGACGTGCATGCCTGGATGGAGTCCTGGGCAGGCGTCACCGAGCATCCCTATCACAGCGTAAGCGGCGACGACGGCACCTTCAGCATCGAAAATCTGCCGGCAGGCGAGTACGTGATAGAAGCCTGGCACGAGCGGTTCGGAACGCAGACGCAGAACGTCACGGTCGGTGACGACGAATCGGCAACCGTGGATTTCACGTTCGGTGACGGTCCTGCCGCAAGCTGACTCTCGCAACGTTCGGCGTGCGTCCGTCTACGTCCTTCATCGACGATTCTGCACGACCAGGCGTCGATTCGTCGTACGGATGCGTCAACCCATTCTGACGATACAACCCTCGGTGACGAATTATGGCTGACCATGCCGTGCCCGGTACCACCCCCGGCCACGACGGACATTCGTCGGACCAGAACGGGCACGAAGAGCATCACGATGATCTGCCCTTCTGGCGAAAGTATATCTTCTCGACCGATCACAAGATGATCGGGCTTCAGTACGGCTTCACGTCGCTGCTTTTCCTCCTCTTCGGCTTCTCCTTAATGATGCTGATGCGATGGCAGCTCGCCTACCCGGGCGAGGCACTGCCCATCATCGGCACACTCTTCGGCGACGAGAACATGCCCGGCGGCGTCATGCTCCCGGAATTCTACAACCAACTGGGCGCCATGCACGGCACCATCATGGTTTTTCTGGGAGTGGTACCGCTCGCTGTCGGCGCCTTCGGCAATTACGTCGTCCCCCTTCAGATCGGCGCACCCGACATGGCCTTTCCGAAGCTGAACATGGCCAGCTACTGGTTTTTCTTCCTCGGCGGCGTCGTGATGCTGAGCAGCTTCTGGGTGCCCGCCGGCGCAGCCAAGGCCGGCTGGACGTCCTACCCGCCGCTCGCGGACATCGAGACGATGGGTCAGACGATGTGGATCTTCGGCATGATCTTTCTCATTACGTCGTCTCTGCTGGGAGCCATCAACTTTCTCACGACCATCGTCCAGCTCCGTGCAGAAGGCTTGACGTTTATGCGTCTGCCGTTCTTCGTCTGGGCGCAGTTCATCACGTCCTTCCTGTTGCTCCTGGCCTTTCCACCACTCGAGGCGGCCGCCGTGCTCCAGCTCATGGATCGGCTCATCGACACCAGTTTCTTCCTTCCGAGCGGCTTGGTCGTCAGCGGACAGCCCCTCGACGTCGCGGGCGGCGGAAGCCCGCTGCTCTGGCAGCATCTTTTCTGGTTCCTTGCCCATCCGGAGGTGTACGTACTGATACTACCGGCGCTGGGCATCGTGGCGGAGATCATCGCGAACAATACGCGCAAGCCGCTTTGGGGCTACAAAGCGATGGTGTACGCGCTCATCTTCCTCGGCTTCATGTCTTTCATCGTCTGGGCGCATCACATGTTCATCACGGGCATGGGAACGGTCATGAGCACGTTCTTCCAGACGACCACGATGATCATTTCCATCCCGTCGGTCATCATTCTCACGGCACTGTTCATCTCGCTGTGGGGCGGTTCGATTCGGTTCACGACACCGATGCTCTTCGCGCTGGGCTTCCTGCCCATGTTCGGAATCGGTGGCCTTACCGGGTTGCCGTTGGGGCTCGCTCCGACGGACATTCACCTGCACGACACCTACTACGTCATCGGTCACTTCCATTACGTGGTGGCTCCGGGGTCCATTTTGGCCTTGTTCGGCGGGATCTACTACTGGTTTCCGAAGATCACGGGTCGACGCATGAACGAGGTGTTGGGCAAGATCCACTTCTGGGGGACCCTCGTCTGCATGAACGGCGTCTTTTTCCCCATGTTCATCCAGGGCCTGGCCGGCGTTTCACGAAGGCTGTACGACGGTGGCCAGATCTACGCGCACGCCGAGCCCGTAATCCATTACAACGAATTCATGTCGATTGCGGCGTGGCTTCTGTTCGTCTTCCAGATTCCCTTCATCGTCAACCTGGCCATGAGCATCCGGGGGGGAAAGAAGGCGAAAGATAATGCGTGGGATGCAACGACGCTCGAGTGGAGTGCCGCGCCGTCGCCGCCGGTAGGGCATGGTAATTTCAGGAAGATTCCGAAGGTCTACCGAGGGCCGTACGAATACAGTCATCCTGACCACGACGAGGACTTCCTTCCACAAGACCATCCCCCCCTCGAGCCGATTCCGGAGGCCGCCCGCGCCTAGGTCGAACGACCACGCTTCGGAGCGCCGAAGGCAGAGTGTAGCGGTCAGTACTCCGTCATCTCCCTCGCGAATCACGGCACAAGATCCGAGACGACATGCAGATTCCCTACACCGTCGCCCCGCGACCCGATACCGGCGTTTACAATGCCAAGCTGGGCGTATGGCTCTTTCTCGCCTCGGAAGTGATGCTCTTCGGGGGTCTCTTCTCCGCCTACATCTTCCTGCGGGTCGGCGCACCCGCCTGGCCCGGCGAGATCGCAGGCGAGACCTATCTGCGCGCGCACGATATCTTGAACGTTCCGCTCGCGACGTTAAATACGATGGTGCTCATCGCGTCCTCCGTTACGATGGTCATGTCGTGGGCGTCTCTGGCGATGAAGCGCTTCGACCGGTACCGGATGTACATGGGCGCGACGATTTTCTTGGGACTCGTCTTTCTCGTCGTAAAGGCGTTCGAATACGGCTCGAAGTTCAGTCATCACCTGTACCCCGGCGAGAGCAATTTTCTGGCGATTTACTTCGTGCTGACCGGCCTGCACGGCCTCCACGTACTCGGCGGCGTCATCGTGAACACGTACTTCCTGGGTCCCGGGTCACGGATGTGGGAGACGAACCCGAAGCAGTTTACGAATCGAATCGAGGTCGCCGGTCTTTACTGGCACTTTGTCGATCTTGTCTGGATATTCCTGTTTCCGACCATCTACCTGCTCTGAATACGCCATGAGCGACCTGACGCACGTAGAAGACGTCAAGAAGCACGTACGGATCTATATTTCCGTGTTCGCCGCCCTGGCCGTACTTACCGTCGTTACGGTCGGGATCGGTTATATGGATCTTCCGATCATTCCGGCTCTGGTCGTCGGTCTCACGATCGCGACGATCAAGGGGGCGCTCGTCGCCGGCTATTTCATGCATCTGATCACGGAAAGGAGACTGATTCAGTCCGTCGTCGTGCTCAGCCTGGGCCTGCTTCTTACCATGTTCGCCATCTTCACGATCTATTACTATGATCAGGATGGCGCCGAACT
>CAZMXY010000090.1:9032-14354 GCA_964570345.1 uncultured Rhodothermales bacterium | reverse complement strand
CGCTGAGCTTCAGGCTGTAGGACGGCGTACGCGAGGCCTCCGACGACCACGTCGCCCCGTCACCCGAAGGCGTCCAGTACGCCGGCACCTCCGCCTCGAAACCCCCGTTCGACAGGAGGTTGGATTCGGCGTTCGAAACGAGCTTGTCCAGGAGCGAAGCCTGTCCGAGGGCTGCTCCCGGCGACAGGACGAGCGTCGTCAGCAGCGCCAGGCTGCATCCGAGACCGATCCGCTTGAGTATCATTGTAGTCATAACCTTTACCACGCGTTGGCTTGTATGAAATGAAGTACGAGAGTCGTCATCGGGGCCGATTACCGAAAGCAAGGCGATCTTGAAACACGGGCCCGGTTCGTCGTTCGGATGGAAAGCGCTTTCAATGCGTCGTCGAGTCTATGGCGAAAATCAGGTTGGCTCAACCTACATGGCGATCAGGTGGAGTCGCGGACGACCAGCTCGGTCGTCACCTTGATGGAATGACTGCTGCGCGCGTAACTGCGCCGCTCCTCTTCGTCTCCGTCGATCAGGTCGACCAACGTGCGAAGGGCGAGCTCACCGAGCTGCTCTTTGAAGACGCGCACTGTCGTCAACGTCGGATGCATGTTCGCCGCCGCGGGCACGTCGTCGAATCCCGCCACGGCGAGGTCCTCAGGGACGCGGAATCCTCTCTGCCGGGCTTTCTCGATCACGCCGAGAGCCATCGCGTCGTTGGCGCAAAAAACGGCGGTCGGCCGCGGATCGAGGGACAGGAGTCGCTCCGCGAGGTCGGCACCGGTCTTAAAGGTGGGCGTGGCGAGGTCGGCCGTGATGATCCACTCCGGCATTTCGGCGACGTGAGCCGCCGCAAGGGCCAGACGATAACCTTCGAGTCGGCTGTGGAGGCCGGGATGATCCATCTCGGCGCCGAGAAAAGCGACGCGTCTGTGTCCTCGGGAAATGAGATGTTCGACGGCCGCGCGTGCGCCGCTCTGATTGTCGATGACGACGGCCGGACACGAGTCCGTCTCGTAGTCGATCAAGACGACCGGCACCCCGAGCTCCCGCGCCTCGTCGATGAACTCGCGATCCACCTTGCCGGCAACCAGCACGCCGTCGACGTTTCGTTCTCGCAGGAAGCGAGGAATATGGTCGCCGGAGGAGTACTTCGTGGGGATCGTCGTGAGCAGTACGTAGAAGCTGTGGAGTCGGGCTTCGAATTCCGTTCCGAGAAAAACGCGGGTGTAGAACGGCTCACTTCGCGTGAAGTGGTCCTCTCGCACGACGAATCCGATGTTTCCGGTTCGCTGGAGCACGAGACGCCGCGCCGCCTGCGTCGGCACGTATCCGAGCCGCTCTGCCGCGCGAAGCACACGCTTGCGAGTGGCTGAGCTCACGCCGCCCTTGTCGTTCATCACGAGAGATACCGTCGAGATGGACACTTCCGCGTCCGCTGCGACGTCGTGAATCGTACTGCGGTGCGTTTTCAGTTCCTGATCCGCAACAAGGTTCATTGATGACGCCTCTTTACTAAAACGTTTCGGTGACATTTTATCGAACTTTAGTCGTCCTGTCAAGAGGGCGGGCGGAAATATTTCTTTCGGAGGCCGTGCAAGCCGGTGTTACTCCGCCGGAATGTATGGGAAGAGAAGCGGCCACGGTTTTCTGCGACACCTTTTTATAGAAACGCTTTGACCCCGTAAATCCAGTAGCCGGCGCCGTCATGCTCAAAGGTCGGCCCCGTCATGCCAAAGGCCGGCGCCGTCATGCCAAAGGTCGCGCCGTCGTGCTCAAAGGTCGACGCAATCATGTTCTAAAGTCGACGCCGTCACGTTCGACCGTATAGACCGGCGTCCTCGGACGCCGCGAGGGCAATCTCGAGACCGGCGATGGCGTCGTCGAGCGTCACCCGGAGGGAGCAATCCGGCGATTGAATGGCCGCCGCCACGTCCCGAAGCAGGGCGCGGAGAGCGCCGGCATAGGCTTCGGTCTTCCCTTCAGCCAAACGGAATCGAGCTTCAATCCGATCGGAAACGTCGTACGTGGAGCCCCCGGAACGAATTCGATTTCGACCTCGACCGTCGTCGACGATGCCCGACCCTTGTGGACGCGAGACGTCTTCCACGGCACCGACGGGTGTCCGCCGGTCGATCACGAGGCCGGGAAGTAGCTGAAGGGCCGACTCGGTGCCGTCGTTGACCAGCGCGCGAACGGTCCCTTCGAGAGGAATCCACCCCGTGGTTTCTACCTGCGCGAGATCGAACACGAATCGCATCGTCGTGTCTTCGAAGAATCCCGGCCGGGAAAAGGCATGATACTGCGTCATCAGGAGCCCCTCACCGTATTGAACGGTTAGCAGCATCCTGTCGGTCAGGTCGCGGCCGCGGCGGAGCGCTCGTCCCTGAACACTGGTAGGTCGATCCGTCGTACAGCCGTTGACGAGGTCGATGAAGTGCACGGCATGCTCGACGAGGATGCCGCCGGATACGGCGACGTCCCAGAACCAGTGGCCGGGGGCCAGCTCCTCGTCCTGCGCGTAATTCTCAACGAGCACGCGGCGCAGGGGTCCGAACGGCATCGTTCGCGCCCATCCCTGTATGGCTTCGACGATGGAATTGAAGCGCAGCATGTGGTCGACGCCGGCCACGCGGCGGGTTTCGTCGCGAACGGTACGGATGCGCCCGGCGTCCGCCAACGTCGTGGCAACAGGCTTTTCGATGAGCACGTGTTTGCCGATACGCATCGCCGCACACGCCATGTCGGCATGGGTCGAAGGCGGCGTGGCGATTGCGACGAGCTCGATCGTCGGGTCGGAGATCAGCGCCTGCCAATCCGAATAGAAGAGCAGATCGTCGACGTACCGTCGCGGATTCGCGTCGGACACGGCCTTGAGGTCCACGACGTCGAGCGCCTCCCAGCTTTTCCGGAGGAACCGGCCGAATCCGCCGTAACCGATGAGGCCGAGGCCGATCACCTTGCTGTTCTGCATATCCTATTGCATCTTTTGAGTCCGGTTCAGATCGACGGCCTCTGCCCGTGCGCCGAATGTACTGGTCCGCGTCTCGTTTTAACAACTTCGCAGGTGACGACGATGAACGGCAATTCCGGCCTATCCCGAAGAAAATTCATAGCGGCCGGCAGCGCCACGCTCGCCGGCTCGGTTCTCGCTCCGTCCCTCTCGTTCGGCGCCGGGTTTCGCCGCGAAAAGATGCGGATGGCCCTCGTTGGAACGGGCGTGCGGGGCATTACCATGTGGGGACGCTCGTTGCTCGAAGGGTATAGTGAATACGTCGAGATCGTCGGCCTGTGCGACATCAACCCCGGTCGCCTCGCGTACGGCAAGACGTACATCGGCGCCGACTGTCCGACGTTCACCGATTTCGACGAGATGCTCCGGTCGGTGGAGCCGCAGGCCGTCACGGTGACGACGGTCGACGACACCCACGATCGGTTCATCGTGAAGGCGATGGAAGCGGGTGCGGACGTCATCGTCGAAAAACCGATGACGACCGACGAGACAAAGTGTCAGGCGATCATCGACGCCCAAAAAGCGACGGGACGAAATATCGTCGTGACGCACAATTACCGCTATTCGCCGCATCGCGTCGCAATGAAAGACTTGTTGATGAAGGGTCGCATCGGCGAGGTGAGGTCCGTCGATTTCCATTGGTACCTCGACGTCTATCACGGTGCGGCTTACTTCCGCCGGTGGCACGGCAAAGAACGGCATTCCGGTACCCTATTCGTGCACAAGGCGAGCCATCACTTCGATCTGCTTAACTGGTGGCTCAACTCCGAGCCCGAGGAGGTATTCGCGCACGCCGATCTGGAGTACTATGGCCGTAACCACGAATTCCGACACACGAATTGCCGCGGCTGCCCGCATCAATCCGAGTGCGACCACTACTGGGACATCACGGAGAGCGAATTCGACATGAACCTGTACGTGGCCCACGAGCACCACGACGGGTATCTCCGCGACGGCTGCGTTTGGGACGAAGAAATCGACATATTCGACAAGATGGCCGCACAGATCAAATACGCGAACGGCGTCGTCGTAAGCTATTCCTGTACGACCTACTCGCCGTACGAGGGTTATCGCATCGCCTTTAACGGCACGAAAGGGCGGCTCGAGGCCTGGATCCAGGAGCGTCAACCGTGGGATTCGGAGGACGCCGACGAAATCCGGGTGACGGACAATTTCGGTGAGACCGAACTCATCCGCATTCCGCATGCCGGAGGCGGCCACGGGGGCGGCGACACTCGATTGAAGGATCGGATTTTCGTCGACCCTTCAGCACCGGATCCCTTCGGTCAGGCCGCGGACATGCGGCAAGGCGCGATGGCGGTCCTTCCCGGAATTGCGGCCACTCGAAGCGCCCGTACGGGCGAGCCGGTGCGGATCGCCTCCCTGACCTCGCTGAAACCGAGACATTAGGACGTCCCGACGTTCCAACGTCCTGACGTTTTCACGTTCGCTCGTTGCACGATCTACTCGCTATCGGTCTCGGCGTCGGCCTGCTCTACGGCGGGGCGGAAAGCCTCGTTCGAGGCAGCGCGTCCGCGGCGGCTCGGCTCGGTCTTACCCCGCTCGTCATCGGACTCACAGTCGTCGCGTTCGGTACGAGTACGCCGGAACTCGTAGTTAGCGTCAGCGCCGCCCTTCGGGGGAGCGGCTCGATCGCCGTCGGGAACGTCGTCGGATCGAACATCGGAAACGTCGCGCTCATCCTTGGCATCGCGGCGCTGATCCGCCCTCCCGCCGTGCAAGCGCAGATCGTGCGCTTCGACGTTCCGGTCGTGATCGTGTCATCGTTCGCCGTGTCGGCACTCCTGTGGAACGGCATAGTAAACCGCCTCGAGGGCGGTCTCCTGGTCGTCGGAATGCTGGCCTACGTCGCGATGAGCCTTCGAATCGCAGGGAAGGAGAAGGAACTCGTCCTACAAGAATACGAGAAGGCGGCGCCCCGCCGAAGTCGCAGCCTGGCGATAGACGTACTCCTGATCGTAGCCGGTCTCGGTCTGCTGACGGCCGGTGCGCGCGCGATGGTGGTCGGGGCCGTCTCGATCGCTGAAAAACTGGACGTGAGCCAGACCGTGATCGGGTTGACGATCGTCGCCGTCGGAACGAGTCTGCCCGAGCTGGCGACGTCCGTCCTCGCCGCGTTGAAAGGGGAGGGAGACCTTGCGATCGGCAACGTCGTGGGATCGAACGTCTTCAACGTGCTCGGCATTCTCGGCGTCTCATCGCTTGCCCGACCGCTCGTCAGCCCTGACGTCGGCCTGGTCTCTCTAGCGGTCATGTGTATCCTTTCTCTCGCACTGCTTCCTCTCATGCGATCCGGCCA
>CAZMXY010000090.1:6124-8932 GCA_964570345.1 uncultured Rhodothermales bacterium | reverse complement strand
TCGAAACGTGCTCTTCCGGAAAGAGCTTTATAGATATGATAGATACCGCAACGCCGATTCCAATTCCGATGGCGAAAGACGGCCGCCACACCGAGCGGAAGGAAATACGCAATCAACTATCGATCCTTGATTTTATCAGCAATTTGCTGACGGAGTCGAGCTTTGATCTTCAGCCGCTTCTCGATGAGATCGTACACGTCGCGACCCAGGCCATGCACATGAAAGCGTGCACGATCCGCCTGCTCGACGCGAACACGAGCGAAATGAAACTGAAGGCCGCGCACGGATTGAGCGCGGAGTACCTGTCGAAAGGCCCGGTCATCGCCGGAAAGAGCATTTTCCGGCAGCTCCTCGAACACTGCTGCACGCAAAACGACGTCGTCGAGGTCTTCGACGTCGCGGAAGATCCCAGCGTTCAATACGCCCGGGAGGCCGTCTCGGAAGGGATTCGATCGCTGCTGGCGGCTCCGCTCGTGCGTGACGGCCACGCGATCGGTGCGCTGACGGTATTCACCGCCGAACCGCATTTCTTCACCGAGGAAGAGCGACGCCTCTTCAAGACGATCGCCAACAACGCGTCGATCGCCATTTCGCTGGCCCAGTTGTATCAGGAGAAACTGGAGCTTCAGCGCATCGAGCATGAGCTCGAGATCGCATCCGACATCCAGCGGAAATTGCTGCCGTCGAAGCCTCCCGTGCTCGAAGGGTTCGACGTCGCCGGTAGTTATCACCCGTGCCAGGAGGTCGGCGGCGACTTCTTCGACTTCATCGAGCTTCCGGATCGCAACATGGGCATTGCGCTGGGCGACGTGGCCGGGAAAGGAATTCCTGCCGCCCTCCTCATGGCGACCGTCCGCACGGCCCTGCGCGTGCAGGCGGAAAATATTTACGCCATGAGCGACGTGATGGGCCGCGTGAATCGAGCGGTCTACGAGGATACGCGTCCGGACGAATTCGTGACCCTTTTCTACGGTGTGCTCAATGCCGAGGATCGCGTACTGACCTACGTCAACGCGGGCCACAACACGGCCGTTCATATCCGCGCAGGCGAGGTCGAGACCCTCGAACCCGGCGGCCCGCCCATCGGCATCCTACCGGATCTGCTGGCGGGCGAACAGCGTATCGAGCTCGAGTCGGGAGACGTCGTCGTGTTGTTTACCGACGGATATCCGGATTCGACGTCTCTCGACGGAAACCCGTTCGGCGAGGAGGCCGTACTCGAGATTCTGAGATCGGCCGGTGACTTTTCCGCGATGGAGACCATCGCCCGGCTGAACACGGCCGTCGAGGCCTTTCACGATACGTCGGACGATTACGACGACGACCGAACGATTGTCGTCGTCAAATGCCTGGATTAATCGGTTACGACGTACGTTTCCACATGCCGAGCACCCGGCCGTCGGGATCCTCGAACAGAGAGAGTACGCCGACGTTCGGGACCTCCATTTTGTCGACGAGGATCATACCCCCAGCCTCCTTGATGCGCTGAGCGTACGCGTCGAGATCGTCGACCTCGATGTATAATGCCGTGTTGCCCGGCCACGGACCGGCTTGCGGCTTCATGATGCCGCCCCCGATGCCGCCTTCCCCCTTCGGATCGGCCATGTGATAATTCATCTCCGGGATGAAGCTGATCTCCCAGTCGAAGACCTGCGAATAGAACGTGGAAAGACGTTCGGGCTCTTCCGACCAGAGTTCCCAGTGGACGACGGGACTTCCCATGACAGGCCTCCTTAGAATGATAGGTTGAACGGCTCGATGGCCGCGACGCACGCCCGTATTAACCCGGCGTGCATCCGAACTCTTGACGACCGCTACGCCGTCTCAGGGCCGGCCTGGGCAGTCCAGCCCGGCCAGGACTTCCTTCGCCCAGGCGACGTATTCAGGGCGCTCCTCGAACTGATGGGCGGCGAAAATACGGAGCCCCGCGAGTTCGCCGGCATTCACGAGATCGACGAAGTGCGCGAGCGTCGTCTTGAACTCGGACTCCGTAAGCCAGCGGCCACCATCGGGCCCCGCCCTCAAGTACAGGCCGGCGATGACCGGTTTATCTGGATGGTGGGCCAGCCCGGCGGCGAGGTGCTCTTCGGCGCGGGAGATGAGGTCGGGGTCGTTCCCCCAGAGGTTGAGAATCACTCCGTCGACGTCGAAGTCGTAAGCGTGCCGGCCCTGGTCTCGATGGGGATAATGCGGCACCCAGAGCCGCAGGTTCGGGTCGATTTCTTTGGCGGCCGAAATGATCTCCCGCCATTCCTCCTCCGTCCGGTGGCCGTCCTCGATCTCATCGTAGAAATCGTTCAGGTACAGGCCCAGAATACCCGGAGTCATTTGTGAGAGCAGTGAAACCCAGCGGGCATGGCGTATCGACTGCTCGTGATCCCACCCCCAGGCCGCGCGCTCGATCTTTGCGAATACGTGGTCGACGCCCGGAATCTGAAGCATGCGGTGCATGTGCGTCTCCTCCCAGCCTTGCCCGGCGTAGGCGGGGTCGTGCGACCAGATGAGATTGAACCCGAGCTCCTCCACGAGATCAGTCGGATCTACGTCCTGGCGGTGATTCCAGAGCGAGATCAGGCATTCTTCGGCCTCCGATTCGCGGCCATCGTGAAGCGGGTCGGAAACCCTATTCGAGACGGCTTCCGTCGTGGTGCGGACGTCGGCCGCCGCATCGGCCACGTCCTGGGCATAGACCGTCGCCGATGCGAGAATGAGAAATCCAATCAGCAGCGACGTCGATCGGATCAAGATTGCTCCATACATGGCATTTCGTGTGAATGGGCGCTTCGTATCATCAATGTCGGGACGGCT
>CAZMXY010000090.1:0-6024 GCA_964570345.1 uncultured Rhodothermales bacterium | reverse complement strand
CATACATGGCATTTCGTGTGAATGGGCGCTTCGTATCATCAATGTCGGGACGGCTCGGTTGCGACGCAACGGCGTGACGGAGCAGAACGACGGTCGCACCGACATCATACACGGGAATTGGTCGAGCGAACGTACGTGCGATGAATGCGGACGCGAGCGGCTGGGGCCGTACGATCATTTGCGGGCCGTGGCATCTGCGATCTGAAACCTGAAAGTACTTACATTAAAATTATACCTTGCTGCGTAAATAGGCTTCACTGTCATACATTCTCTCAGCCCGCAAAACCCTCGTCACGGCTCCTGCGCGTCATGCAGCAAAGGAGCTTTCCACCCACTACGTCGCGGCGTCGTCCATCTTCGTGCCTCATCGACGACGCTCGACGGCGCGTCGCGCAATCACCCACCGGCTACATGTTTACTTCGTCTGTCGCTCGTCGGCTATCCGTCGGATTCGGCCTTCTGCTCCTCGTCGTTTTCTCGGTCGTTTATGGGCTGAACAGGTATACGCCCGTCGGACCCGTGTCGATGGAGGAGGCGTCAAACCTCGACCTCCCGCACGTCCGATCCTCGTTCTCGCCCAAGAACCAGGGCGACGACGCCCAGGCGCGCTTCGAGTACGAATTGTTGAGGCTGAGGGACCCCGTGACGGGGACCATACCGTTGAACGTACGGGCGAAGGAGCTGGCCTTTGCGCAGCATTTGCCCCGCGCCGACGAGCTGGCCCGCAAGTCGGGGAGGCTCATGGCCGAGAAGTGGTCGCTGCGCGGACCAACGAACGTGGGGGGACGCACGCGGGCCCTCGCCGTCGACCGGGACTATAACGGTACGTCGAATCGCCGAATGCTGGCCGGGGGGATTTCCGGCGGGATTTATCTTTCCGAGAACGACGGCCAGTCGTGGAGCCTGATTTCGGGTTTGTCGGACATGGCCAGCGTGACGTGCCTGGCGCAAGACCCGAGTAATCATAACGTTTGGTACTTCGGAACGGGAGAATTTCTCGGAAACTCCGCCGGCGGCGGCTTGCAGCAGTACTACGGCCAGGGAATATTCAAGTCGACCGACAACGGTCTCAGTTGGGCGCCGGTGCTCAGCACCCGACAGGGCCATCCGAACGTGTTCGACGACCTCTGGGATTACGTCTGGAACGTCGCCGTGCATCCGTCAGGGGCCGTTTTTGCGGCCACGTTCGGCGGGATCTATCGATCGACGGACGGGGGCACCAGCTGGCAATACCTGCTCGGCAGGCAATCGCAAGACGATCCATTCAGTGCCATGACGGACGTCGTCATCGCCGCCGACGGCGACGTCTACGCGACGCTGAGCAGAAGCGGATCCGGCACGAACAACTTCGGTGTGTTCAAGTCATCGAACGCCGGCGACGAGTGGCAGAACGTCTCGCCACCGACGCTCGGGAACGACCCGTACCGAATGGTCTTGGGGCCGGCCCCATCGGATGCCAATACGTTGTACCTGCTCGTTCAATCCACCCAGCAGGGAGCCACGGCCGGTGATCATCAGTTCTTCCGATACGATAATGCGAGCGGTTCTTGGTCGGACCTTACCGCTTCCGTGCCCGACGAACAGGGCGTCGACGGCAATGCCTCCTTCAGTTCACAGGGCGGGTACGATCTGATGGTCAGCGTAAAGCCCGACGACGCCGACATCGTCTTTATCGGAGGCACGAACCTGTATCGATCGATCGACTCCGGCAACTCGTTCACCCGCATCGGAGGCTATTCCACGCCGGCGAATTACGCGCAGTTCACCAACCATCATTCCGATCAGCATGTGCTCGCATTCCTTCCGACCGACCCGAACGTCGCCATTTCCGGGCACGACGGCGGCCTTTCGAGGTCGACCGACGTTCTCGCGGACCCGCACAGTTGGACGTCGCTGAACAACGGGTACGTGACGAGCCAGTTCTACGCAGTCGCCATCGACCCTACGCCGGGCGGTCTTTCTCTGATCGGGGGGCTGCAGGACAACGGTACGTGGGGCACGCTGTCGGATGACGGCGCATCCGAATGGTTCAATTTGTTCGGCGGTGACGGGGCCTACGCGGCCATCACGCCGGGCGCTACCGCTTTCTACGTGTCCTCGCAGAACGGAAACGTGTTTCGCCGGACGAACAGCGGCTTCGCCGCCGTCAGTCCCGAGGGCGCGCAGCAGTACATGTTCATCAATCCGTTCGTCCTCGACCCGAATGACGCACGCGTGATGTACATGGGTGAGGCGGGCGGCGTGTGGCGCAACAGCAACCTCGACGGCATTCCCGACGGAGGCCAGCAGCCTACCTCGATCAATTGGACGTTTCTGAACTCGTCGGCCCAGCAGGGCTCGCGTACGACGACGATCGCCGCGGCGAAGACGCCCGCCGACCGTATCTATTTCGGCACGACGGATTTCCAATCGCAGTCAGCCCTCGTTCGCGTGGACGCCGCGAGCGCCAACGGGGCAGGTACGAACGTCACTCCGCCGGTCAGCTCGGATGCATTCCCGCCTTTCCCCTCTTCGATCGTCGTGAATCAGAACGACGGGGACGAGGTCATCGCGGTATTCTCGAATTACAACATCGAAAGCATCTGGCACTCGACGAACGCGGGCGCCTCATGGACGAACGTCGATGGGAACCTGGGCGGTGAGGACGGACCGTCCGTCCGCACCGCCGCGATCGTTCCGACGGGGGCGGGGACGCTGTATTTCGTGGGCACGAGCACGGGCGTTTATTCGACGACGACCCTGGGCGGGGGCGGTACGACGTGGGCGCTCGAAGGCGGCGACGTTCTCGGGAACGTCGTCGTGGACATGCTGGTGGCTCGGCCCGAGGATGGAACGATCGTCGCCGGATCGCACGGTCGCGGCGTCTACCATGCGACGATCGGAGAAGGCGGCGGCTCCGCCGTGGCGTCGCTTGACGTGACCGAGTTGGAGATCGAGGTACAGCCGGGCGCCAACGCATCGACGACGTTTACCCTCACCAATAACGGCGCCGCGACGCTCAGCTTCAACGTAGGGGCGCTGGGCAAAACGGGGTCGGTCGCTTCGGGGTATCCGCTCATACCGGATGCCGGTCTCCGCCGACCGTCGGACGGTGCACGCCCGTTTTCTCCGACGTCCGGTGGCCCACAGCCGGAAGCCGCAGGCACGACGCCCACAGGTGTTTCCGGCAGCGTCGCGGCGCTCGGTGATTTCATCGTGCTGGATGACGGCTCGGATCTCCCTGACGACTTTATCGGATGGGGAGACGGTTCTACGCCGTTTCAGTGGGGCAGCCGATTCACTGCGCCCGTCGGGGGATTTTCGCTTGAGCGATTCTGGGTCTACATGCGATCTGAAAACGAGAGTACGTTCCCGGTGTCCGTTTTCATTACGGACCCGGAGGGCAACGTATTCGTCTCCGGAGCGGTCACGCTTCCGATTGCGCCGGAGGGCGAGTGGTATCAAATCTTCTTCGACCCCATCGCGCTGCCGGAGGGCCAGTTGTTCGACATCGAGCTCGTGACGCCCGGAGGCATTTTCTATCCAGCCGGAGCGGATGCGAACGGCCTCGCACCCGAGACGGGATTCTACTGGGTCAACTCAGGTCTCGACGGTTGGTACGCGGAGCTTTCGGCGATCGAAGGGTTTGCGAACGGTGCCTGGCTGATCCGAGCGGAAGGAACCGCCCAGGGTGGCAGTCTCAACCAGCCGCCCACTGCGAGAATAACGGCCTCGAGGACGCAGGCGCTCGTCGACGAAACCATCACCTTCGACGGCTCGACGTCGAGTGATCCCGACGGCTCCATCACGCAGTTCGCGTGGTCCCTCGGAGACGGCGAAACGAGCGATCAGTCGTCCGTCCAGCATGCGTACTCTGAGCCGGGCGAGTATACCGTCATGCTGACGGTCACGGACGACGAGGGGGCCGACGGCCAATCCAGCCGGCAAATCACGATCTCGTCGGACAATCAGCTGCCGACCGCGAACATTCAGGCGTCGAAGATCCAGGTGGAAGTGAGCGAGGAAATCACGTTCGACGGATCGGGATCGAGCGATCCCGACGGCACGATCGAGCAATATGCCTGGACGTTCGGCGACGGTGGAACCAGCAGCCAGCAGGTAGCCACGCACGCCTATTCGCAAACGGGTGATTACACGGTGACGCTGCGGGTGACGGATAACGATGGCGGTACGTCTCAGTCCACCGTACCGATCAACGTCGCCGCCGAACCGTCGCGGCTGTCGGTCTCTCCGCCGAGCGGACAGCTCGGCCCCGGCGAATCGCAGGTTATCACGGTTACGTACGACGCGTCGGATCAGGTTCCAGGGCAGTACGCCGGCGAGGTCACGCTGAACACGAACGGCGGAAATTTCAAGATCCCCGTTTCCATTCGCGTCGACCAGTCGGTGGGAATCGAGTCAACGCACGAGACGCCGCAACGGCTGGCGCTATTTCAGAACTATCCGAATCCATTCAATCCTGAAACGAACATTCAATATACGCTGCAGGGTTCGGCGAACGTTCGCCTCACGGTCTTCGACCTGCACGGCCGGCTCGTTCGCGTCCTGGAGGACGGCGTCCGCAACGCGGGATCGTACCAGGTCGCGTGGGATGGAGAGGACCAAGCGGGACGCTTGGTGGCCAGCGGCGCCTATTTCTACCGTCTCGAGGCTTTTCCGCAGAATGGCGGCGCGGCGACACATTTCACACGCAAAATGCTTCTCGTAAAATGACGGGCCGTCAATCGCTCAGAAACGCAATGCTGTGGGTCGTCCCCGCGTTCATGCTCGTCGGCCTCGCCGGCTGCAAGTGCGGCGAGTCGTCTTCCTCGTCGTCGGGCCAGGAGATCCCGGCCGACCTTACCATCCTATTCGGCCGGCAAGGCACGTTCGCGGGCCGCAGCATGGGCTACTCCATCAATGCGGACGGAGACGTGGTTAGATGGGAAGGTAAGTTTCCCGGAGAAAACCAGCTGGCGGCCGCGACGGTCGGCCGGCACGAGGTGCGCCGGCTATGGAGACGAGCGGAAGAGATCGGATTTCTTCAGATGAAAGAACAAGCCATGGCAACCGAAGGCCTGTTCATCACGCTGTCGGCCGGCGGCGAGAGCCGCCGCGTTACGTGGGTCGCGAGAGCCGGCGAGGCGAAAACGCCGGTCCAGGCGTTTTTCGACGAATGCATGGACGTCGCGAAGACTGCGCTTGGTGAAAAAAGCGACGGTGAGTCGGGCTGACCGAGCGTGGGCACCGAACGGGGCGTTCGTGCCTGCTTTCGCAGATCCAGTCGTGGTTGCCGTCGCGGATCCCCCGTGCCTCGCAGTACCTATCTATTCGCAAAACGAACGAATTCGCTCATGCGCCTTCCCATTTCTGTCTTGATAGCGCTCCTCGCGGCGGCGACGAGCACGCCGGTTCAGGCGCAACGTCTCTTCCTCGAGCTCGAGAGAATGCAGGACGAACTGCTCGGATTGTATCTGCCCAAAATCGCCGTGGCGGCGGACGGCTCGTACGGGATCGTGGCGGAGGGCCTCTTTCGCACGTCGACGGGACGCGAGGTCCTTCACGTCCTGGCGCAGCGATTCTCGACTTCGGGCGCTCCCCTGGGGCCGACGCACGTCTTCGAGGGGGAATCGTGCTCGGGCCTCGACGTCTGGCTGAGCGACTTCATGGAGCGCCCGGAGGTTGCGTTTCACTCGAGCGGCACCATGCTCGTCATGATGCAGCACACCGGAGAGCTGCAGATCGGCGATGACGGCACGCGCAGTTCCGAGATCACCCTGGCGGGCATCGATGCGAACGGTCAGGTTCTGGACTTTGCGCCGCAGTATTCGAGTTGCGTGCAGTTCAAGTTTATTTTCGTCGGCGGAGGGCGTCAGGATCGGCCGCGCTTCGACGTCACGCCCGCCGGAGAACTCTTCATGACGGCGGACGGCTTCTTCGGCGGCTCCTCACTCCGCACGGTCGCCATTCGCGTCCTCGACGCGGAGGGAAACGAGCTGATCGAAGAGGTCATTCCGCACGAGGATACGAGCTCCGAGGAGTCCT
>CAZMXY010000089.1:7860-14360 GCA_964570345.1 uncultured Rhodothermales bacterium | reverse complement strand
TCCCGTTTACGCGGATGCTCGCCGGGCACGCCGACTTCACGCCGATGCTCTTCGGCGAGCGCCGCCGGGAGACGTCATGGGCTCACCAGATTGCCAGCGCAGCCATTCTTACGGCGCCGGCTCTCGTCTACGGTGCCCATCCGGCTAACATTCTACAGAACCCGGCGGCCGAAATGATCAAGAGCATTCCCACGGTCTGGGACGAAACGCTCGTTCTGCCGGTGAGCGAGATCGGAGAAATCGCCGCCTATGCGCGCCGCCTGGACGACGAGTGGTTCCTCGCGATCATGAACGGGCCCGAGGCGCGATCGGTCATCCTCCCCCTCGAATTCCTCGAGGCGGGGACCTACGAGGCTCTTATCGTGCGCGATCGTGAGGACGACGCCGCGGCCGTCGAAGTCGACGAAAGAGCCGTCGTCGCGGTAGACCGGATGCCCGTCGACCTGCGCGCCGGCGGGGGATTCATTGCCAGATTCAGACGATCAGAACGTTGATGCACACCTTGCGACAGGTTCTCGCCATTTCGCTGCTGGCCGCCGTGCCGATGGCCTCCGTCGCGCAGCCGCAGCGCAACGTCGAGCGACCGTTTCTCCTCACGTTTTCTTCCCCCATCTACCTCACGCACAGCGGCGACGGCACCGATCGCATCTTCGTCGTGGAGCAGGACGGCATCGTGAAGGTATTCCCCAACGACTCGACCGTCACGCACTCGGACGTACACCAGTTTCTCGATCTGAGAACGTTCCTGACGCGATTTCATAACGAGGCCGGCCTTCTGGGCCTGGCCTTTCACCCGGATTACGCGACGAACGGTTATTTCTACGTCTACTATACGCGATCCGACCCCGAACGCAGCGTCATCTCCCGGTTCGAGGTGGATCCGACCGACGCGAACCGGGCCGATCCGGAGAGCGAATTCGTCCTTCTGGAGATCAGCCAGCCGTTCGGGAATCACAATGCGGGTATGATGCAGTTCGGCCCGCGCGACGGGTATCTGTACGTCAGCGTGGGAGACGGAGGAGACCGCCGCAGCGGCGAACTTTTCCCGCCCGATTCCGAACAGAACGGCCAGAACGTCCACTCGCTACTGGGAACGATCCTCAGAATAGACGTCGACGGCGCCTCCGAAGAGCGGCCGTACGGCATTCCGCCCGACAATCCGTTCGCGAACGATCCGGAGGCGGGTCGTGAAGAGATCTGGTCCTATGGCCTGCGTAATCCATGGCGTTTCAGCATCGACTCCTTGACGAATCAGCTGTGGGTAGGCGACGTCGGCGCGAAAGCGTGGGAAGAGATCAACCTGGTCGAGGGCGGAGACAATCTCGGCTGGTCGGTGATGGAGGGGACAAGCTGCTTCGAAGCGGCGGATTGCGAGGCGGACGGACTGAAGCCGCCGCTGGTTCAGCACGCGTATGAGGGAAGCTGCAATTCGATTACCGGCGGCTATGTCTATCGGGGCTCACGGCGCCCGGAGCGGCAGGGTGCTTATATTTACGGCGATTGGTGCAGCGGCAACGTGCGCATGTTGCGCTACGAGGACGGCGTCGTGGAGGGGCCGGAGCTGCTCTTCGACACTGCTTTCAGGATTTCCTCCTTCGGCGTCGACGAGCAGGGAGAGCTGTACATCGTCGACCACGAAGGCGGCGTTTTCAGGTTCACCCGGAGCTCCTCGTCGACCACCGCCGATTCCCCCGTCGAAACGCCGCGCCACCTCCTGCTGGAGCAGAACTTCCCCAACCCGTTTACACTCGGCACGGAGATCTGGTATACCGTCGACCGTCCGGGCGACGTCGAATTGAAGATCTACGACGTCCTCGGCCGTGAAATCACGAGGCTTGCATCCGGCGCGCACGCGGCGGGCGCTTATGGCGTCGAGTGGGACGGCACGGACGATTCCGGGCGGTCCGTTGCCGGCGGCGCCTACCTGTACGTGCTGAACGGCGGAGGGCGGTCGGAAACTCGAATCATGAATCTTCTCCGATGACAAGATTGATGCCGACGTTGACGTTGCCACACAAGCTCTCCTTCCTCCTGATCGCGCTCGCTATGGCCGGTATACAGCATGCCGCCGCGCAGGACGGCGCTGCTGAAGGCGCATCCGTTCGGGACGTCGCGGCCGTCGACTCCGTCGGCGACGACGACCGCATGTCCTGGTGGCGGGAGGCTCGTTTCGGCATGTTCATCCACTGGGGCGTGTACGCGATCCCCGCCGGGACGTACGACGGCGACCGAGTCGGACGCAGCGGCGGCGAATGGATCATGACGCGTGCGCCCATCCCCCTGCGCGAATACGAACGGTTCGCCGGCGAATTTAACCCGGTACGCTACGACGCGGAGGAATGGGTGCAGCTGGCCGCCGATGCTGGAATGAAGTACATCGTGATCACCTCGAAGCATCACGACGGCTTCTCTATCTACGACTCCGAGGTGTCGGACTATGACGTCACGGCCACGCCGTTCGGTCGCGACGCGCTCAAGGAGCTGGCAGAGGCCGCCCGGCGCCACGGAATGAAGCTCGGGTTCTACTACTCGATCATGGACTGGCACCACCCCGACGCACAGGGCCCGAACTATCCGGATTACAATGCGCAGATCCCAAATCCCAATTTCGCCCGGTACGTGGAGAGCTACATGAAGCCGCAGCTCAGAGAACTTCTCACCGACTACGGCGACGTGGCGGTTCTCTGGTTCGACGGCGATTGGATCGCCGACTGGACGGAGGAATACGGACGGGACGTCTACGAGTTTGCGCGCGCCCTCCAACCGGAGGTGATCATCAATAATCGCGTCGGCAAGGGACGCGAACGAAGGCGTGAAGAGGGGATCATTCGTGGATTGACGAAAGAAGGACACGTCGGCGATTTCGGGACGCCCGAGCAGGACGTGCCGCCGCAGGGTCTACCCGGCGTGGACTGGGAGACGTGCATGACGATGAACGGGACGTGGGGGTTCAAGTCGTACGACGACGATTGGAAGGACACGCGGACGCTCGTACGGACGCTCATCGACGTCGCTTCGAAGGGAGGAAACTTCTTGCTGAACGTAGGGCCCACGGCCGAGGGGCTCATCCCGGCGCCCAGCGTCGCACGGCTTCGAGAAATGGGAGCATGGATGAAGGTGAACGGCGAGGCCATCTACGGCACGATGGGCAGCCCGTTCGCGGTACAGCCCGAGTGGGGCCGGTTCACTCATAAACCCGGCCGGCTCTTCGCTCACGTGTTCGACTGGCCGAGCGACGGCCGGCTTCGGATCGACGACGTCCACGACATGCCGGATGACGTCTTCCTGCTGGCGGACCGAAAACCGCTCGACGTCGAACGGACCGATGAAGGTCTCGTCGTGCATCTGCCCGCCGTGCCGCCGAGCACGATCGCCTCGGTACTCGTGCTGAAGAGCGATCCAGCTCGTTAGCGCGGCGACCGGCGGCCGCCGTGCAGAGCAAGTAGGGTGTGTTCGCCCGCGGTTTCGTGTCCGCCCGGTCGATGACGACCACCGGCCAGCCCTCCATGGCCGTTGGATTGATCGCCAAAGCGGACGCGGTGCCCTGCGGCTACCCGTCACGCCTGCAGTTCGGGCGATCGCACCTTACCATTCGATCCGCACATTCTATCCGCAATGACAGGAAGTCCAAGAACCAGGTCGACGGCGGCCGCAGCCGGCCTCGCCGTCGTCTTTCTTTTGATCGGCACGATGACTCCTGCGGGCGCGGCGGCTCAGGCGTCTGTCGATCGAGCGCTCGACCGAGGCGCGCCCGACCACATAGTGTCCGACGGCGGAGCATGGGACCGAGCAGCGCCCGACCGAGGAGCGCCCGACCTCGGCGTGCTCGACCGCGGAGCGCTCGACCGAGAAGGGCCCGACGTCAGGAGCCTGGTCGCCAGAGCCGATCTCCACTACGACGAACCCGTCACCCGCAGCGAGGAGGGCATGCCCGTCGGCAACGGCCGGATGGGCAGTCTCGTCTGGACGACGCCCCGCGCGCTCAAATTTCAGATCAATCGCGTCGACGTCTTCGGCATCGACGGCGGCAGCTCCGACAGCTTCGCCCGTGCCGCCGGCGACTATTCCAACGGCGCCGGGTTCGTAGACGTCAACTTCGTCGATTTCGGCCACGAGCCGTTCAGCGTCGAGGCCGGTTTCGCCCAACACCTGTCCATGTACGACGGCCTGATGACCTTGCGCGGCGGAGGCATTACGGCGCGCGTACTCGCATGGCACGAGCGGGACGTATTCGCAATCGAGGTCGACGATCAGCGTACGGAGCCCTCCCCTGTGAACGTCGATTTACGCATGCTGCGTTTCATGACTCAGTACCTTCCCGGGCAGAACTGGGACCTGACGAGCCGGCACGCCGCCGTCGTTCGGACCGGCGCCCATACCGCCCTTTCGAGGCTCGCGATTCGGGACGGAGGACGGATCGTTCTCGTACAGGAATTCCGGGAGGGAGACCACTACGCCTCGTCGGCCGTGGCGATCGCGATCGTCGGCCGCGAAGCCGCTGCGTGGCACGTGAACGAGACCACCGTTCGGCTCTCCGGCGCGGCGGGACGGGGCAGGTACACGATTCTCATAGGCAGCGCCGCGAGCTTCGACCCTGCAGAAGACGTGGCAGAGATGGCGATCGACGCCGTCGAATCCGCCGAAAGCGCCACGTTCGAAGGCCTGCTGGCGGATAACGAGCAGTGGTGGGAGGACTTCTGGCATCGGAGCTACGTCGACCTGCGCAGCGACGACGGCGAGGCCGATTACGTCGCCGAGAACTACGCCTACTTCCTCTACCTGATGGCCGTCACGTCCCGCGGCGACTACATGCCGCGCTTCGGCGGGATGCTCTGGTACACGAACGGGGACATGCGCGCCTGGGGCTCGCAGTTCTGGTGGGCGAACCAGAGTTGTTATTACAACGGCCTGGCGCCGGCGAACCGCTGGGAGTTGATGGACCCGCTCTTCCGGATGTACGACGCGATGTATGACCGCAGCGCCGTCGCTGCGCGGCAACAGTGGGGAAGCGACGGCATCTGGATCGGCGAAACGTCGCCGTTCAACGGCTTTGCACCCCTGCCGGAAGACGTCGCCGAGGAGATGCGCGAGCTCTACCTGCTCCGCAAGCCGTGGGAGGAGCGTTCGGAGCGCTTCAAGGACTATGCGGCGTCCAAGTCTTCCCATGGCAGCCGCTGGAATTGGATGGCGCAGGGCGGTCGATGGGAAGCGGGCCGATGGGTCCGCGACGAAAAGGGCTTCAGTCCGTTCGGACACGTCACCCACATCTTCGGCACCACCGCGAAGATCGCCTGGCTCTACTGGCTGCGATACGAGTACACGATGGACGAAGCCTGGCTGCGCGAGCGCGCCTACCCGATGCTCCGTGGGGCAGTCGAGTTCTACCGAAACTTTCCGAATCTGCGCAGAGGTGAAGATGGGAAGATCCACCTCTATCACACGAACAGCAACGAGCCGGGCTGGGGCGTGACCGATTCGGATGAAGACCTCTCCGCGCTGCGTGGCATGCTGCCGGTGCTGATCCGCGCGTCCGAGATCCTGAACGTCGACGAGGAGATGCGTCCGGTGTGGCAAGCGTTCTACGACGACCTCGCTCCGATCCCGACCAGCGACCTCTCCGACGCGCTCAAGCCCGACGACTACGCCGGCCCGCGCGTCTGGGTGAAGGGCCGGCGTCCCGCGGTCAAACCCGGAGGGCTGCTGCCCGACGGAAACACCCTTCCCATGTGGAACTTCGAGCTGTGCACGCTCGAGGCCGACGACCCGGAGACAATCGCGCTGTGCGATGCGACGCTCGATGCGTTCCTGGACGGCAGGTTGGCGCCCGACATGCGCGTCGGCGTACTCTCTCGCGTGCCCATCGCGGCGGCGGCGATGGGCCGAGCCGATGCCGTTCGCCTCATGCTTCCCAGCCAGCTCCGGTCGCTCGGGGCGGCGCGGGACTTCGTAGATCCGGCCGGCAGCGGCGCGTCGGCCGTCTTCAAGAACCGGCTCACGCTGCGCGAGGGGCCGGGAGCGATCGATGCGCAGCGGCTCGGACGGGTCGCAGAAGCGCTGCACACCGCCCTGCTCCAGAGCGCCCCGCCCTCGCCCGGCAAGCCGCCGATCCTCCGCGTGTTCCCCGCCTGGCCGAAGGAGTGGGATGCCCGATTTCATCTGCTGGCGCGCGGCGCTTTCCTCGTCAGCGCGTCCATGAAAGAGGGACGGATCGAGTTCGTGCAGATCGAATCGCAGGCCGGGAGCACGTGCCGGCTGCGCAACCCCTGGCCGGGCCGGACGATCGCGCTCGAGCGCAACGGGATTGAGGGCGAGCATCTGTCAGGAGAGATCGTCAGCTTCCCGACGAGGTGGGGGGAGACGGTTCGGCTCACTGCCGCTCCATAGCCGCTCGCGCGCCGTCTTGAATTGATGCTTTGCTGCGTTCGGTGTAATTTACTCAGCAGTCTGAGTAAAATTACTCACTACTCTGAGTAATCCGTGCAGCTCGAGTACCAACGACC
>CAZMXY010000089.1:6678-7760 GCA_964570345.1 uncultured Rhodothermales bacterium | reverse complement strand
GAGGGTGACCGGCATGCCGATGAACATTGCAATCCGTCCGATTGTGGAGACTAAATGCAACCTCAGGTTCGCGAGCGATCTGAGGAGATCCGGATAAGCCGTTCCGAAACGTGGCTTTGCGGGATCCGCTCCTGTTCGAGGCGAAGATTACCGCGCGAAAGCGACCGGTAAACGGCCTGCTCCTGCGGTGTCAAGTTCGGAAGCACGATCTCGTCAACGGGGGTGCCGGCCACGGTATACGAGCAAAAGGTCTCGTACGTCTCGACGTCCATCATCACTGATCGCGCATCTGGCAGGAACGATCGTAGGCGCGAGAGAATCATGAAGCCGTGCGCGTCGAGATCGCCCCAGTAGACGACGTCACAGGCCCTCAGCCACGTAAGTCCGCGGAGTACGTCGACTTTGAATCCGCCACCCCAGAGGCCAAGTCCGTCCTGCAGCCTCGGAAGCGTCAGAAACGTCATCTTGTTTTCCGTAATGACGACGGTGCAGCCGGACAGGTCGAGTTCGGCCGCGGCGGAGACGGGCATGCTGACGTCATGGGCGGGCCAGCCTGCCGTCGGCGAGTAGTCCGGGTCCAGGACGCGCATCCGGACGAGCGGTTCGTCGAAGCGAAGCCCGAATCGTTCGGCGAAGCCGGATGCATCGGCATCGACGTCGTGGTTCGGAAGAAGAAATTCGAGTAGCAGCCGGAGGATGCCTTCGTGGGTCTCGACAAACTTCGTTGGCACCCGAAGCGGGAGTTCTCTTGCGTAGAGCCGAGGTCGAGGATGATCGACGAGATACCGGCAGACGCGGAGCAGGTCCGGCCACGGATCCAGATACGCGGTCACACGCGGCGCATGGCGTTCGAGCCAGGGAAGCAACGCAGGCAGGACGTCTCGGGTGTGGGACACCGCCTCGCGAAACCGCAGCACCTCGTCGGAGTGCCCGAGAAAAGACGCAAATCCCGCCTCACTATCGAAATAGATACGGACCGGCAGGCCCTGCAGGCCGAACCGTCGTGAGTTGTGCCCCGCGACCTCTACGACGTAACCGTCGTCGCGACGTCGATGTGTCGCGACGTCCCGAGAGCCTTCGGC
>CAZMXY010000089.1:0-6578 GCA_964570345.1 uncultured Rhodothermales bacterium | reverse complement strand
CTTCTTCCATCGTTGCACCGATGACGCGTGTCGCGCCGTCCAGAAGCCGGTCCCGTTTCGTCGCGAAATCGCGGTACTTCCCCTTCGGGATGCGTTTTCCGAAGCGGATCTCAAACGGAAAGAACGGCTCGCCCGTCACCACGCTGCGCAGAAAGTCCGGATAGGCCCGCGCCGCCTGTTTGTGGATCTCTTTCGGCGTGATCATGATGGGTCCCACGCGCCTTCTGGCTCGATCCACGCACGTTTCTTCTCCTCGTGATATTCCTCGATCGTCAGGTTACGCACCTGCGAAGCACTCCCTTCCTCGTTGTTGGCGATGAAGTGACAGGCGCCGATATAATCTTCCACGACGCGCGTCGCACCCAGCGGCGACACGACGAGGAGCTGGAGGTCCAGCTTTTTGAACAGCTCCATGGCGTAGCGGGCGTTGTCCTCATCGATCTTGCTGAACGCCTCGTCGATGACGACGAATCGGAACGATTGGGACCGCGTCTCCCCGTAATCGAGCCCGAACTGATAGGCGATCGCCGCGGCCAGGATCGTGTAGGCGAGCTTCGCCTTCTGCCCGCCGGAGAGCCCGTCCGAGTCCGTAATGAAGCTCTTCTCTTCGTCCGACTCGCGGTATCGCTCGCTGATGCTGAAATCGACCCAGTTCCGCACGTCCGTCACTTTGGCGGTCCAGCGCTCCTCCGTCTCGAATCGCCGAATCAGATCGCGAATCCGGTGGAAGCTGGCCTCGTTCGCGGCAGCCTCGCCCGTGTTATCCGCGAAAATGGCCCGGAGAAGGTGTCTGAATTCGCGGATCTCTGCGTCGTTTGATGCACTCGTGACGAGCGCGATGTAGCTGGAGGGCGAGTAGTCGATCACCTCCAGCGATTTGTTGAGCTCGTCGATCTTCTCCCTGATCTCGGATTCCTGCCGGAAGAGCGCCTCCTCGAAGAAGGAGACGTCTTCCATCAGCTTTTTGTTGAGCAACTCGCGGAAGCGCTCTTCATAACGGGGCAGGTCCTCCCGTTCGAGCGTGGCGAGCGCACGCTGGTAATCGGGCAGGGCCTCGACGGCCGCGTCGACCTCCATGGTTTCGTCAGGATACTCGCTCTTGTATCGCTGCATCGCCCGGACGATCTTCGTCGCCACCTCGTACCGCCGTTCGCCGCGCTGCTTCGCCTCCGCCGACACGGACTCGCGCACCTGCTCCCGCCGCTCGGCCAGACCGTCGAGGTCGAGCGCATCCGTGAGCCGCCGTTCGAGGGACTCGGCATACGCAGCGAGCTCCGCTTCTTCGAACAAAGCGACGGCCTTGCGGCAGCGTCCGAGACGCCCTTCGAAGTCTTCGAGGCGGATCTCGAGGCGCGTCATTTCCTTCTCGATGGACGTTACGCGCTCCTCCGCGGTCGCGATTGCGGACGTGGCCGCATCCTTCTCGGCCCGCAGCTGTCGGAGCCGGTCGGAGCTCTCCTCCAGCCTCGCCTTCTGCTCCCGGAGTTCCTCGATCCGCCGGGATGCACCGGATTTGTCGATCTCTTTGAAATCCGCGAACCGCAACAGCGCGTCGAGCAGCTGGATCCGCCGCCGCAGTCGCTCTTGGTTCGCTTCAAGACCCTCCACCTGCTTCTTCAGCGCGTCGCTTTCGCGCGTGCGCTCCTCGATCTCTTGTTCGATCAGGCGGATCTTTTCGCGATTGTCCCAACCAAGCACGAAGTATCGGCGGTCGGTGAGCCCGCGGCGATCGTCTTTCTCGTGGAGGGTGCGGTTCTGTCGGATGAGGCCGTTTCGGGTGACGGCCCGCCGCTCGTGTCGAAATTGATCCACGTCGCAGCAAACGTGGTCGTACTGCTTCACCAGCTCTGCGTCCAGCCAATCTCGATACGGGGTGTCCGCCCGGACGTCAAGCTTGTTGTAGAGACGGTCGGGATCGACCTCACGGATGCCGCGAGCCGGCACCTCCTCCGGGACTCGACTGTAGACGAGCCGATCGCCGAGATGCGTGCGGTCGACGTAGGCGTTCACGCGCTCGTAGTGACGTTCGGGTACCAGGATCCTCAGTGCGAAGCCGTGCAGGAGCCGCTCGGCTGCGCCCTCCCATTCCCGCTCCTCCGGCCGCACCTGCAGCAGCTCTCCGATAAACGGGAGCTCGTCCGCCGACAATTCGAGATCGTCCAGGATCTGAGTCCGCAGATTCAGATGGCGAAATGGAATCTGATTCGTGCGCTTGCGAAGCGAATCCAGTTCGGAGCGGCCTTCCCGGAGTTCGTCCTCCAGCCGGCGAATGTCCAGCTTCATCGCGTCGCGCTGGGGCGTGAGGCCGTCGAGCTCCTCCCTGGCGAGGCCTCGCATCGACTCGACGTCCTTTCGCCGGCGGAGGAACTCCTCGTCCGTCTCCGGCACGCCCAGCTCCAGCTCCGCCGCCGGCACGCGATAGCTTTCCCACGCCTTCCGCAGGCGGTCGCGCTCTTCCTCCGTTCGATGGATGTCTTCTTCGATGCGCTGGATCTGCCGGCCGACCTCGTCGCGGCTGATCGCGATGGCGAGTTCCTGCTCCTTCGAACGGAGCCCGGTCAATTCAGATCGGACCGTGCCGTGCTGCTGCCGCACCGTCTCGAGTCGGCCTGATGCCTCTTCGATGGCGGACTCCAACAGCCCGGACTCCCACTGCGCGAACACGCCGGGCAGAGCCTGGAGCGTCCGCTCAAGCTGCCCGATCTTGTCGCCCAACTTTACGTACCGCTTGCCGTCGCCGGCGATGGGACGGAGCTTCTCGACCTGATCCTTCGCTTTTTGGATGGCCTCGTACGTGCGCGTCAGGTCGTCGAAATGCCGGCGGAGCTCCGCGATGTACGTCTTCGGATCTCCGGGCTCGAGCATGTGGGCGCGCACGAACGTGTTCAGGTCGCCGATGACCTTGATGCTGACCGTTTGATTGAAGAGGTCGAGGGCTTTCTCGGATCGCAGTCCGAAGGCGCGTCGAAAGTGCCTGCTGTACTCGGTAAATTGATCGAACACCTCGATGCCGGCGTCCCGGAGGCGGCGGCGCAGCGATCGGACGTCTTCGAACCCGGCGAAATGCTCGGCAATCGTCATCTCGTGCGGCGCGACGACGAAGAACTTCTTAAGCTCGCCGTTCTGGAAATAGAAAAAGTTCGCGAGCACCACGCGCTGGCGGTAGCCTTCGTTGTAGAACGAGGCGAGGATGACCGTGTAGTCGCTCTTCTTCTCGCGCAGGATGCGAGTCTGGCTCGTGGAGACTTCCTCTCCCCGAAACTTACCATAGGCTCCGAGCACGTACGAACGTTCGTCTCGCTCCTTCTTGGTCTCGGCTCCCGAGGCGAGGTTATACCCGCGCTTCGTGTTCGGTACGAGCAGCGTAAGTAGGGCGTCGACGAGGGTCGACTTGCCGGATCCGTTCGCACCGGTCAGCAGCGCCGTACCTCCGTTCGGTTGGATGGTCCAGATCCGCCCGTGAAACGTGCCCCAGTTGAACACTTCGAGCCGATCCAGCCGGAAGCCCGTCCGCGCGTTGTCCATTGCGAATTCCATGGAAGCCTGCGACGACGAGGCAGCGCCGTTCGCCGGCAAACCGTCCCCCCGTCCCCCGTCCCCCCGTAGGCCGTTCTCACGTCCCCGTAGGCCGTCCTCACGTCCCCGTAGGCCGTCCTCACGTCTCCCGTTCCCACGTCCCCGCAGGCCGTTCCCACGTCCCCCGTCGTTAGACCTCATCCGTCAATCCTCTTCGACGTACGTTTCGAGCGCCGCTCTGATTTCGGACAGCTTGTCCGCCGTCAGATGGGCCTTGAGAATGCGCCGCACTTCGAACACGTCCGCGTCCGTTTTCATCGGCGTGATGAATCCCATATCCGCGATGCGGTTAATGGCGCTGTTGATTCTTCCGATCGTCTTTGTCTCGTCCGAACGCTCCTTGAAGAACGGCAGCAGGGCCTCGATCATGTCGTCGCGACTCACGACGAGGCGCGGCGAATCGATGTCGCCCGTGTCGTGCTGGAGGAGCCGCTCCCGGAGGAGCGCGCATAAGAGCGTCGTGAGGTAGTTGAGCGGAAGGCGGCGCACGAGCCTCGGCAGGCTCTCGCCCGTCTCGTCATCGGACTGCCGCAAAAAGGCGTAGCCGTCCGATTCACTCAGATGCAGCTCGACGCCTATGGTCGCAAAGTATGAGCGGATCGCCTGGTCGTGGTCGCGCAGGAGGTTCCACGTCTGCTCGTCGTCGTAGTGGACGACGCCTTGAAGGAGCTTGATCAGAGCCGGAGCGTAGGGCGGGTGATCGTCGAGCCGTGTCATGGGAGGTCTGTTTGAGGCGGAGTCCATTATCTGTGAGTCACGTCTGTCGGCCGGATCAGCGAACGAAAATAATGCGAGGCATGGCGATCCGCCTCGGCGGCCGATCGGGCCGGTAGACGACGATCTCGTCGGTCCGGGATTCGTCGACGACGTGCCGCGGGTCGTCGCTTGCGATGACCACATAGACGAGTAGCTCGGTGAGGCCTTTCCGGACCGGATGCTCATCCAGGATCTCCCGAAGCGTCGCCTGACTCCGGTGCATCAGTGTCTCGTCGATCCGTCTTTGGAGCTGCTCTCGCTCGACGGCGAGGAAGTCGAACAGGCCCGACAGGTCGACCTCCTCGAGTCGTTCGACGTCCGGGTCGACGGGTTGATGCCCGAACGACGGCTTCTCATCCGGCTCCCAGAGGGGCCGCTCCATCGGGAGGTTGACCTCGGGCCCGCCATCGAGCCACGTGAACGCCTTCTCGTCGGGCGGGTCCGTTCGCGCGGCGAGGGCCGCCTTCTTGATCAAGCCGACCAGATCCATGACCCGACGGTTCTCTCGGAGGTGCGCCTCTTCCAGCATCCGCCGGAGCTGCTCGGCCAGGCGTCTATTTGACTGGACCACCTTCTCGCCGGCCTCGCTGAGATGACGAACGACGTTTCGGAGCATCGAATAATCGCCCTCGAGCGACTGCAGATCCGTCAGCGCGTAGACGGTCTCGAGGAGATCACGCAATTCCTCTTTCTTCTCCCGAGAGATGAGAAATCGCCAGAACGCATAGAAGCTGCGTCCCTCGTCTGAATCCTTCAGCGCGTCGTCCGCGTCGATCACGTAGCCGACGACGTCGCCTTTAGTGGCCTCTTCCAGGAGGCGGCGCTCTTGCATTCGCCGGGTCACCTCGCGGAAATTCGCCTCGACCCCGCGGAAGTCGCCGACCAGCCTTCGTGCCTCTTCGTTGGCCTTGATAAAACGCTCCTTCACCTGCGTCGCGCTGTACCGCTCCACCCGCCCGGTCTGCCGGATCTCGCTCATCTCGCGTTCGAGCGCCGCCTTCTCCTTCTCGAGTTGGGCCAGGCGGAGGACGGGATCCTCCGTGCTCTTGCGCACGATCTCTTCCAGGAGGTCGAAAATCTGCAGGAATCGCGACTCCGTGCCGACAAACTGGGTCCGGTTCAGGTCCTCCAGCCATCGGATGACACGTTCCGAGGCAGGTGTCAGCTCGTAGACCGGATCGTCGCCGCCGCTCTCGAAATATTTCCGGAGGTAGCCGTGCTGATCGTCGCACCACTGGCTCAGGTAGCCCTGCGCTGCCGCCGGATAGGCGTCCGGTTGCCGCGAACGCAGGTCGATCAGAAAGACCTCCAGCCGTTCCAGAAGCTCTTCATGTCCGATCGCCACGCGCGGCTGCTTCTTGAACTGCGCGAACAGGAAGCTGACGACGAGTGGCGCGTTGTCGCTTCGCAGGAGCCGGAGCCCGGGATCGCGCGCGAGGTGAAACCGAAGGTCGTCGTAGGTCATGGGTGGAGGTTGTAATCCGACTTCACGCCGGCCGGTCGCGCAGGGTAGAAGGGAGGCAGGCCTAATACTCCACCCTGTCATCTTCAGCGTAGTAGAAAAGCTAGGCGCACGGTGTGACAGCCTTTTGTCACTAGCTTTCTGGAGATATCTAATGAAACGATTAAAATGGCCGGGCGAGGAAGCTCAGCCGAGGGCCTTCAGCGCACCTCCTAGGGCAGCGCGAACGCGACGAGCGAGCCGCCGGCCGGGCGGTTCGTCTTCCCGCCACCGGCCGAGATGACGACGTACTGCTTTCCATCGGCCATGTACGTGCTCGGCGTAGCGTTGCCGCCGAAGGGAAGGTCGTGCTCCCAGAGCATCTCACCGGTGTCCTTGTCAAAGGCGCGGAAGGTCTCGTCGGCCGTGGCGCCGATGAAGAGGACGCCGCCGGCCGTCACGACGGGCCCGCCATAGTTCTCCGTGCCGGTCACCGGGATGCCCCGTTCGGTCAGCTCGTCGTACTCCCCGAGCGGCACCTTCCACTTGATCTCACCCGTGTTCAGGTCCACCGCATTGAGCGTGCCCCACGGCGGCTTGATGGCCGGATAGCCCTCCGCGTCCAGCCAGCGCTGGAAGCTGCGGAAGGCGTACGGCGGGAGGTCCTCGTCCGCCGCTTCGTCGCTCGCCGGCCCCGCCTCCTCATCCCCGAAAAGATAGTCGACGATCGCCTGCCTCCGTTCTTCCGGCATCTGATCGAAGGCCGGCATGCGGCCGCCGCCGTGGATCAGAATCTGCATGACGT
>CAZMXY010000088.1:10382-14529 GCA_964570345.1 uncultured Rhodothermales bacterium | reverse complement strand
GGAGGCCTACTCCTATGCGCCCGATGGCGAACCGGAGCTCTTGTTTCGGCGGGAGATCGGTCGTCCCGGCAGATGCGTGGTGCACCGGCCGAAGCTCGATCTTCTGCCCACGTACGTGAGGCCGAAGGCATCCAACGCGTCGATGGCCTGCATCCTCGACATGGAGCGGTCTCAGATCGAAGACTATTTGCGGCGCAACGAGGCGGCCGTTCGCCGCATTTTCAATGACCACGTCGTCACGAGCGTTCACGTCAATCACGTCGTTCTGATGGCCGTCGTGATGCACCGCGTGTGCTCCGAGCGCGGCGTGCCGTTCGCCGTGATGCCGCACGGAAGCGCGATCGAGTACGTCGTCAAACATAATGCGGAGATGAAAAGCCTTGCCGAGGCCGCGCTCGATTCCGCCGATCGCCTTCTCATGCTCAGCGACGAAATGATCGATCGGATTCGAGACGTCTTCGGCAGTCTCGATCGGCCCGAAGAGAAAATGGTCATGGCCAGCGCCGGCGTCGACACGACGCAGTTTCGGGTAATCCGACGACGCGACCGCTCGTCCAGTATCTCGCGGCTCAAGCATGAGCTGGCCGGCACGCCGCGCGGAACGTCGGCGGCGGCTCGGCAGGCGATGACGGCGCAGCTCTCGGACGACATGCAGCTCGAGGCACTGCTCGACGTCCTGCGAGCGGCGGGGGACTATCCTCCGAAGCTGCCCGACGCCGACCTGGAAGAGAAGCTGGACCACGTCGAATGGGATCGCGACGACATTATCACGTTCGTCGGGAAGATTATCGGATACAAAGGCCTCGCTTCGATCGTCGCCGCCTTCCCGGAGATCGCGGCGCGGCGCCCGCGTGCGCGCTTGCTCATCGCCGGCCGGGGCAATCTTCGCGAGGGCCTCGAGGCGCTAGTCTGGGCGCTCGGACACGGAAAGCGCTCGCTCGTCAAAAACCTCGTCGCCTGGGGCGGCGCGCTGGAGGGCGAGTCCGCACAGCCGTTCGATCGCGTGGCGGCTTACATGGACCGGCTGGATTCCGAGGGCCGGCTCGACGAATACTTCGAGCTCGCCCGTGAGCATGCCCATCCGGACAAGATCGTCTTCACGGGATACATGGAACACCATCTGCTCTGCCACCTCTTCCCCTGCTGCGACGTGGCCATCTTCCCGTCAATCGTGAAAGAAGCGGCGCCGCTCGTCGTGCCTGAAGCGATGGCGTCGGGTTGCTTTCCGATAGGAACCGATTTCGCCGGCATGGGAGCCAGCCTCGACGTCGCCTCCGAGGCCGTCCCGGAGGACGTCGGTCGACTGATGCGTTTGCGGCCCGAGTCGGAGCATACCGTGATTGACGTCGTCGAGCACGTCGCCCGGGCCCTTGCCGTCGCGGACGCGCACCGTGAAGCCCTCCGTGCGCTCGCCGTACGCAAATACGATTGGCGAAGCGTTGCCGGCCGCCTCGCCGAAGAATTGCACGCCATGAGCGGCGTGGCAGCGACGGGTCGGTAAGCACTCTGGCCTCGCCGCTCCATTACGCAGGGTCGGTGGGCGCGTCCGGCCTGAGCGCACTCCTGCAAGGCGTCGATGACCGCGCCCGGCGTTAGTTAGCGCACCACTACCTGGGAATCGACGGCCTCAAGATGCCTCCGAAGCACCTCGAATCCGAGTTGGTCGATCGCCACGCGCCAGGGGAACCATGCAACGGCCTGGATGCCTTCTTTCTTCTCCGGTTGGAAGGACGTTACGTCGGTATGCATCTGGTACCAATGGGTCGTCTTCACGGCATACCGATTGCCGTCGACGTAGCCGTGAATCGTTTGGCCGAGCGGTCGAACGAGGTCGACCCGGTCGATGCCCAACTCTTCGCTGACCTCTCGTCGAGCACACACTTCGAGCGACTCTCCCGCGTCCCGCTTGCCCTTCGGCAAATCCCACACGCCCCGACGACGGATTAGAAGGACTTCGCGGCCGGACGTCCTACGCCGAACCAGGATGCCACCGGCCGCTTCAACAGGGATGGGTTCTCGATAAGGATCGCGGTTCGCCGGCGCGCCTGCCGTCATCGCCTCCGTGGTCGAAAACGACGCCGTGTGCTCGTCGCGCACGTGGATGGGTGCGACCTTCTTGACGACGATTCTCGCCGGGCACGCCGCGGCTGCGTCCTCGAGACGTACGAACACGTCCAGTCGGTCACCATGTCCAGGTCGACGGCTCTCCGGCCCGCCCGAATCAGGTTCACAACTAAAGAGTAAGGCGGTCGTTAACACCCGTACGTAAAAACTCGTCTCCAGGGAAGAATGGGTCGCAAACGTGGATCGGCGGCCTCGGATCCGACGAAAGGCCGCAGCCCAGTACGAGGCTACGAATCGTCGGTCGATCGTAAGACATGAAGTGGCCGCGCCGGCCTTCGTTTGCAACGGATCCGCAACAGGTCGTACTTTTCGGACGCTGCGGCGGCACCGTTCAGCCGCTCACTTGTTTACGTAGCGATCGACGAACGGCGCATCAGGCGCACGACGTTGCGCTCAATCTCCGGTCCGATTCGTCGCGATCTGGTATTTCACGTGCGGAGGCGCTTATACTGGCTACGTACCAATACCGTAACAACGGCTCTGATATTCACGCCCGCGTCCCGCTCACCGAGAGCATCGGCTGCATACAATAGAGGTCTAGTCATGTACAGTGAAGGTCAAATGACGCTGACGTTACTGCACGATCTCGCCCTACTCTATCTGGGCCTGGCGCACGGTGCCGATGAAGACCTGCATCCGGCCGAGACGAAGCAGATCGCTGCAAGCCTCCGCCGCTGGCAGCCGGACAAGGATCCGGCCCTCATCGACCACGTCATACGCGAAGCCACGCTGACGTATCTCAACGGAGCGAACTCCAAGCGAATGACGGAAGCCGTGCACGTGCTCCGTGACGCCCTCCCCGAGAATTTGCGGCTCACCATCCTTCACGATCTATCCGAGATCGCTCGGGCCGACGGCGAGATTCTGTCGGAAGAGCAGGATTTCATCTCGAAGATCGCGAGCGAATGGCATCTCGATGTCGAGAACGGCGCCTCCTAGCGTCACCGACGGTCCTGGACGCGTCTCACGACCATTCCAGAGCCCGCCCCGCGCCAGCGCTACGCACCTCCTATGATCCGTCTCAACGTCGACCATGGGCTCTCCGTCCTTTCCGACGACTTCCCCACGCTGAGAGCACAGGCGGCCGACGCGCATCGTTCTCTGGTGACGGAGTCCGGTCCCGGCAGCGAGTACCTCGGATGGAGGCATCTGCTCGCCTCACCCGACTACGATCTGATCGACGACATACAAGCTACGGCCGATTCTATACGGCGCGCCGCCGACGTCTTTCTCTGCATCGGCATAGGAGGTTCGTATCTCGGCGCGAAGGCGGTGATCCAGGCGCTGACGCCATATTTTCCGATGCCGAAATCGACGGCCGCGCAGCGTGGTCGCGCTTCGTCGGAGGTGCGGAGCGCGCCCGGCGAAATCCCGGCGCCGGAGATCCTTTTCGCCGGTCATCACATGAGCGGGGCCTATCTACGCGATCTCCTCGAATACGTGGACGGAAAGTCCGTTTACGTCAACGTGATATCGAAGAGCGGAACGACGCTGGAACCGGCCCTGGCGTTTCGCCTCGTGCGAGAGTGGCTGGAGAGCCGATTCGATGACGCCGAGCGCCGCATCGTCGTAACGACCGATCCGTCCGAAGGCGCCTTAAACGTATTGCAGCGGGAACGTGGCTACAAGAAATTCGACATCCCGCGCAGTGTAGGCGGTAGATTTTCCGTTCTTACTCCGGTTGGTCTTCTACCCATCGCCGTCGCCGGGATCGACGTGCGATCGTTGCTCGATGGCGCCGTATCCGCATACTCGACTTACGCCAACGACATCGGCACCGATGCCCTCGACTATGCGGCCCTACGATACGGCCTCTTACGGCGAGGATACGCCGTCGAACTACTGTCCGTTTTCGAGCCGAAGCTCCTCGGCATCGGACAATGGTGGCAGCAGCTCTTTGGCGAGAGCGAGGGCAAGGAGGGAAAGGGGCTTTTCCCGGCGACCGCCCAATATTCGACGGACCTCCATTCCTTCGGCCAGTACGTCCAGGAGGGCAAGCGCATCTTGATCGAGACGTTCCTCA
>CAZMXY010000088.1:2957-10282 GCA_964570345.1 uncultured Rhodothermales bacterium | reverse complement strand
ATGATCAAACGAATTCTAGTAGCGCTTGACACCGACTCGGATACACCCGTGGCGACGGCCTTTGCCGGCGATGTCGCGAGGAGATACGATGCGGAAGTCGTCGGACTCGCAGTCGTTGATACCGGTCATATCGACATGGCCAGTCGCGGAGGAGGGATCGGGAGCATGTACTACGCAGAGAAGCTGAGAGAGAACCTCACCGAGGAGACGCGCGCGAAAGCGAATGAGCTGATCCGGCAATTCCATGCCTCGCTTCAGGACAGTGGTATCAAACGCCTAGATTCGGTGGAAGAGGGGGTGCCGTTTAGGCGAATCGTTGAGGACATGAAGTACCACGACCTGCTTGTCGTCGGACGTACGCCTCATTTTTTCTACGGACATCCGGAGGAGAGGACGGAGACGCTCGCGAAGGTGGTGAAGAAGACGACCGCGCCTACGCTCGTCGTAGGTGACGAATTTCGCAGCGTGCAGCGCGTTCTTCTCGCCTATGACGCAAGCGAGGCCTCGGCGCGTACGATGCAACATTTCGTTCATCTAAAGCCATTCGGACCTGACGTAGACGTCGAGGCCCTTCACGTGCATGAGGGTGATGAAAAGGAGTCGCAACTCATTCTCCGGCTGCTCGCAGGCTATCTTGAGAAACACGATTTCGCGGTAAAGGAGACGAGCATACGCGGCAGCGGAGCAGCGGAGCAGATCTCGGACTATGCTCGAGACACCGGTGCGGACCTCGTCGTAGCGGGGGCGCATTCGGTCTCGAAGCTTAAAAAGCTCGCATTCGGATCGACGACCGAGAAGTTGTTGACGGACTGTCCGACGCCTCTTTTCGTCCACCATTGAAACGACGGATTTGCGGGCCGAAGGAGCGGCGCGGGTGAGCGCCGTTGCAGCGCTGTCAGCGCCAGCGGCGTTCCGTTAGTCGCCGCCCGTCGCTTTCCAACCACACGGCCCCTTGCTGGTCCGTCCTCTTGACTCGCATTCCAGAGCGCGCAAGCCGTCGCATCACGGAGGAATCAGGCAACCCGTAACGATTGCCGCGACCGACGCTAACGACGGCAAGTACGTCGTTGCGCAGGATGCGCGACGTCAGAAGAGACGAAGAGCTGGTCTCAGATCCGTGATGGCCCACCTTGATGACGTGTGGATCGAGCAATCGACCGTAGCGCCGAACGATCAAGCGCTCGGCCTCCTCTTCAGCGTCACCCATCATCAGAAAGGCCGTTCTGTCATACTGAACCCGCATAACGACCGATGAGGCGTTTGGCTTGTCGGTCGGTTTCGGCCGATCCGGATGAAGTACGTGGATGCGTGTCGTGGCATCGACGACGAGCGTGTCGCCCGCCCGCACGTGGCGGTACGGAATCCGAAGGCTGTCGATGAGATCGATCGTCTCGACATAGAGCCTGGAATCATGCGGAATCCCGCAATGGAGGATGCGGCCGACTTCGACGTTTCGTAGGAGCGTGGGCAACCCGCCGAGGTGGTCACTGTCGGGATGGGTAACGACGATCACGTCTAGACGGTGGATGCGTCGTTTCTGAAGCTGAGGTAGGATGGTGTACAATCCGGCATCCGAATAGGCCGTTCGAGGTCCGGCGTCGACGAGCATCGTCCGGCCGTTCGGGAATGTAAAGAGCGTCGCATCGCCCTGGCCGACGTCCAGAAATAGCGCCGAGACGGTCGGCTTCCATCCGCCCCGGACGCCATTGCCGATCACCGCAGCACACGAGATCGCCAGCGCCAGCGCGAACAGGCGCCATCTCATACGTGGACGGGGCCATTGAGCGATCGCGAAAATTCCGACGATCAGTGCACCGATAATCGTTGCGTCGTCGACCGACCATTCGACGTAGGCCCAGCGGAAATACGTTTCTCCGCGCTCGACGACGTAAAGTAGAAACTGAGCGAAGAATTGCGCCGCTGTGCCGAAAACGTCGCCGAGCGGCTCGGACAATCCGGAAATTCCGGCCGTCGTGACGGAAGACGCGAGCGTAGCCGAAGTGAGCGGAACGGCGAAGGTGTTGAGAAAGAGCCCGGCGAATGAGACGCTTCCGAAATGGTAGAGCAGCACCGGGAGGGTGCCGGTCGCGGCGGCGAGTGAGACGGATGTGCTGGATCGCAGCGAGCGGCGAACGACGCCGTCAGAATCGTCGCCCGGAAGAGCCGATGCAAAGCGCGACTGAAGTGAGATGATCGCCGCGACGGCCGCGACGGAGAGCTGGAACCCCGGTTCAAAAAGTTGCGCCGGCCGGGCGATCAGCAGAACGATGACGGCGACGCCGAGCGTATTGAGAGAGTGGGAGGAGCGCTGGCAGACTGAGCCGGCCATGAAGAGCGTCGCCATGACGACGGCTCGGACGACCGAGGCCGGCAACCCGGTCACGAGCGCATAAAACGAGAGAAGAACCGTCGTTGCAACGCTGCGAGCCCACTCGGCGGCGCGCCAGGACAGCCCGCAGCGAAGGAGAATGGGCCGCAGGAGGTGATAGAGGATCATCCCGACGACCAGGACGTGGAGTCCCGAAACGGCGAGAAGATGAAGCAGGCCCGTTCGACGAAACAGCACTTCCGTCTCGTCGTCGATCCCCGATCGATCCCCGACGACGAGCGCCAGGATAACGGCACGTGCGGCCGGATCGTGGATCGTTCGATCGAACTGCCGCTCGATCCGCGATTTCAGTTTGTGCGCGACGCACGGCGGACTCGTCGTTCCCCTGGAAGCCCCTACGACGACCGATTCCGCGTCCGCGAACAAGCGGATGAACACGCGGCGTCCCCGGAGATATCGTCCGTAATCGAACTCGCCCGGATTCCGCGCCGACGGCAACGCGTCGAGGCGTCCCGAGACGGTTATTCCGCGGCAGGGATCGATATCCTCCGGAGAAGCGTCCCGTACGTAAACCTGTACGCTGCCCGTCGATGCGCGAAGCCCGCCAGAGGCCCGCACCGAATCGACCGCTAGAAAGAACCGTACGCCCGAGGCCGTACGCGCCGCTGACCTCGGGCGGCCGAAAAGCTCGACGCTCATCCCCACCGGCAGTAACGACACGGCGCTGCCGGCCGGATCGACGTAGTCGGTCTGCCGTACCGCACCGAGCGCAAAAACGCATCCGAATGCGCAAACGAGCAGACGTCCGCGCTCCGGGCCGATGAGACCGCTCGGCCGCAAGGCGCCCATCCCCAGCATGGTGACGAGGCATCCCATGGCCGTCCACGCGAAGAGAGGTAGGTCGACGACGTCGGCCGCCACGATCCCCGCTGCCAGGCACAGCGCGGCGAGCGTCGACGGGTACGCATTCCAGTGGATCGACGAGTTCGGATGCATCCCAAATCGAGGGATCGCGTGAATGGAAGTCGGCGCGGGCGAAACGACAAAGACACGGAGCTTGGCGCAGACGTAACCTTTGACCAGAAACCGATCCAGCCGTCATCCATACCCATAGCAATCGCCGCCCACCGTACGAGACAGTGCTCGTGGCGTGGCTCAATCGACGAGTACGAACTCGCGGTGAATGACGAGAAGTCGTAGAACCTCCAGACGTCTAGTGAATATGTAGGTCTCGGTTCGTATATACGCGTCGCGAGAGGTGGGATCGACGTTGGATGCGGAGACGCGCTGCTCCGCCGGCGTTTACCCCCGTGGCAACCCCGTCGGGAACCATACTGGACAGACAGGACTCGATCTATGAGTAACCGGAGGGAAGCCCGAGAACGCGTGATGCAGGCGCTCTATGCGCGAGAGCTCGCGGGAGGGGACGTCCGCCATTTCATGGACACTATCTTGAAGCCGCGGCTCCAGAATGATCCCGAGACCCACCGCTTCTCCGAAAGCCTTTTCTTGCGAACCGTCGAATTGTCGGAGGAGGTCGACGAGATCATCAGCCGGCACACGGAGAACTGGGATCTCTCTCGCATCGCGCTGATCGATCACATCGTGTTGCGCATGGCGATCAGTGAACTCATCACGTTCGAAGACATCCCGCCGAAAGTCTCGATCAACGAGGCCATCGAGATCGTTAAGCGCTACAGCACGCCGAAGAGCGGACAGTTCATTAACGGCGTCCTCGACGCGGTCCTCATAGACCTGCAGGAAGTCGGTCGCCTCAAGAAGACGGGCCGGGGGCTCGTCGGCATGCAGTCCATCAAAGACCGTTCTCTTTCCTAAACCACCTCCCTTTACGGAGCCGACACGGGCTGATGGGTCTCATCGCGATCGGAGATGTCCATGGCTGTGCGAACACGCTCCGCGCCCTTCTCGACCAGTTGGATCCGGGAAGCGAGGACCACTACGTGTTCGTCGGGGACTACGTCGATCGCGGAGCCGATTCGAAAGGCGTCGTCGATACGCTGTTCAGGCTGCGCGAGCTCGCACGCTGCACGTTCCTACGTGGGAATCACGAGGCGCTTATGCTCGATTACATCGACCGCGGAGAGTTCGAGCTCTGGCGGATGAACGGCGGGATCGAGACGCTCAACAGCTATCGCTCCTCGGATGGGATCATCCAGATTCCGGAGAGGCACATCCAGTTCATCCGCGACACCGCGCTGTACTACGACGACGGCGACTTCTTTTTCGTGCACGCCGGTCTGCGGCCCGATCTGACCATTGCCGAAAACGTGCGCCGAAACGACGAGAACGTCTTCCTGTGGGAACGACACCATCTCGACGCCCGCGACGTGAAGTGGGAGAAAACCGTCGTCTGCGGTCACACGCCGCACAGCACGCCGATCAATCATGAGAAGCTGATTCTGATCGACACGGGCTGCGTGTACTCCGGGCATCACGGCATGGGCAAGCTCACCGCCGTGCGCCTTCCCGAACGCGAATTCGTCTCGGTCGATTTCCAGGGGTGACGGCCGCGTCCCCCGAACGCGCTCTACAAATCAAACCAGATGCCGGCCCGGAGAATCGGGCGCTGGACGCCAAGCTCCGCGAAGAAAATGTGATCCCGCCCGAGCGACGAAGTGGCGCGGAGGAACGGCTCGAGAAAGAGGCTGAAAGGATTCTCGTCCCGGCTGGATTCGCCCATCGTGAAGAACAGACTGGGCCCGAATCGCAGACCGACGTCGAAATCACGATTCTGGTATCCGGGGCTGCCGACGGCTCGGATGATGCCCAGGACGCGAACCGCTCCGCCCAACCCTCCGGACAGCTGAATGCTGCCCTGCCCACCGGCGAACGACGGTGAGCCGTCGACGTAGAGCGTGCCTTCCACCGTATAGAAGCTGGCCGGCATCATGTAGCCTCCCTGGAGGCCGACGCCCGGAATGACCCCGATCCCGGCCTGTATGTAGCGCTGCCCGGCTTCCTGCGCGTGCGCGCTCCTCGACGTCGCCACGAGCACGCAGGCGCAGGCCATACAAAGGGCGGGAAACGCGTTCCGTGCGGCATGCGGACGACGCGCGCCCCGCTCCAACCGACGCGTCCGGCGCGCCTTCCGGGCGGTTCTCATTGAGGAACAATTGGAGTTCCTTCCAATTACCGGGCTGATCGTCTTCAAAGTTGGAGGAAGGCGTTGCAAGGATGCACGAAGGTAGATCCTAAGAGACAGACAAGATAGATACGTAAGATAGATAAGATGGCACTACGGTGCGGCATCGTCGGACTTCCGAACGTAGGGAAGTCGACCCTATTCAATGCGCTGTGTAGCGCCGGCGCCGAGTCGGCCAATTATCCATTTTGCACGATCGACCCGAACGTCGGCGTCGTCCCTGTGCCCGACGAGCGGCTCGCACACCTCGCCGAGCTTGCCGGCTCGGCGCATGCGGTGGCCACGACGATCGAATTCGTCGACATCGCCGGTCTCGTCGCGGGCGCTTCCAAAGGAGAGGGGCTCGGCAATCAGTTTCTCGGCCACATCCGCGAGGTCGACGCCATCGTTCACGTCGTGCGCTGCTTCGAAGACCCGAACGTCGTGCACGTGCCCGGCGGCGTCGATACCGCACGAGACGTCGAGATCGTCGAGACCGAACTCCTGCTGAAAGACCTCGACACGGTGGAGCGCCGGATCGACAAAACGGCTCGCCTGAGCAAGGGCGGCGACAAGAAGCTGCGAGACGAGCTGGCCTTCTACGAGCGGCTGCAGGCCCACCTCTCGAGCGGGGAGACGGCAAGGACCTTCGCAAACCGCGAGGAGGAGCAACCCTGGCTCCAGTCGCTCTTCCTCCTGACGTCCAAACCCGTTCTCTATGCCGCCAACGTCGCCGAATTGGACCTGCCTGACGGGAATGAGTACGTCGACGCCGTTCGCGAGATCGCCTCCGGTCGAAAGGCGCAGGTCGTGGTGATCTGTGCCGAGCTCGAAGCGCAGCTCGCCGAGCTCGACGAAGCAGAACGGCATGCATTTCTGGAAGAGGCCGGACTCGATCGATCGGGCCTCGAGCGACTCGTACGCGCGGCCTACGAAGTACTGGGGCTGATCACCTTCTTCACGGCGGGACCGAAAGAGGCGCACGCGTGGACCGTCACTCGCGGAACGAAGGCATCCGGTGCGGCCGGCCTCATCCACTCGGATTTCGAGAAGGGCTTCATCCGGGCGGAGACGATCAAATACGCCGATTACGTCAAACAGGGATCTGAGGCCGCCGCGCGCGAGGCGGGCGTCATGCGGTCCGAAGGAAAGGCGTACGAAGTCATGGACGGGGACGTGATCCTGTTCCGATTTAACGTCTAGGAGTTAAACCCGGCCAAAGGCGCAGCAATTACAACAGCTTCCCGAACGTCAGTGTGATGGTGGGCGTGCCGAAAAAATGCTGGGCTTCCTGCACCTGTGGCTCCAAGAGCTGTATACCCTGAAGGAAGTTGGTGAACGAATAGCCGATGCGAACGCCCTGCGTCATCCGACGGCTGAGTCCGAAATGCGCTCCGATCGCGAGGGTCCCGCCGTAGCCGACGCGTAGCTCGCCTTTCGGAAGCGCGCCGATCGCGTCATATGAATCCTCCTCGTTGGCGTCATACTCACCGTTGCCGTTCGCGTCGTCGAAATACGGGTACTCCCAGCCGATGGTCGGGCCGGCGGTCACCTGTACGTACGGTCGGAAGTTCTCTTCGATGGCGTTGCGAAAGAGGCGATGAATGATGCCGGCCTGCAGAGGCATCATCAACAGATAGTTCGCCTTGTTCGGAATGTAGCTACTGCCGAAGCGAAAGAACTTGAGCTCGCGCTCGTCCTTGCCGGCGCCCAGACTGATCTCCGACATGAATGACGTCGCGTCGCTGATCGCCCGGTGGTAATACCCGCCGAGGCCGAAGCCGCTGTTCGTGAGGAGGATCTGGAAGCCGATGCCCGAGCCGTAAGGATGCCGTGCCGAGTCCACCCGATCGG
>CAZMXY010000088.1:0-2857 GCA_964570345.1 uncultured Rhodothermales bacterium | reverse complement strand
CGAAATGCTCGAGCGGGCGTACGGCCGCTTCATCAACGACACGTACTGGCTTCTGATGCCCGTGAAGATGATGGATCCCGGCGTCACGCGTACGTACGTCGCCGACTCGTCGATGGGCGGGATGGACGTGCTGCGCCTTTCGTTTGACGCTGTCGGACTGACGCCCGGCGATCAGTATTGGGTCTACGTGGACAAGAACACCGGCCGCGTCGAGCGGTGGGCCTTTCTCCTGCAGGGACATCCGCGTGACCACGTGCCGCAGCCCATTCGCTGGACCGACTACAAATCCTTCCAGACTCCCGCCGGGACGATCGAACTTTCGGAGCGGAAGACCCGGAACGGATCGGTAACGTACACGGATAACGTCGACGTGCCGGAGAATCTGCCGGACGGGGCGTTTTCAGATCCGACTCCGATTCTTCAAGGCTCCTAAAGGGTGGATTACCGCATTCTGATCGCGCGACGCTATCTCGTTAGCCGCCGGCAGGTCTCCCTCATCTCGCTGATCACCGGAATCTCCGTGGCCGGCGTGGGGCTGGGCGTGGCGGCGCTCATCGTCGTGCTGTCGGTCATGAACGGCTTTTACGACTTCGTGCAGAATCTGCTCGTGTCCCTCGATCCGCACGTGCGGATCGTCAGTGCCGAGGAACGGGGCGTGCAGGCCCCCGACTCCCTTATGGCCGTGGCGCTCGACCTCGAACACGTGCGGCACGCCTCCGCCTACGTCGAGGGGAAGGCCCTGCTCGTGCCGCGCGACGGCAGCGAAGTGAACAAGGTGGTGATCGTACGGGGCGTTCAGGAGGAGGCCTATGCGGCGGTGAGCGACGTGGTCGAGCGGACCGGCATGGGGAGCTTCAGCCTCGAACGACGCGACGGGAGCCCCGGCCTCGTGGCGGGCATGTCCCTTGGCCGGCGCCTCGCGCTGCTGCCGGGAACGAGCGGCACCGAGCCGAGTCGCGTCGCGCTGCTGTCGGCGCCCGCCATCGAAAGCATGCTCGTGAGCGTCTTCGGCGGCGTGCCGTACATGTGGTTCGACGTGCGCGGACTCTTCGAGCTGGAGGAAGTTTACGACGAAAGCCACGTGTTCATCGAGTTGGAGGAGGCCCAACGGCTCTTTCGGATGGGAGAAAACGTCACGGGCGTCGAATTGCGTCTCGAGCACCTGAACCGTGCCGATGACGTGAAGGACGCTCTGGAAGACGTCCTTCCGCGCGATCGGTATCGCGTGCTGACGTGGTACGATCTGCAAAAATCACTGTACGACGTGATGCGGCTGGAGAAGTGGGGCGCGTCCGTGATTCTTGCCCTCATCATTGTCGTAGCGGCCTTCAACATCGTCGGATCGCTAACGATGGTGGTGATTGAAAAGCGCCGGGACATCGGCGTGCTGCAGGCGATGGGCGCGTCGCGTCGCGACGTCCGTCGGATCTTCTTGACGGAGGGGCTGCTCGTCGGCCTCCTTGGTACCGCAGCCGGAGTCGCGCTGGGACTCGGCCTGGCGCTTCTGCAAAAGCACTACGCGCTCGTTCCGCTGGCCGGCGCCGAGTCGTTCATGATCGACGCCTACCCGATATCCATCCGAGTGCTCGACCTGGCGATCATCTGCGCAGTCGCCGTCTCGCTCTGCGTGCTCGCCGCCGCCTACCCTGCGTTTCGGGCGTCGGCCATCGAGCCCGCCACAGCCGTAAGCGTCGAGGGCTGAGCGTCGACGGGTCGACGTTTTGATAAGTAGCGATCCCGATGCATAGATTCTCGTCGCATCGAACCGAAGACAAACGTCGGCTCTTTCCGCTCTACCGCCCCATGATCCACAAGCGATTTGACATGATCGGCATACCCGAGCGGCCCGCGAAGCCTCGGCACGCGGGTCTCACGATCATGCTCGACAAAGGACTCTCCTCGAGACAGGTCGAGGACATACTGGACGTTGCCGTCGACTACGTCGATATCGTCAAGCTGGGATGGGGCACGGCCGTCATCACGCCGGGAGTCGAGCGAAAGCTCGAGATCTACCGGAGCGCCGGCGTGCCGGTCTATCTCGGAGGCACGCTCTTCGAGGCGTATTTCCTGCGCGACCAGCTCGAGACGTACAAGAGGCTGCTCTCCTCGCTCCGCCTGGAACACGTTGAGATTTCCGACGGCAGCCTGCACGTCTCGCACGAAGAAAAACTCCGGTGCATCGAATCGTTCAGGACGGACTTCACCGTGCTGAGCGAGGTCGGATCGAAGGACAACGAGCGCATCATGCCGCCGTACAAATGGGTTCAGCTCATTCAAGGGGAACTGGCCGCGGGCAGCTGGAAGGTGATCTGCGAGGCGCGCGAAAGCGGGACGGCCGGACTCTACCGTCCCAACGGCGAGATCCGGACCGGACTCGTCGGCGAGATTGCCGACCTCATCGCGCAGGACCGTCTCGTGTTCGAAGCGCCGAAGAAAGACCAGCAGGTCTGGTTCATTCAGCACCTCGGGACCAACGTGAATCTCGGCAACATCAGTCCGGAAGAGCTCATCCCCCTCGAGACTCTTCGCCTCGGTCTGCGTGCCGACACGCTGTTCGAATTTTTCGGCTCGCCGCCCGCGGCCGACCTTCGCTTCAACGGGGCCGCCGCCGCTGAAGACGCGGCCGCCGGAGCCGAGCGCGAGTGACGGACGGGCGCCCTCTCCACTCGATTTTGAAGAAACATTTGGGGGCGTCTCAATTTTAAGACGCGGCCTTCACGTAGAATTCCGGGCCGCGGACCCCCGGCGAACGGCATGAAGTCTTGCGAAACGGAGTCGCAGCGGCGTATTTTTCAAGGCTGAACGGGCCGGGATGAGCCGCTTGAGCGGCTTTTTCTGTCTGATGCGACGCCGGGCC
>CAZMXY010000087.1:0-15305 GCA_964570345.1 uncultured Rhodothermales bacterium | reverse complement strand
CTAAGGAACGTCACGTCGTAATGGAAGAGCGTGGAAGCGGTTCCAGTTCCACGTCCCGCGGCATGATCTCGTTCGAAACGGTGCCGAAGACCCAGCGTGCTACGCCGACGACCCGAGAGTAGACGGTGGGTTCGACGTCGACGAGGTCTCGACCGGGTCCTGCTCCATGGGCAGGGTGACGACGAACGTCGAACCGCGATCGGGTGTGCTTTCGGCCGTGATGTCGCCGTGGTGGCGATCGACGATCCGCCGGCAAATGGCCAGGCCGATGCCCGTACCCGGATACTCACTCTTTCCGTGGAGGCGCTGGAAAGGTGAAAAGATGCGATCCACAAATTGCACGTCGAAGCCGATGCCGTTGTCGCGCACCTCGATACGACATTCGCCGGCACCTTCCTGGATGTTGCCAGACACCCAACGGATCGTGACTTCCGGCGAGACGCCGTCGCGGCGGAATTTCAGTGCGTTAGAAACGAGATTTTGAAACAGCTGACGCATTTGTGTGGGATCCGCGTCCACCTGCGGCAGGTCGCCGACGTCGATTGTTCCGCCGCTCTCGGAGATCGCGATCTGCAAGTCTTCGAGAACGTCGGCCATAACGGCGTTCAAATCGATTCGCTTGAACGGTTGTGCACGCGTTTTCACCCGCGAGAACGCGAGCAGATCTTGGATGAGCCGGGACATGCGAAGCGCGGCATTCTGCATGCGCTCGATGTAGTTACGTCCGTCCTCGTCCAGACGGTCGGCATAGTCGGAGATCAGCAAGTCGGCAAACGAGCCGATTTTCCGGAGCGGCTCCTGGAGGTCATGGGAGGCAGCATAGGCGAAGTCTTGCAGCTCCCGGTTGCTCTGCTTGAGCGCTCGATTCAACCGCTCTAGCGCTTGCTCGGCGCGGGTCCGCTCTACGATCTCGGCCTTGAGCTGTTGGTTGGTCCTTTCGAGCTCGGCCGTGCGCTGCTGAACGCGCATTTCGAGCGTTTCATTCAACTCGCGCAGCTGTCTCTCGGCCCGTTTCCGCTCCTGGAGCTCGTTGTTCGCCGCCGTGAACAGCCGGGCGTTTTCGATCGCGATGGCCGCCTGGTCGGCTATGCCGGCGATCAGCGTCTCCGAACGTGCATCGAACACGCCTACCTCCTGATGCCCGAAGAAGAGGCCGCCGATCACTTCCCCACTTCGAGAGACGACGGGTGTCGAAAGATAGGATCGAACGGGAAGATGACCTTCAGGCATCCCATCGTAGGGCGGATTGCGACCGAAGCGGGGATCCTTCGTCACGTCGTCGATACGGGTGATGCCTTCTCCGCAGAACGTAGGACGTAAGAGGTCCGTCTTGCGTGGCATGGGAAACTGCTCGAACGGCTCGGGCGCGGCCCCGGAGAGCGAGTGGAGCATGTACGCCTCGCCGCTCTCATCGAGGACGTTGTAGAAAAACGCACCGAATTCCGCTCCGGACAACTCGGTCCCGGCATCCGTCACCGTCTGCACGAGCTTTTCGAGCTCGAGCTCGCCGGCCAGAATCGTGTTGACGCCGTTAATCGTCTCGAGAATGCGATTCTGCTCCTCCAGCTCCTCATGGACGGTCTTCAAATCACTGATGTCCCGCGCGACGGAATAAACGTAGGGTTCGCCGTCGAACGTGACGCGGTTGACGCTGATGCTGACGGGGAAGGTGGATCCGTCCTTTCGTCTCAGACGTGATTCGAAGGGAGGCGTCTGTTCGAGCTCCTGAAGCTCGATGAACTCGCGAAGGCGTTTTTCCGCGAGCTCGGGATCGGCCATGATCGCCAACGTTTTCTTCTCGAGTAGCTCACGCCGCGTGTATCCCAGCTCTCTCGCGGCGACTTCGTTCACGTACCGAAAGCGACGATGCCTATCAATCAAGAAATGGGCGTCGCTGGCATGATCGCTAATGAACTTGAAGCGGCGCATCTCGCTCTCCGCTTGGCGACGCAAGAGGGCGATGCGGTGCAGAGAGCGTGCCGTCCACCAGATGATGAGCACGAAGACGACGATGCTCGCCACCGAGTACAGCGCCACGCCGAATTCCACCGAATAGATGCCCCGACGTGCTCCTATGAGTCGAAGCCATCCGAGGGCCCCAGGCACGATAACGGCCACGGGGATCAGTCGGCGAGCCATCATGCCGCCGATCGTATCTGTCGCAAGGATCGACACCGGACCTCGATCCGGAACCATGAACGCCATGCCCAGGCACGACACGAAAGCGGCGACGGCCGAGGGAAGCGCCATCTGCGTGAACACGTTCGGCCCACGCAGTGCCTCGATGTCGTAAACGTAGCCGATGATGGTAAGCAGGCTCAGAAGGATGGCAAGCGTCGCCGTGACTTGACCCGCCGCGGGTCGGCGATGGGCCGGAGAAAGGATCAAGCACAGCCCCAGTAGAATGAGGATGACGGCGGAACTCGGCGCCATTCTGCCCGGATCGGACGTGAAAAAGGCCGTGACGCTCTCCCTGAAAAACAGCTGGTCGATCCCGAGATCGATGCCGAATGTGTACTGAAAAAGCGTAAGTATGCCGAGCGCCGCGATTGCCGCGCCCATAAGATCGACGATCGCGCGACCTTTCGAGCCCCGACGGACGTGGTGATGCAGGAGGAGCGCGATTCCGGTCGCCAGAAAGGCAATGGCGGAGTTCACCTTCATCGCCGGATAGCCCGACCGGACACTCGTCAGAAAGGTGACGTCGAATGCCCATCCGACGAGAACCCCGGCTGCAATCACGATCACCGAGAGTCCCAGGACATGGGAGATGATCACGAATCTCCGTACGATGAGATCGCTGGTCATCCTAATCATCGAGTCCGACCCGTGTAATGTGTCGCGTGCATCATGTCGAATCGTGAGTGTTCAATCCGGCTCTCTCGACGGACTAAACGTAGCGTATGCACGGTTCGTTACGTACCCCTAGACGAATGATTACGAATACGTGCAGTTTCCGGCGATCGATCTATTTCACTCGGCGATCGATCGAAACGTCTCCTTAAGGGCCGGATACAGGCCGCGGAATTGGCCGTAGGGACGGGCGTAGGATCCGACGAGATCGCCGTCGACGGGCGTCGATCCGGTGATCGATATGGCGGCATCGCACGCGCTCTCGACCGTGTCCCAGTTTCCTGCACCCACCCCCGCGAGGAGCGCGGCGCCGAACGCAGCGCCCTCGGATGTGTTGACCGTCACCAGCTCCGTGTCGAGAACGGCAGCCAGAATAGTCCGCCACAGAGAGCTTCTGGCTCCCCCACCCGACACGCGCACCTGCTCGATCGATTCTAGCCCAGCCCCGCGCATCAGCTCGAAACTGTCCCGCAATCCGAATGCCACGCCTTCGAGCACGGCGCGCGTCAGGTGCTCCCGAGTATGCCGGACGGTGAGGCCGACGAACGCACCTCGTGCGGTAGGATCGGCGTGCGGCGTGCGCTCACCGGTCAGATAGGGAAGAAAGAAGAGTCCGTCCGAGCCGGCCCGAACGTCGCCGGCGGGGGAGAGCAGATCCTCGAACGGCGTGTCGGGTGCCAGCATGTCGCGGTACCACCGAAGGCTTCCGGCGGCCGACAACATGACGCCCATCAGGTGCCACCGGTCCGGGACGGCGTGGCAGAACGCATGGAGCCGCGCTTCGGGCTCCACGAACGGCTGGTTGACGGTGGCGAATACGACCCCGGACGTCCCGAGCGTGAGCGCCACGACGCCTTCGCGGACGGCCCCGACGCCGACGGCCTGCGCACTCTGATCACCTCCGCCGGCGACTACGGGCGTGCCGGCCGAAAGCCCCGTGGCTGCCGCCGCGTCTGCGGAAATCGAGCCCGTCACCTCCGGTCCTTCGTGGGTCGCGGGCAGCCACTGACGAGGAATGTCGAGGCGATCGAGCACGTGGTCAGACCACCGGCGGGAGCGAACGTCCATCAACAGAGTCCCGGCCGCTCCGGCCTTGTCTGTCGCATACTCGCCGGTGAGTTGAAGCCGGACGTAATCTTTCGGCAGCAGAACGTGGCGTGTGCGAGCGTATATCTCCGGCTCGTGATTTCGCACCCAGAGAATTTTGGGCGCGGTAAATCCGGTTAACGCGTCGTTGCCGGTGACGGCAATCAGCGTGTCACGCCCGACCCGTTCACGGATTTCGTCGCATTCCGCCGCCGTCCGCTGATCGTTCCACAGGATGGACGGTCGAAGCACCATGCCTTTTTCGTCGAGTAGGACGAGGCCGTGCATCTGGCCCGTCAAGCCGACGGCCCCTACGTCTCTGCCCTGCAGGCCCGCGGAGTGAAGCGCTTCTCGTACGCTGTATTGCGTGCCGTTCCACCAAAGATCGGGATCCTGTTCACTCCAGAGTGGCCGGGGCGTGTCGAAGGGGTATTCGGTCGCCGACACGGCAACGACGACACCACGCTCGTTCGCTATCAGCGCTTTCGTGGCCGTGGTGGAAACGTCGATTCCAAGGAAGTGAGACATCGTCACCCCGGCGGGTATGAAAAAGGGACGATCCACGCGAGCGGACCATCCCTTTCCGGGTGAATAGTACGTACAGTGACTATACGTTACGGCGCCGGAGCGTCACCGACGTCCGAACGGCCGTGAGCTCAAGCCTGCTGCGCGACCCACAGATTGCAGTATCCTTCCGGATGAATAGGGCCCTTGATGACCTGGCATCCGCCGCATTGCTCGCCTTCCGCCGGCTCCTCATACAGCTGGCAGTTCGCGCAATCTTGATCCGGATGAGGCGAATCGTCGACGTATTCCGCATTGTTTCTCATCTGGATTTCCTGCTCTGTCAAACCGGAGGTGTCCGTGCAAGTGAAGTCGCCCGCCGTCGGCGTCGCTCCGGGCTGGTCGCCGGAGTTTCCTCCGCACGCCGAAAGAACGATGGGCGTGACGACACCCGCCGTTCCGAGAACGGTGAGAGATTGAAGAAACTCGCGTCGCGTCGTCCCTTGTGATTGTTTACGCATAGGGGTTCGAATTTCGTGCTTCGTCACGGCCGTCTCACGCCCCGGACCTTCGTTCGTCGTCGGTGCGACGGGGGGAGAGCGGCATTTTAGAATGACCAAGTATCGTAGTGCGCACCTATACTATCTGATGGCTGGCATAATATCCACCTGAAATTATCTTTCAGTGACCGAATCCCCAACTTTAGACTGGATCTAAATTGCCCGACTTCGTCCAGGCTCCCCAGGTAGCCACCGACCGCTCGTCCATCAAACGCGCTCCCGCGAAATGGGGTATCCTCCTGCTCGTGGGTCCGTCTCTCATCTGGTGTGCCGAGTACATTGGATCCGGAGAGGTCATTCTGGCGACGCGCACCGGCGCCGTCCTTGGCGCGTCGGTGATCTGGGCCATCGTCCTCGGCATCTTCTTGAAGTTCTGGATCGGAATGTCGGGTGCTCGCTACACCGTGTGTACCGGTGAGGCGATGGTTGACATGTTCGCGCGGATGCCCGGGCCGTCCAATTGGGCGGTGTGGGTGACGCTCGTGGCTCAGCTGGCGGCCGCGGCGGTTTCCATCGCGTCAATCGCGGCGGCGGCAGGGGCCTTTCTGCACAGCCTGACGGCGATTTCGCCGTTCGTTGGCGCGTGGATCGTCACCGTATTCTCGCTCCTGGTCGTCTGGTCGGGCAAGTTCGAAGTCTTGAAAATCGTCATGAGCGTCTTCGTGTTCATCACGATCCTGGGCGTGTTCTACGTCGCGCTCCACGTCTTCCCGACGGCCGAGGTCCTCCTTGCCGGTCTGATCCCGACGACCCCGTCGGTTCCGGATTGGGCCATCGCCGGCGGAGTGCATGCCAATCCGTGGCGCGAAGTACTGCCGCTGCTCGGATGGGGGGCCGGCGGCTTCGCGAGTCAGGTATGGTACACGTACTGGGTGCTCGGCGCAGGCTACGGCGCCGCGAACGGTCGCAGATACGGCGAGCCGGCGGACGTGGAGTCGTTGCGAGCCTTCGGGGTGGAGGAGGCGATTCGGCTGAAGCGTTGGTGCCGGGTGGTGTATGCCGATGCGTCCCTAGCGATGATTATCGGCATCGTCGTGACGGCGTGCTTCCTGATCGCGGGCGCCGGCGTACTGGGACCCCTGCACCTGGCGCCCGACGGCCCGGACGTGGCCATCATGCTTTCTACGTTGTTCTCGTCACGCTGGGGTGAAATCGGCGGCGTGCTCTTCCTGGTCGGCGGAGCGGCTGCGCTTGTCGCGACCCAGGTCGGCCAGCTGGCAGGTTGGCCTCGACTCCTCGCCGATACGTTTCGGATTTGCATACCGGGGTTCGCGGCACGCCTGACGTGGAAAAAGCAGTTTCGGCTCTTCTTACTCGTCTTTCTCGTGACGAACATGGTAATCGTCTACACGTTCGGCCTGGAGCCCGTCTTGCTGGTGAAGCTCGGCGCCGTTCTCGACGGCTTGCTGCTCACGCCGCTTCAGGCGCTCTGGGTGCTCGCCGGGCTCTATTTAGTCCTGCCTAAATTGCTTCGCCCGGAGGCATACGAGATTCTGCGGCCGCACTGGATTTTCGCCGTCGGCCTCGTACTGGCGTTTCTCGTGTTCGGCTATTTTTGCGTATTCCAGATGCCGTATGTATGGGGATCTTGAGGGAGTAATGACCCTTCCGGCCGACGTCACCTTTCGCCACCTGCGTTTCGACCCGGACCATCTTGAGGCGTGGGAGACGCTCCTCTCGGCCGATGAAGTGCGGCGCGCTCGCACGTTTTCCCGGGGCAAGCGGAAGGAAGAGTTCATCCTGGGCCGCGCCGCCGCGCGCATGCTGCTCTCAGAGCGAATGGGCATGGATCCCGAAGACGTGCTGCTCGAGATCGCCGAGGGCGGTGCCGTCGACGTGGTGGACAGCAACCTTCACGTCTCTATCGCACATTCGGGCGACCACGCGGTCGCTGCCGCGGCGCCCCGTTACGTCGGCGTGGACATTGAGACCATTTCGCCGCGTCACGTCGATCTGCATCGGTACATGCTTCATCCCGACGAATATCATCTGATGGAGACCTTGCCACTGGACCGAGAACGTGCGCAAATCCTTTGCTGGACCCTCAAAGAGGCCGTTTTGAAGGGAATGCGGGTGGGACTGCGCTATTCGCCAAGAAAGTTACAATTGGAAATCGACATGGAAGGGGCGGCCGCGACCGTCCATACCGAAAACGGCCGGCGTTGGACGGCTTTCTTCGAAGAATGGGACGCGTACTACGTGGCGGTGGCTGTCGAGCGGACGTAGCAGCGGATCGTTAGCTTGACAGGACGCCGCGCCGACTCCGTCCGGGTTCTTCCGAGTCCGTCTCCGATAGCAGACGATCGTGTAACGTGCCTTCGAACGACATGGGAGAACATTTCTTGGATGCGCCTGTTGACGTACACTCAACACGGTAACTTATCAACACGTCACCTTGGGCCGTTAGATTTCATCTGGAAGGTCTTTTCGCAGTACTCTTCTGGTTGGTTTAGCATGAGCAAAGGGACAAAAAACGCAACGGTATTATGCAACGCGGAAGAGTAAAGTGGTTCAGTGCAGAGAAGGGTTTCGGTTTTATCGAGCCTCAGGATGGAAGCAAGGACGTATTCGTCCATCGTAACGCCGTAACCGGCCTCGGCTGGGACGAGGGCCTACGCGACGGAGAGGAGGTCGAATACGAGGTCGAGCGCACTCCGAAAGGGCTGAGTGCCCAGAACGTCGAGCGCGTCGAAAGCGGCAGTTTGCTCTAAGCGCGAACGCTCGCTTCACAACACCAGGCCCGGTTGCCATTGTGCGCAGCCGGGCCTTTTTTGTGGTGCGCCCTGCAGGGCGCACTCATTCTGGGGCGAACGTCCCCTGTCGACGCGACAGGGGGAATCATTAGCCGAACGGCAAGGATGCCCGCCGCGAGGCGGGATCTGAAGCAGGCCGAAGGCAAAATGCCGGGCTGATGAACAAGAATCGCAACTTAGGCAGTTAACTGCCTTCGGAGCCACTCCACCCGATACCCACGCTCTAACTGATTTCCCCGATCTAGCTGATTATTCCCGATCGAGGCGGTGGCTCCCTCGCGGTACGCGCGAAGCCGGATTGCAGCGCGCGGCTGACCCGGGGCGACGTAAGCGCAGATGGATACAATGAGACGCGCTGCATTCAAGCCGTTCGTACTGGCATGCATCCTCATACTTTCGGCGGGTTGCGCGGCTAAGGAAAGCCGGCAGAGCACTTCGAGTCATGCGCGGCTGTTCAGGCTGCTCCCACCTGATCGAACGGGCATCGATTTTCAAAACACTCTCTCCGAGCGCCCGAACCCGCACCGCAACGAGCTCTTGTTTGAGTACTTTTCGAACGGTGCCGGCGTGGCGGTCGGAGATCTGAATGGGGATGGCCTCGAGGACCTCTACTTCACGGGAAATATGACATACAACAGGTTGTACCTGAACAGGGGCAACATGGTGTTTGAAGACGTTACGGACGTCGCGGGTGTAGCCGGCAGAAGGAATACGTGGAAAACAGGCGTGAGTATGGCCGACGTTAACGGGGACGGACTCCTCGACCTGTACGTCTGTTATTCGGGTGATCTGCCGCTCGACCGTCGTATAGATGAGCTCTACGTCAATCAGGGCGTAGACGAGAACGGGGTGCCCGTGTTCGAGGAGATGGCCGGTGCGTTCGGACTGGCCAATCCACATTCAAGCAATCAGGCGCATTTCTTTGACTACGACCGCGACGGCGATCTTGATCTGTTTCTCCTCACCCACAACGTCAAGAGGACGCCGCGGCGTGACAGCGTCGGCACGCAGCAGCAACTCGCGACCGACGACCCCATGAGCGGCGTCCGATTCTATGAGAACAAAGACGGCCGCTTCGAAGACGTCACGAGCACGGTCGGTATCGTAAGCTCGCCGCTCACATACGGCCTCGGGGCGGGCGTCTCCGATTTCAACAAGGACGGCTGGATGGATGTGTACGTCGGTAACGATTACTCGCCTCCGGATTACCTGTACATCAACAATGGAGACGGCACGTTTACCGATCAGATTCGCTCCAGCATCGGACACACGTCCCGCGCGTCGATGGGAATAGACGCGGCGGACGTCAACAACGACGGCTGGCCGGACGTCATCGTGCTGGACATGCTGGCCGAGGACAACCGGAGGCAAAAGATCCTCTTCGTCCCGAACGATAGAGATCAATTCGACCTCGAAGTCGCCTCCGGCTTCCATCATCAGTACATGAGGAATACGCTTCAGCTAAACAACGGCGACGGAACGTTCAGTGAGATCGGCCAGCTAGCGGCTGTTTCCAACACCGATTGGAGCTGGGCGCCGCTTATTGCGGATTTTGACAATGACGGTAAAAAGGACGTCTTCATATCGAACGGTATCCTCCACGATACCATACACAGGGACTTCCTGGCCTTCAAAAACAGCTATATCGCTCAGAAGCGGTACAGTCTCGAACCCGCGGACGTCGCGTACCTCCTGGATTTACTTCCGTCCTCTGATCTGCGGAACTATCTATTCAGAAATGTCTCCGGCGTGACTTTTCAGGATGCGTCCGATGCATGGGGATTGGATGTGCCTCTGAGGACGACGGGAGCCGCCTATGCCGACTTAGACAACGACGGCGACCTGGATCTCATTACGAATAATCTTAACGACTACGCGTACATCCTGGAGAACGAGGCTTCGGACGTACTGGACAACAATTACCTCCGGATAGACCTGCTCGGCGACGGCAAGAACCGCATCGGCATCGGTGCGAACGTCACACTCTACGCTGACGGGCAGATTCAATACCTCGAGCAATCGCCCACGAGAGGCTACCTGTCCTCCGTATCTCCCGTCCTGCACTTCGGACTGGGAGAGCGTGGGAACGTTGATTCGCTGCGCGTGACATGGCCCGACGGCCGCCAGGAGGTCGCGACAGACGTGGAGACGAATCAACGATTTACGTTCTACCAGAAAGATGCCGTCCATGTCGATCCCCCGGCCGCGCCTGGGCCACGCGGGTTCGAGGAGATTCCGTCTCCAGTCGACTTCGAGCATGAAGTTCCGGCGGACGTAGATGATTTCCGTCGTCAGCCGCTAATGGTCAATCCGAAATCGTTCTCCGGGCCCCCGCTCATCTCCGCCGACGTAAATGGAGACGGGCTCGTCGACATATTTGCGGGAGGAGGAAGTGGTCAGGCGAGCAGGCTCTTTCTCCAGCAGCCGGCCGGCGAGTTCGAGGCGGCATTCGTGCCGGCGTTTGAAGCCCACAAGAAAAGCAACGATGTAGATGCCGCCTTTCTGGACTACAACGGAGACGGGTTTCCCGACCTGTACGTAGCCGGCGGCGGATACGACCACTTTGCCCCCGACGACGCGGCGCTTCAGGATCGCCTCTACGCGAACGACGGGAGCGGCAACTTCGCCGATAAGGCGGACGTCCTTCCCGAGATGCGAACCAGTACGGCGACGGTGGCGGTTGAGGACATTAACCGTGACGGATGGCCTGATCTCTTCATAGGAGGCGGCGTAATCCCCGGGCGATACCCGGAGCCGCCGCCCAGCTACCTTCTCCTCAACGACGGACGCGGTCAATTTGTAGACCGCACCGCTGAGATCGCCCCCGAGTTAGAGCGCATCGGCATGGTGAGCGATGCGCTTTGGCACGACCTGAACGGCGACGGCATGAATGAATTAGTCGTCGTCGGTGAATGGATGCCGATCAAGATTTTTGCGAATGCCGCCGGCCGGCTGTCGGAGGTCACTGACCGGTATTTCGAGACGCCCGTTAGCGGCCTCTGGAATGAGGTGCTCGTCCAGGATGTGAACGGGGACGGCATCCCGGATCTACTGGCCGGTAATCTCGGATTGAATTCGCAGCTCAAGGCGACGGACGACCAGCCTGCGGAACTCTACTATGCAGACTTCGACCGGGACGGGTCGGTCGATCCCGTACTCACCTTCTACGTCCAGGGTGTAAGCTATCCGTACCTCACGCTCGACGAGCTAAGGACACAGATGCCGAGGATCGGATCTCGCTTCCCGAGCCATGAAGCGTATTCCGTGGCCACACTCGGCGACGTGTTCACGGACGAAGAGCTGCAGCGGGCGCGGAAACTGGAGGTAAACGCGCTCGAAACGGTTCTATTCCTCGGGACAGAGAACGGCAGGTTTCGAAGAGCCGACCTGCCTGTCGAAGTTCAATTTTCGCCGGTATTCACCATCACTACGATGGACTATAATGCGGACGGGATTACGGACGTCCTGATGGGCGGAAATTTCAACGAGGCGCGGATTCGCTTCGGAAAATACGACGCGAACTACGGCATGCTACTCAGAGGACGTGGTGACGGCTCGTTCGAGTACGTACCCCAACATGAGTCCGGTTTGAGCTTGCGAGGCGATGTTCGCAGCGTTCTGCTTCTTGACGACTTACTCCTTTTCGGGATCAACGGGAGTCCCGTTAGGGCCTATATGCCAGCACGCGAATAATGCCGCTCCGTCGTTCGATCTGGGTCCTGCCGCTTCTCGGAATCGTCGTCATCTTCACGGCCGGGTGCAACGATAGCGGGGGGCGTCTATTCGAACTCCTCGAGCCCGGTCGGACAGGCGTTGACTTCGTCAACGCGATTGTTCAGGATGACTCCCTGATGAATCCGCTCGATTACTTTTACGTGTATAACGGAGGCGGCGTCGGGGCGGGCGATTTCAACGGTGACGGCCGGCCGGACCTGTACTTCGCGGGCAACGTCGTAGCGAACCGGCTTTACCTGAATAGGGGAGATTTCCGCTTTGAGGACGCAACGAACGCGGCGGGTGTCGCCGCCGAGGAGAGGTGGTCCACAGGAGTATCGCTGGTCGACGTCAACCAGGACGGTCTTCTGGACATCTACGTGTGTGTCGGCGGGCCGTCGGAAAATGCGGCGAAGCGGGCCAATCTCCTATTCGTCAATCAGGGCATCGATTCCGAGGGAATTCCCAGGTTCGAGGAGCAGGCGGAGCACTACGGCATCGCGGATACGGGCTACTCTACTCATGCGGCCTTCTTTGACTACGACCGCGACGGCGACCTCGATCTATACGTGCTGAATACGGCCTTGGTCGGAGAGGGGACGGCCGCCCTTCGTCAACTTCCCTCCGAACGCAGAGCCGGCAGCAGGGACCGGCTCTATCGCAACGATGAAGACGGTACGTTCACCGACGTTTCCGACGATGCCGGCATTGTTTATCCCGGCTACGGTCTAGGAATCGCGGTTGCCGACTTCAACAACGACGGGTGGCCCGACGTCTACGCGGCCAACGACTTCATGCCGAACGACCTGTTGTACCTGAACAACGGGGACGGCTCGTTCACGAATCGTAGCGCGGAGGTTCTCAAGCACCAGTCGTACAGTTCCATGGGCGTGGACGTCGCGGACTTCAACAACGACGGGCTGGTTGACATCATCGTCCTTGACATGCTGCCGCAGGATGCCCTGCAGCGGAGAGTCACCTCAAATACGGGCGTGCTCTACGACGGAGAGTGGCAGTACGGCCGCAACACCTTGCAGTTGAGCAACGGAATCGGTCCCGACGGGGCGGTCACGTTTAGCGAGATCGGACAGCTTGCGGGAGTGGCGGCGACGGACTGGAGCTGGGCGCCGCTTTTTGCAGACTTCGATAACGACGGTTTCCGAGATCTTTTCGTCACGAATGGCTACGGCGAACTGGTGACGCATCTCGATTTTGTTCGCCGCAAAGAGCAGGTGATCTTTTCCGGAACTGCGGAAGAGAACCGTAGGGAGATCCTGAATGCGATGCGGGCGCTTCCCCGGGTCATACGCTCGAACGTCTTCTTCGTGAATAACCGTGACCTGACGTTCTCTCAGCGTACCGCCGTGTGGAGCTCCGAAAGGCCCTCCCTGTCAAACGGGGCCGCTTTCGTCGACCTGGACGACGACGGCGATCTGGACCTCGTCACCAATAACATAAATGAAAAGGCGTTCGTGCTGAAGAATGTCGCCAGGGACCGGTTCGGCGCCAATTCAGTCCGTGTTCGGCTGATCGGTCCCGAAGGAAACCGGGAGGCGTTCGGTGCCAAGGCAACACTCCACCACCGCGGCACCGTCCAGTACCACGACCACTCGATATACCGCGGCTACCAGTCAACCGTGGAGCCTGTCGTCCATTTCGGGCTTGGTGCCGATTCTACCGCCGATTCGCTCCGGATTGTGTGGCCCGACGGCGCATCGCAGCTTCTCTCCAGCCTGCCGGTAAACAGGGTAGTCGATGTGCGATACGATTCATCGGCACGTGTCGTGACGGGCGATGGACCGCCGTCCGGCCGAAACGACAAGGTGGGAAGGCCTCGTGCCTTGTTTAGAGAGGTGGCCGCCGTACACGGCCTCACGTACGTGCATGTGGAAGAAGACGAATACGACCTGGCGCCGAGCCCCTTGCTGCCGCACGAATTCTCAAAAAATGGGCCGGGAATCGCGGTCGGCGACGTCGACGGCAACGGCCTCGACGACGTTTTCGTCGGGGCCGATCCAGGGCACACAGGTGCACTGTATCTGCAGATGGTGGAGGGCCGATTTGAGAAACGCTCCCTGGATCTGGATGCGCAGTTTGAAGATATGGGAGCGCTTTTTTTTGACGCCGATGGGGATGGCGACCACGACCTGTATGTCGTATCGGGTGGTTCCATCGCTGGCTCCGGCAACCACCTCAACCAGGATCGACTCTACCTCAACGATGGCGACGGCCACTTTACGCGCTCGCCGGACGCGCTTCCGCCCATTACGGACAGCGGTTCGAGCGTTACGGCGGCCGATTACGACGGAGACGGTGATCTCGACCTGTTCGTCGGGGGGCGCGTTCGTCCGGGGAGCTACCCGCTGCCGCCACGCAGCTATCTCCTCCGCAACGACTCCGAGGAGGACCGCGTGCGGTTTACCGACGTGACCGACGAGATCGCCCCCGGTCTCGGCGAAGTCGGTCTGGTAACGAGCGCGCTCTGGACCGATTTCGATAACGACGACCAGGTAGATCTTGTCGTCGTGGGTGAGTGGATGCCCATCACCTTCTTCAAGAATGAGGACGGTCATTTTACCAATGTGACCGCAGCGGCGGGCCTGCACGGCACCTCGGGCTGGTGGAACAGCCTTACTGCCGGTGACTTCGATCGAGACGGGGACATGGATTACGTCGCCGGCAACCTTGGACTCAACACGAGGTACGCGGCCTCCTCGAGCGAGCCGGTTCGCGTTCACGCCAAGGACTTTGACCAGGACAGCCGTCTCGATCCCGTACTCTCGCACTACCTTCAGGGAACGCGCTACCCGGCACACGGACGCGACGAAATAACCGCGCAGATTACCGGCATGATTCGGCGCTTCCCGAACTACCAGGCCTATGCCGACGCTTCGTTCGACGCGCTTTTCACCCGACGCGAACTGGAGGGCGCCTACGTAGCAGAGGCCGTCCGGTTCGAAACCAGCTATCTGGAAAATCGGGGAGATGGCACGTTCGAGATCCGGGCGCTGCCTATCCACGCGCAGTTTGCTCCCGTCTTCGGCATGCACGCCGGCGATTACGACGGCGACGGACACCTGGACCTGCTCATGGTCGGAAACTTCTACGCGTCCGACGTCGAGACCGGGCGCGCCGACGCATTCGTCGGCGCCTTCCTGCTAGGCGACGGTGCGGGACGCTTCACATACGTCAATTATACGACGAGCGGCTTCTTCGTCGACGGCGACGCCAGGGGCCTGGCCGAAGTCGCGACCGGGCACGGGACCTCCCTGTTGCTGGCGGCCCAGAACAACGGTCCTCTCCTGGCTTTCAGCAGCACCCAGCGACCCGGGCGTGCCGTGCCGCTACGAGGGCTCGACCGCCACGCGCTCCTGACCTTCCACGACGGATCGACGCGAAGAGACGAATTTTACTACGGTTCGACCTATCTCTCCCAGTCGTCGCGCGTGCTGTGGGTTCCACCCGGCGTGAAAAAGGTAATCATCTCCGGTTCGGACGGTGACCGTCACGCTCTGTCAATTCCCAGAGCTATTTCCGCGGAAGGAGGGCAGTAAGGCTCGGCGGAGTGGGGCAATGGGTCCGGCGGGTTAAGGGGCAATTGGTTCGCCGGAATGAGGGGAACAGGGGCGTCGTTTGACCGCCGTCTTGAAATGCGGAGGATGACTGCCTCATCGGGTGTAACGTGATTGTTACTCCACACTAAAATCCAGCCAGGATGCTCCCAAAATGCCTTGACACAGTCATGAAGAAGAACTATGGTGACTGTTAAAATATAGACAGATTGTACAGCGGGTTGTTTGTAGGTGCTGACCCGACATCGGGCATTGACTTACGG
>CAZMXY010000086.1:0-15480 GCA_964570345.1 uncultured Rhodothermales bacterium | reverse complement strand
CGCGTTCATGTCCGAGCAGCGCGAGGCCACGCAGTGGCCGGACCGACCCGCTGACATCCGGCGGGTTTCTTCCTCTGTCAGAGAGGCCGTCTTCACTTCCATGGCGCGCCTCTTCTACATCTAGGCGCTCAACGGATGTGCTCTGCGGGCGGGATGGCGGTTACACTGTTGGAAATTCTGAACGTGTCCATGATGGCCGTGGGGGGAAGACGGTGCTATGCACTCGAGGTCGTTACAGGATGGACACAAATTAGGAATTTTGAAGGAAGTTGAAGTTTGTATGATCGTTCTGTAAATAAGCTCTGAGACACGTGGTGGAGGCTCACGTGTTTGGAAGTACCTGCACCCAGCTTTTCCGCATCATCGTCATGCAGCGGGGGAATCTTCAGCTCTATAGGGTCAGGTCTGCTCACCCAGGCACGCCTAAAGGCAATCCAAAACGATACGCGCACAAGATCTCGAGAACCATGAGTCGGATCGGGCTACTATTCGTCATTCTCGGACTTCTCTGGCCTTCATCGGCTGCATTTGGACAGACGGGTAAGATCACCGGTCAGGTGATCGATGCCGGTACAGGCGATCCACTGCCGAGTGTCAATGTCGTTCTCGAAGGAACGACTCAGGGCGCTATAACTGATATGGAGGGCTACTACACCATCATTAACGTTCGTCCCGGCCAATACAACGTCCAGGCTTCTTTTATTGGATTCACTCTGCAGACGGTTACGGACGTGCGCGTCAATATCGATCTGACGACGGAGGTAAACTTTGAGCTGCGAGAAGAGGCCGTCGGGCTCCAGGAAGTGACGGTGCTGGCCGAACGTCCCATTGTGCAGCGCGACGTTTCCGCGAACGTGTCCAACTTCAACGCGGAGGAGATCGAAAACATGCCGGTCGCCGGCGTTAGCGAGGTGATCGATCTTCAGGCGGGCATTGAGCCGGGCATGCGAATCCGCGGAGGCACGCTGGACGAAGTCGGCTTTTATGTCGACGGCATGGCGACGCCGGCAGGCCGCGATCAGACTCCCTTCACGAATATCAGCTTCACGTCTATTTCCGAGGTTCAGGTGCAGACGGGGGGCTTCAGTGCCGAGTATGGAGATCTGCGCTCCGGTCTGGTCAACGTCGTGACGAAGGACAGCCCGCGGAGCCGCTACACGGCGGATGCGATGATCCGCTACAGTTCGCCGTCGCGCAAGTTCTTCGGAAATCCGGATGACCCGATGTCCTACTCGAACCGGCAGTTTCTGGATATGGGCGATGTGACCGGAGACGGAATCCCCGATTCGCTGGCTTTCTATGGGATTAAGAACGTCCTCGACCGGTGGGAGTGGCAGAACTACGACAACACCTTCGAGGGCTACAAAGCGCAGATCGAGAAAAATCTGGCGAATGACGATCCCGAAGACGACGATCTGACGGCCGAGGATCTGATGGCGATCTACAAGTATCGCACGAGGCGGACGGCCGAAGTAGAGGCGCCGGATTATGATGTCGACTTGACCGTAGGTGGGCCGATTCCCGGCATCAGCCGACCCCTCGGAGATCTTCGTTTTCTCGGGTCCTACCGGCAGCAACAGGAAGCCTACGCCGTGCCCGCCGAACGCGATGCCTTCGTCGGTCGCACCGGTCAGTTCCGGCTCATCTCCGACTTACGGCCCGGCATGAAGCTGACACTGACGGGAATGCTCGCCAGGGACGTGGGTGTAAATCCGAGTGCCCAGGGCAATCCCATCATGCTGCGCGGCCGCAATCCGGTCTATCCCTGGCAGGGAGACAACTGGTACTTCGCCAACCACATGAACGAAGGCAGCTACAAGGCTTTCGGCAACCTCATGCTGATGGACATCAGCCGAAACATGGTAGGTGCGGAGTTTACGCACACGCTGAATGCCAAGACGTTTTACGAAGTGCGCTTCCAGCGGAGCTACACGGACTATCTCACCCGCCCGGGTGTGATCCTCGACACGGATGAGATCGTCGCGTACGTCTATCAGGGAGAAGTCTACACCGAGGGAGACGCCGGTTTTGAGGAGGCCCGGGCGAACGGCTACGGCCTAGACGCCGGTCCGCTTGGTTTCGACCCGGAGCACGGTATCAACACGCCGATCGGAGACCGATGGCGCCGCGGCTTCAATCCCGGACGCGACACGTCGAGTACGGCAGTCTGGACCGGGTCATTCGATGTGACGAGCCAGCTGAACCGCTTCATGCAGATAAAGACGGGGCTGTCGTACACGCTGAGTGATTACGATGTCAACCACGGCCTCTATGACCCGTATCACCCACACCATGAGAATCCGAAATTCCGCTGGACGCGAACGCCTGAGAAAGGGGCCGCGTACGGGCAAACCAAGCTCGAGTTTAGAGGCATGGTCGCCAACATAGGCCTGCGACTGGACTATTTCCACGCGGGAGGAGAGTGGTACGACTACAGCCCGCATGACCTCCGCCTGGCCGGTGGAGGACAGGAAATTCTCGATGAGTTCGAGACCGAGTCGACGGAGCGCCTGCTCACACTGAGTCCGCGTCTGGGCGTTTCGTTCCCGATCACGGACAACAGCAAGCTCTTCTTCAACTATGGCCACATGCGGCAGACACTCGACCCGCGCTGGCTCTACCAGGTCCGCGTGACGGACCGCGGCGAAATCCGCGAGCTCGGCAATCCGAATCACCCGATGCCCAAGACGGTCGCCTACGAGCTGGGATACGAGCAGAACCTCTTCGATCAGTTCCTGCTCCGCCTCGGTGGATACTACAAGGACGTGAGTAACGAGGAGCGGTACGTCGAATTCACGAGTGCGGACGAGCAGGTGCGCCTCGGCGTTCGCTACCCCTTTAATTATGAAGACGTCCGAGGCTTCGAGATCACGTTAACGAAGAATCGCGGCAGATTCGTTCGTGGTTTCGTGAACTATACGTATCTCGTGCGCAAGGAAGGTGACTTTGGCTATCCGTTCCGCTTCGAGAACCAAGTAACGCAGCGTTTAAGCGAAGAGCAGCACCGCAACGGTCAGTTTCGACCGGTCCCCGAGCCGTTTGCCCGGTTCGACGTCGAATTCCTTTCTCCGACGGACTTCGGGCCCACCGTCGCGGGCGCGCGGCCGCTCGGAAACTGGAGGATCAGTTTCCTTGGTGACTGGCGCTCCGGATATCGGTTTACCTGGGCCGGTGGACAGGGAGCGACGATCGAGGGGATCCGCGATAATATGAAATGGCGCAACTACTACAACCTCGACATGCGCCTGAGCAAGGCCTTCGCAACCAGAGTCGGACAGGCGCAGTTTTTCATCGACGTCTCCAACGTCCTCAACATCAAGCGCCTCAATCGATGGACCGCCTGGGGCGGCGACTTCAACGAAGACCGCTACTTCCGGTCCCTCCATCTGCCGAAGGAGTTCTTCCACGATCGCACCGGCAAGTTATCCTCCGATGCTCCGACCAACATTCTCTGGGGTAACGACAGGCCGGGTGATTATCGCAAAGATGACGTCGAATTCGTGCCCATCATCGTCGGGTCGCTTCCAGAAACTGGAGAGGTTCGCACCGGAAACCGCTACGGTCCGCTCTACGCCGTGCGAGACGAAGCTGAGAACGTGTCGTGGTACGTTTGGAACCCCAACACCCAAGATTTCGAGACGGCCGATCCCTCGAGGGTTGAAGAAGTGCTCGACGATAAGGCCTATCTCGACATGCCGGCCGTGCAGTGGCGTCGCATCTTCAATCCACGTGACGTGTTCTTCGGCCTTCGGCTCACCTTCTAGTAAGCTCGCGAAATGCTCCCGCTTTCTACGGCTGATGATCGCCCTTCCTACATCGGGCAACCGGCCTTGCAGGGGCCGCGAGCTTGACGGCGAACCTGTTCAGATCATGACACGAAACGACGAAATCATGCCCCACAGGTACCACGCAACCATCAGACCGGGCGCCCTGGTTCTTCTCACAACAGCGCTCATGCTCTTTAGTTTTGAAGAGGCAAAGGCACAGTTCCTGGTTAAGTGGATGGCCATCGGTGACATGCATATGTACTACACCCAGGCCGGCATGCCGCACAGCGAGGATTACCGCGGCCACAATCTCCATTGGCCGGGGATTCGGGCCGAGCATGGAAATGTCCGCGGATACGCCACCTGGATCGGCGCCACGGATTTTGTGGACGAGGAAGGCAAGAACTGGAGATACAAGGTCGCCCACGTCGGCCCGCGCGTGACCGGTGTTGGAGAGGTCTTCCCTGTCAGTTTCTCGATGATGAGCCAGTTCGAACCCCCCGTGACCAGGGTCGACGGACTCGAGTCGTTTCTGCGCCCGATAGCCCAGAACGACCGCGAGGCCGACCCGGGGCTCCCCGCCGAGCGAGTCATCGAGTCACGCGTGAACACCATTCTCGGAATCACGGTGGATCGACGCGTGCTTGCCTGGAGCCATCCCGATCACGACGATTACCACATCACGGAGTACACGTTCACGAATACAGGCAACACCAACGACGACGAGGAGATCGAGCTGCCCGATCAGACGCTCGAAGGTGTGTACTTTTTCTTTCAGAACCGCTATGCCACCAATCGCAGTGCGGGCTGGATTCAGGGCGACGCACAGGGCTGGGGCAAATTTCAGATGAACGATGCCGTCGGGGACGGGCATGAAGACTATGACGTCGACTTTCGCGCTCAGTATTCGTGGCTCGGTCACACGGGGCAGACGCGCGGCCGACAGGATATCGGCAACTATCAGACCACGGTAGGTGGGCCGGTCTGGAATGGACACGACTGGTTGGTTCCTCGTGCCGACTCTCTAGGACGCCTGGGAGCTAATCATTTCAAGGGCAAAATCTATCTCCACGCGGACGACAGAGCGTACGACTCCTCCGTTCCGCTATCGCAGCGGACGAATGCTTCCCATATCAATCACCCGGAAGAGGAGATGCAGCCGAGGGTCTGGCGAATGCAGTGGACCGGACACGAGACGACGCACGTGAACGATCATCTCGATGAAGCGGGTAACCAGATCGAGTACACTTTCATGTCCGGTGCGGATCTGTTGTCGGATCCTGCCAACGTTGGGGGTACGACGCGCGAATACCCGCATCACGCTGATCGCGTGCTTGCACCTATCTTGTCCGACGGAAGCCCGACTACGTTCACCGTCGCGGATTTCGCCAACCACCGATCGGACCCGACGCTCGGACAGGGCGAGGACGGCTTCGCCTTCACGGAAGCGTACGGGCCGTACACGTTGGGCCCGGATGAGAGTGTGAAGCTGGTGATCGGCGAGGCGATCGCGGGCCTGAGTTGGGAAGCGGAATTCGAGATCGGCCGTCAATACATGGTGCACGCCAAGGGCGATGACACCGTCCCGCTCGGGTATGACGCGAATGGAGACGGCGTGATCGATCCGGATACGGAAAGCCTGACGAAAAACCTCTGGGTTTATACAGCGCGCGATTCCCTCTTCCAGATCTTCGAAAGAGCCAAGGCGAACTTCGAGTCCGGCTATAACAGCGTGCCCAGTCCGCCGCTGCCGCCTAGAGAGTTTAACGTCAACTCCGAGTCGGGCCAGATTACCGTCACGTGGGAACCCTATGGCGGGACTCCAAAAGCATGGGAGCTCTGGCGCGCGCAGAGCCGTTTTGACGGCTTGCCGATCGACGGCGGCAGTCCGGCCGACAAAGTTTACGAAACCAATCGCCACGTATATAGGCGAATCGCGCGGCTGGATGGGAGTGAAACAAGCTACGCCGACAGTGACGTTACGCGGGGATTGAGCTACTACTACTATCTCCAGGCCATCGACGATGTGGGCGGCAGAGAGCTGGCGAGCAGTCGATACTACGCGCAGACGTACCAGCCGGCCTCACTCAAACGACAGCCGGGACAGACCCTCTCCGACGCTCGTGTCGTTCCGAATCCTTTCCACCTGGGAGCGTCGGCCGATCTTCACTTCAGTGGGGCGAAGAACACGCTGGCGTTCCTGGATATTCCCGGAAGAGCAACTATCCGGATCTATTCGGAAATCGGCGAGCTCGTCAGGACGATCAAGCACGACGATCTTTCAGGTGACGTATTCTGGGATCTGCAGACGGAATCACAGCAACTGGTCGTTTCCGGACTTTACGTTGCTGCGATCACCGACGACGATGCCGGTGAGACGGTTTTGAAGAAGTTCGTGATCATCCGCTAACGCGACCAACGACGTCGCCGGCTGCCTCTACCGCTTTGGAGTAGTCGAAGCTGCCTGGCGTCGGAGCACACTCAATGCGCCTTCGCGACCACAGACAGGGTATTCAGAAAATGGATCGAACATCTACCGGCGTGGACCTATGGTTTCGCGGCGTGAACCTCCGGTTCTCCGGCATGAATCTCAAGCTGAGCATGGCGGTGCTCACTCTTCTGATTCTTTGCGCCCACGTTCCGGCAGCTACTGCACAGGACGAGGACGAAGGCGGATTAGAAGCCGTCGAAGAGAACACGACCAAGCGTGCTCAGACCGGCTTCAAATTCCTGCGCACGTCGGTGAGCGCACGGGCCGCGGCTATGGGCGACGCCATGACCGCAATGGAGGCCGGCGCCGCGGCCATGTTCTACAATCCTGCCACTATGGCGTACCTCACCGGCTTTGCGAATGCCGAAGTAGGCATCACGCAGTTCTTCGCCGACATCAACTACAACGCCGCAAGCGTCGCCGTTTCGCCGGCCCAGGGCCGCTATGGAGTCTTCGGGCTGTCCTTCATAAACGTCGACTACGGTGATCTCGAAGGCACCATTCGAGTAGACAACGAGAAGGGATATGAGGATTATGGCCTGTTCAGCCCCAATGCGCTAATGGTCGGAGTCGGCTATGCGAAATCCTTGAGCGATCGCTTCGCAGTGGGCGGCAACATCAAATACGCGATCCAGGATCTAGGCGAGGCGCTTGCAGTGGTCGGAAACGGCAGCTCCGGCGTGTGGCAGGGGAATAAAGAGAGCGCGGTCGCCTTCGACATCGGTGTGCTTTACGATACGGGCTTCAAAAGCTTGAAGTTTGCCATGACGGCGCGCAACTTCTCAAGGGAGGTCACCTTTCACGAGGAGAATTTTGAGCTTCCGCTCCTTCTGACCATCGGATTGTCGATGGATATGACCGATCTGCTAGCGGCCGACCAGACAATGCATTCTCTCGTACTCGCCGTCGACGCGTACCGTCCGCGCGATTTCTATGAAGCAATCAACTTCGGTGCGGAATACAGCTTCATGGAAATCTTGAACATCCGGGCCGGCTATATCTTTCCGACGGATGAGCAGGGGATAAGCCTGGGTGCCGGCATCAACACCGGGCTCTCAGGCATCGCACTCGGTGCCGATTATGCCTATACCAATTTCGGGCTTCTCGGCGACGTCCACCGGATCTCAATGCAGTTTGGCTTCTGAGACGGCCGGTTCTTCAGTAGTTCTTGTACGCATCATGGCGCCGCCGCAAGCACACGGGCCATGCGCAGAAGGCGATGGCCATGGAGGTCTGCGGCGCCGTCGTGTTTCCGGTGCAATCCGGAACGCCTCTGCCGGACCACAGTAGACGCGTCTGTTGGCACTACACAGGTGCACCTTCGGCACTTACAAAGTGCACCATCGGCACTACACAGGTGCACCAAATGGCCGGTGCCGACCCACCGTGCAGGTCTGCCGCCCTGCAATGGCGTTCAATCCCTTCCTTGCATCGCGTATTTCTATCTTAGTTATAGGTGAGGAGTGAACGGTGTGCTGTGAGAGAAAGTACGCGTTAGTCCTGCTGATCGTGCTGCCGGTCCTGGATACCGGCTGCGGAAGCGAAGCGTCGGGAGTATCGGATACATCGGAACGTCCGGGTGAGATGCGCTTTGTCGATGTCACCGTCGAGGCCGGACTCGGCGACTTCATTCACCGGACGGGTGCATTCGGAGCGAAATGGTTTCCGGAGACGATGGGCGGCGCGGGCGGCTTCATTGACTATAACGGTGACGATTGGCTCGATATCCTACTCGTCGGCGGCGGCACCTGGCCCGAACACGGGCAGAAGCCGGTTCGTGCCCTCTGGCTTTATCGGAACAACCAAGACGGCTCCTTTACGGACGTGACGGAAGAGGTTGGACTCGGTCGGATTAGCGCCTACGGTTTTGGAGTCACCGCCGCCGATTACGACAACGATGGCGATGAAGACTTCTTTGTCACAACCCTCTCGGAGAACCTGCTTTTTCGCAATGACGACGGGCGCTTTGTAGAAGTGGGCCGGGAAACCGGCCTGGCAGGGGAACCGGTCTGGAGCACATCTGCCATCTTCTTTGACGCCGACAGGGACGGCTGGCTCGATGTCTACGTCGGCAACTATGTTGTCTGGTCGTCCGAGCAGGACATTTTTTGTACGGTCGACGGCGAGACCAAATCATACTGCCAGCCTACCCTCTATACAGGTCTCCCCGGTAACTTCTATCGCAATCGAGGTGACGGCACCTTCACGGAGATGACGAAGGGGGCCGGTTTTACGAATGTACCGGGCAAGACGTTGGGCGTGGCCGAGTTCGATTACAACCGCGACGGCTGGCCGGACCTCATCGTCGCCAACGACACGCAGCGCGATCTGCTTTTCCAGAACATGGGAGACGGCAGCTTTGCCGAGATCGGGGTAGTCAGCGGCATCGCGTTCGACAAAGATGGAGGAGCAACCGGCGGAATGGGCGTTGATGCAGGCGTTGTGGACTCAGGCGGGGAGGAGAGCATTTTCGTGGGGAATTTTTCGAATGAGATGATCGGCGTCTTTCGGCACGAGGCCAACGGCGCCTTTCTCGACCGCGCAGCCACCTCAAAGATTGGGCGTCCGAGCTTGCGCAAGGTCACGTTCGGCCTCTTCCTCTTCGATGTCGATCTCGACGGCGATCTCGACCTATTCGCCGCCAATGGAAATATTCGGGAGGACAGCGAAGCGGAGGGCGGCGTTGCCTACAGGCAAGAGGCTCAACTCTTCTTGAACCAGGGGGATGGCGAATTCGTCGCGTCGACGCCGTCGGCAGAAAACGCTCTCGCGAAGGCACTTCTCGCGCGCGGCGCCGCCTACGCCGACTACGATCGTGACGGCGATCTCGACATTCTCGTCATCGAGAATGGCGGTCACGCGCAACTCTGGCGCAACGAAGTGCACGACGGGCGATCTCTACGCGTGCACCTGCAAGGCCGTGACAGCAATCGAGACGGCCTCGGGGCGCAGGTTGACGTAACCGTCGGAGACTGGAGGATGCGCCGGCGCGTCCGAACAGGATCCAGCTATCTGTCGCAATCGGAGAAGGCCGCCACGTTCGGACTCGGTGTGGCCGAGCAGGTGGACACTCTTACCGTAAGGTGGCCAAGTGGCCGGGTAGATCGATTTGCGAACGTCGAAGCGCGACAGGAAATTCGCGTGGTAGAAGGCGAGGACACGTACGAGCGCCTATCTGCCGCGTCCCAGACGGTTGCGGATGACGCAGTTCAATAGAAGTATCGGTTACATGCCCAAGACGACGCTTCTTTCGTCGGTTGTACTTCTTGTCGGCATCCTGTCGGGGGCAGGCTGTGGAACCGAAGCAGAGCAGGGTGAAACCGGACCGTCGATCTCGCAATGGGAGTCTCTGAATCCGAAGGCCGACGCTTTCTTGCAGGAAGTCAATCAGGCATGGGGAGCCGGCGACTACAGGACGGTGCTGGCCGGACTCGACAGTGCAGCACGACACGCTCCCGAGCTGGCAGAAATCCCATTCTGGCGCGGCCGTGCCTACGTCATGCTGAATCGTCTCTCGGAGGCACGGGCCTCTTTTGAGTCCGTGCTCGCGCTCGATCCTTCCTACCCCGGGGCATGGTACGAGCTGGGGAATATCGATTTTCGCGAGCGGCAATACCGTTCGGCGGTAGAAGACTTCGAGAGAGAGGAAGAAGTGCTACTGCGGATTTTGGAGAAGCCTTCGCATGCTGCCGATCTCACAGCACTGGCGGCCACGCGACTTCAGATGGGGCGTGCCTACAACCGGCTGGGTGAGGTGGATCGTGCGTACGACGTCTTCCGACAGGCGCTTGATGCAGACAGCACGTTTGCTGACGCGTACTACGAGCTCGGTCGGTTGTACGAGGTGGACGGTGAGATTGACGAGGCACTGAACCACGCGCGGCGGGCGTACGCGGCCAACTCGTCGAGTCCGGACAACCAGTACCTGTTGGGAGCGCTTCTACTGCAAAACGGGCAGCCTGCGGAGGCCAGACCGTACCTCGAAGCGTCCGTCGCGAAGCGCCCGTGGTATCATCCGGCACTCAATAATCTGGGCCGCGCACTGCTGCTGACGGGCCAGCAAGAGGAGGCCGAGTATTACCTCGCACGTGCCGAAGAGATGCAGCAGTTGCAAACGAGAGTTGAGCAGGCGCGCCTCGACGTCCAGCAGGATCCGAGCGTCCCGCAGAAATGGATTGAGCTGGCCGAGCTGCTTGTGCATACCGGGCGCTACGACGAGGCGGAGGATGCCTTTAACAAGGCCATCTATCTCGAACCCATGAATCTGGCGTATCATAACGATGCGGCCAATCTGACGATGATCCGCGGTGATACACTGGAAGCCATCCGACGCTTTCGAGGACTCGTCGAATTCGACTCGACTTTTACGGAAGGCTGGCTGAATCTCGGGGTTGCCTACGCGATCAGCGGACGCTACGTGGAGGCGGAGAAAGCATGGAAGCGCGTGCTCGAAGAGGTGCCGGATCATCCGGAGGCGAAAACCAACCTGGATCGCCTCTCTGCCATTCGCTGAAGCAATGTGATCGAATGCCACTGTGGGAGAAGCGAGACATGCAAACGGTAACGTCGCCGGACGAAAGGCGCTGGTTAGCCGGCCGCCGTTCGGACGCTCTCTGGCGTTGTTTCGCTTACTGGGTGGCGCGCTGCTGGCTGGAGTTCTGACGGGATGTCACGGCGCCGAGACGGTCGAGGAGGCGGAGGCGCGGTCCGAGTCGGCTTCTACGACGCTCTCCTTCCATGACGTCACCGCCGAGGCGGGCCTCAGTGCATTTCGCCACGAAAACGGCGCGTACGGGACCAAGTGGTTTCCGGAGGCTATGGGATCCGGTGGCGGCTTTGTGGACTACGACGGCGACGGATGGCTCGACATCCTTCTGGTAGGCGGCGGCACCTGGCCATCCGGCGATCGCGAACCGGTGCGAGCACTCTGGCTCTACCGGAATAATCACGACGGCACCTTTACGGACGTCACGGTCGAGGCCGGTCTCGGCGACATTCAGGCCTATGGCTTCGGAGTCGTCGCCGCAGACTACGACAACGACGGCGATGAAGACTTCTTCTTTACGACGCTGTATGAAGACATGCTCTTTCGCAATGACGGCGGCGTCTTTACGGAGGTTGGTGAAATAGCCGGCGTGAGTGGAGGGGCTGTCTGGAGCACATCGGCGATCTTCTTCGACGCCGACCGCGACGGCTCATTAGATCTGTATGTGGGCTCCTACGTCGAATGGTCACCCGAAACCGATCTCGTCTGCACGATAAAAGGCTCCATACGAAGCTATTGCACGCCCGAGCACTACACCGGCATCCCGAGTAGATTCTATCGAAACAACGGCGACGGTACGTTTTCGGATCGCACCGACGAAGCCGGTTTTGCGGACGGTCCGGGCAAGATGCTCGGTGTCTCTGAATTCGACTTTAACCGCGACGGCTGGCCCGATCTCGTCGTCGCGAGCGACACGAAGCAGGATCTACTCTACGCGAACAACGGAGATGGGACCTTTACCGAAAGGGGCGCCGTGAGCGGTCTCGCATACGACGAGAACGGCAGTGCGCGCGCCGGAATGGGGATCGACACTGGCGTGGTGGACACGACGGGCGAGGAGACGATGTTCGTGGGCAACTTCTCTAAGGAGATGATCGGCGTCTACCGGCACGCCGCTGACGGCCTCTTCATCGACCGGGCCGCCGTTTCCAAGATCGGACGTCCCTCACTACTGACCCTCACGTTCGGACTCTTTCTGTTCGACGCCGATCTGGACGGCGATCTGGATCTGTTCGCGGCGAACGGGCACGTGCAGCCGGAAATCGAGGAGACGCAGGAAGGTGTCACCTATCGAGAACCGCCCCATCTCTTCATAAACGACGGGAACGGAATTTTCGTCGATCTGGGAAAGGAAGCCGGCGCGGCCTTCCGCCAGCCGCTCGTGGCGAGGGGCGCCGCCTATGGGGACTATGATCGGGACGGCGATCTTGATATCTTGATAACGGAGAACGGTGGCCCGGTACATCTCTGGCGGAACGATCTTGACGAGGGCGCGCGTTATCTGCGTGTGCACCTCGAGGGACGCGAGGGGAATCGGGATGCTCTCGGTGCGCAGATGTCGGCTTTCGTCGACGGCGTGCGAATGGAGCGGCGCGTGCGAACCGGATCCAGCTTTATGTCCCAGTCCGAAAAGACGGTGACGTTCGGGTCGGGCCACGCCGAACGCGTCGATTCTCTCATCGTACGCTGGCCGAGCGGTCGCATCGACCGATTCATCGATATTCCGATGAGCCGCGAGTATGGCCTCGTCGAAGGCGAAGCTCTGCTCAGAATCCGTTCGCGTGAAGGCGACGGCTTACTTGCCGGGCGCTGAACGACTCAGCTTGATCTCGAGCAATGCGAAATCGTACTTACGAACCATATTGCATCCGCCGCTCCTTATCCCGGCTCTCGGTCTTCCTGCTGGCGGGCCTCGTGATACTCGGATGCGGCGATGAGAAAGCGCGTACGCCGCCTCAGGACCCCGTTGTCGAATATTATCTGATGAAAGGGACGGAGGCACGCCAGGCGAATGAATTCGCCCTGGCATTTGCCTATGCCGATAGCGCGGCACTCAGATCGCCCGACTCGCCGGACGTGTACTTCGTGCGAGGGCGAACGTACGCCGACCTGGGCAATTTTGCGGCTGCGGACTCAGCCTACCGAACGGTCATCGAACTGCAGCCCGAGTACCCGGGGCTGTGGCACAATCGGGCCAACAACGCCTTCCGGCAGCAGCAGTATAACAAGGCTATCTCCTATTATCGCAGGGAGCTGGCCGCGAATCCGGCGCCCTTGCCGTGGCGGGGCGTTGGACGCTCCTACGTCGAGCTCGGGCACGTCGACAGCGCGAGGTACGCTTTCGAACGCGCACTTACCATCGACACGACGTACGCTTCCGCCCATTTCAGCCTTGCCTTACTATATGAGGATGAGGGAGAATTCGATCTCGCACTCTCCCACGCCCGGCGTGCCCTGGAGCTGAGTCAGGACAATGTGGACTATCGCTACCTTGTGGGTTCGTACCTCGTGAGAATGGGTCGGAGCGAAGATGCCATTGAGCACCTGCTCGCTGTAGCCGAGGCAAGGCCGTGGCATCATGCGTCGCATTACAACCTTGGCCAGGCCTTGCTTCATACAGGACGGCAGGAGCAGGGCGAGGCAATGCTCGAGCGAGCTGAACGGTTGCGTGCCGTTGATGCCAAGGTTGTACAGCATCTCAATACGGTTCAGGCAGTGCCGACAGATCCGCTCGCGCACGCCGCGCTCGGATCAGCTCTCAGGCTGGCGGGCCGACGAGAAGCAGCAATGCGGGCATATAAGATGTCGTACCATCTGGATCCGTCGAATCTCGAGGTGCAGAACAACATCGCCAACCTTCACTTGGTCGAGCACGATACAGCCGCGGCCATCGACTGGTACCGGCGCGTCCTCTCGCAGGACTCGACATTCGTCGACGTATGGGTGAATCTCGGCGTCGTACACGCGCTCGCCGGCGAGACGGAACATGCGCGGCGGGCCTGGAAGCGCGCGTTAAGACATGAGCCGGACAATGAGGCGGCGAAGGCCTACCTGGCACGGCTCGACTGATCCAATCCCGGCTCGGCTCCGTGGTGAGGATGCCCCTTCAGAACGACGACCCCGCTGCATGTGTGAACCGCTTTTGTGTAAGATGAAGATCCGCACTCCATTACTGGTAGCGATCCTGTTCGTCGTCGTCGCCGGATGCACGTCGCGTTCGGATAACGATTTGCGGCATTCCGGCATGTCGCTTGATGCAGATTCGCAGGTTGCCGGCTGGCTTGTCCAGGCGCAGCAGGCATTCGAACAGGGTACACTCAACGCGGCTCTCAACCTCACGGATAGCGCCCTGTACAAATCACCCGACCTCCCGGATCTCCACTTCTTGCGTGCCCGCATATTCACCGATATGCAGCGGCCGGATCTGGCCGAAGATGCCTATCGCCAAGTGCTGGAACGTGACCCTGAGTACGAAGGCGCCTGGTTAAATCTGGGGAATGCCGCCTTTCGAGAGCGCGCTTTCGATCGTGCGCTGGAGCGCTATGGGAGAGAGTTGGCGATACATCCGACAGCCAGAGTATGGGTGGCCATCGGCAGTACCTACGAAAGGATGCACCAACCCGATAGTGCACGATTCGCGTACGAACACGCCATTGCGCTTGACGGATCGTACGCCTCCGCATATATGCATTTCGGGCAGCTGTACAAAAGCGAAGGCAGGTTGGAAGAGGCCGTGACGGCGTCACGGAAGGGACTCGCACTCGAACCGACCAACTTGAACTATCGGTTTGCGCTCGGCTCACTGCTCGTCCTTACCGGTGACGTTGAAGAAGCCGAGCAGCACTTACGTGGCGTCGTAGCGGCGCAACCGTGGAACTACTGGGCGAATCACAGTCTTGGCCGCGCGTACGCACTCATGGGTCGGCCAGACGAGGCACAGTATTATTTCGGTCAGGCGGAGCGTCTGCAGGATTCCCTGCTGGAGATCACATATTGGCAGAATCTCGCCCGCAGCAACCCCGATCAGTTTATGCTCTGGGTCAAGCTGGCGGACGCACTGAACCGGGCAGGGCGTGAATCGGAGTCTGGGGAGGCAGCCCGAATGTCGCTGCTCCTTGCGCCTCGATACATGGTGCACAGCATGACGGATTCGATGCTGGCATCCGAGCAGCGACTCGCCGTCGGAGCCCTGCTCAACGGAGACGTGGCGCAGGCGATAGAACGCTATCGACGCCTGCTCGGCAGAAACGAGAAGCACCCCGATATCTGGTTCAATCTGGGCGTGGCTCTCGCGGCGTCGGGGCGCATTGAGGCGGCCCGCGAGGCCTGGAACACAGCCCTGCAGCACGGGCCGAGACATGAAGGGGCGCGCACGCTTCTTTTTCAGCTCGATCAACGTCATACGGGCGACACATCAACTCAAGCGAGCCGGTAGGTCGGCGGCGCCTCCGAAGCGAATCGGTTAGCCCCGCGTACCCGCGAACTGGATGCTCGCGCCATGCAGCAGCTTGTTCGCGAGCGCGGTAGAGCAGGCAGGGGTGCCGGCGTCGGGATGCCGCCGGGCACGGGCGGCATGGGCGGTGGTATGCCGAATGGAGGAATGCGTCAGATGCCGGATCGGCTGTCGTTCTGGGCGAAGGTCGCACTCACGGGTAGGCATCCGTCGTATGTCCGAG
>CAZMXY010000085.1:9500-15491 GCA_964570345.1 uncultured Rhodothermales bacterium | reverse complement strand
AGGACTTCCGACAGCGCGTATCCGCTGTAGCGGCTTTCGCTCACGACGAGGCCGGCCAAAAACGCTCCGAGTGCGAGGCTGATGCCGAACAGACTCGTAAACCAGGCCGTGCCGAAACAGATCGCCACGACCGTGAGCAAAAAAAGCTCCTGCCGGCGCGTCTGTGCGATCTTCTCCAATAACCAGGGAATGGCTCGTCTCGCCAGAACGAGCACGAGGGTCAAAATGACGATCACCTTGGCGAGAATCAGGACGATGTCCACGTACGTGCCCCTGTCGCCCGCAAGCGCCGGAACGAACAAGACCATCATCACCATCGCAAGGTCCTGGAAAATCAGCAGTCCAAGCGAGACCTGTCCGGACGGCGTGTCGATCTCCGCCCGCTCCTGAAAGAGCTTGAGCACGATGACGGTACTGCTGAGTACGACGAGGAAGCTCGTAAAGACGCCGACGCGCCATCCGACGCCGAAGGCAACCAGCACGAGCGTCACGACCACGACCATGATCACCGCCTGCAGCGACCCCCCAAGCACGACGAACCGCTTGATGCGCGCCAACTTCTCCAGGCTAAATTCGGCACCGATCGTGAAGAGCAGCAAGATGACACCGATCTCGGCGAGATTATAAATCAAGTCGGTGTCGGCGACGAGTCCGAGCGCTCCGGGCCCGATTAGTACGCCCGCGATCAAGAATCCCGCGATGGGTACCAGGCGGATGCGATAGCACAGGTAGGCGATCAGCACGCTGACCACGAAAAGTGCCACGACCTCACCCAGAAGGGGCAGCGACATAGTTCTGATTCGATTCAATGACCGCCGTTGCGACGCCGCGCCCGCTCGCTGCCGATGGTGAGACGTGCAGTGGCCTCACGCGGCACGTCGAGGAGCGCGCGCGTTGTACCGTGCACGCCAGGAACCCGATCCCCAATTATTCGGTCGCAGGCAACGCTTACGACGTGCAATCCATCTCGAACTGTGGACGCCTGCCCCTTGAGTCACACTGAAGAATTTCGCGCTCATGACGTCACCCGTGCGGCGCGGCGCAAGGTCGTCGACCTGGTCGCCGCCCTGCTCGCCGTCTTTCTCTTGCTTCCGGCCGTCAACCGATCCGCGTCGGCCCAGCCTGATACCGCACCGCTCGTCGTAATGAATCTCGCCGCCCATCCGGACGACGAGGACGGCACGACGCTCGCCTACTATCGACATGCAAAAGACGCCATTGCTTATTCGGTCATTTTCACGCGGGGCGAAGGGGGACAGAACGAGATCGGACCGGAGCTCTACGAAGAGTTGGGGGCGATCCGCACGCGCGAAACGGAGCGCGCCGCTCGCCATCTCGGTACGCAAGTTTACTTTCTCAATCTTAAGGATTTTGGATACTCCAAATTCGCGGACGAGACGTTCGAGAGATGGGGCGGCCGCGACGAGGTCACGTCCAGGCTCGTCTATCTCATTCGAAAATTGAAGCCGGACGTCCTCTTTACGAATCACGACACCGTGACGGTGGGACCGGGCCGGCAACACGGTCATCACCAGGCTGTAGGTCTCGCCGCTTTCGATGCGTTCGAGTGGGCGGCCGATCCGTCGTATCATCCCGAGCAGCTCGAGGAGAGAGGGGTCGACCTCTGGCAACCCAAGCGACTTTTCCGCCGTCTCTGGAGCAGCGAAGGGGAGCATGAAGCGGCCGTACCGGTCGGCACCGCGGATCGGCGTCGAGAGCGTACCTACGCGGAAATCGCCGGACGCGCGCTGTACGAGCACGCCTCTCAGGGGATGGACCGATTCGCCGAACGGATCAGCCAGTGGACGCACACCTACTTCAGTCTCGTGCGTTCGTCCGGCGACGTGCCGCCGGATTCCGACGACCTGGCGTTCGGCCTCGAGCCGAATCGGTCGGCCGAACCGGACGTAACCTATTGGATCGACTCGGGTCGCATCCCTTCCCTGCCCGAAATGGCACTCAGCGTCTCTGACAGCGTGTACGTACCCGGCGAGTTCATCGAGATCGATTGGGACGTCACACAATTCTCTGATCTACCGGTCCGCCTGACCTTCTTCGGCGTAGCAGACACTTCGTTCGTCGTGCGGCCCGACACGCCGTCGCCCGTCCGGCTCCGGATTCCGGCCCGATTCACGCCCACGATGCCGGAGAGGATCTATCAGTACGCTCGCTTCCGGAATCACCCCCCGGTAGGATACGCCGTATACGACGTGCGCGACCACGAGCTCTTGGCCGGCGGCTACCTAAACGTAGGCGTGGCGCCGGCGATGCTGATCGAGGCGGCCATGAACGTCGCGCGGCTTCGACCCGGACTGAATACCGTGGCCTTCAGCGTACACTCGTTCGACCCAGCCATCGAATCGTTGAACTTGACCACGGCCCTCTCGCGCGACGAGGACCGAACGGTACTCCACCAGCACCAGCGAACCATCAAACTATCGCCCGGTCGAACGCACGTGGATTCGGTCGACGTCCGACTGGCATCGCATTCCGAGAGCGGAAGGTATACCGTCGCCCTCACCGGCCTAGCCCAACCCGCTACCCTTAAAACCGCGACGGCGGATTGTTTCTTGCCTGCTCGTGTCTTCGACGTGGAGGTTCCATCCGATTTGCGCGTCGGTGTGGTCGAGAGCTACGATAATACGCTCGATCGAGCGCTCTCGGAGCTCGGCATCCGACACCGCATGCTCGACTCGCTCGACCTGGCAAACGCACGTTTCGACGATCTGCACACGATCGTCATCGACATTCGCGCCTATCTCGTACGCGAGGACCTACGTTCGCACAACGAAACGTTGCTGGGCTGGGTACGCGGCGGCGGACATCTGGTGGTCAACTACCACAAGACCTTCGAATGGAATACCGGAAACGATGAGCTTTTCGGCGCCAGTAGTAACAATCCAGGAAACTTCGCGCCGTATCCACTGCATCTCGGACGTGATCGAGTCACTCTTGAGGACGCGCCCGTCAGCGTCTTGATGCCGGAGCATCCGCTGTTTCGCGAACCGAACGAACTGGGGCCGGAGACGTGGGCGGATTGGGTCCAGGAAAGGGGATTGTATTTTCCTCGAGATTACGACGATCGATATCATGAGCTCGTCAGCCTTCACGATCCAGAGGAGGCGCCCCTCGAGGGTTCGACTCTGATCGCCGACTATGGCAACGGTACGTACCTGTACACCGCGCTGGTGTGGTATCGTCAGTTGAAAGAATTTCATCCTGGCGCCTACAGAGCGTTCGCAAACATGATGAGCCTGCCTCTAGTCGACGGCCGTGCGGAAAGCCCTTGACCGCGCGCTTCTCGGCGCAGCTTCTCGTCGGCGCCCTCGGGGACGGGCGTTTTTTAATGCACCGTTCCTGCCTATATTAGCACGTCTCATCGAATGGCGACCGTACATCTAGGAGAGACGGTCCCGGCTAAATGGAAGGGCCCCACGCCCGATCATCCCTTGATTATGCTTCGTACACCAACAAGTCATCCGGAACGCATGAACACGACCACTCAGACTTTCAAGATGTTGATCGTCGAAGATGATCAAGACGTTGGGATGGGCCTTCAGGACTTCTTCGAACTGAAGGGGTACGACGTCGCACTCGCCACCGACGGCGACCAGGCCACGAGCAAGATTCGGGAGAACGAATATGACATCATTCTTCTCGACATCATGCTTCCCAAAAAGAACGGATTTGAGGTCCTGGAAGAAAGTCAGGAGATCGGGGTCACCGCCCCGGTTCTCATGCTCACGGCGAAAGGCGAGCAGGAAGACATATTGACGGGCTTCGGCCTCGGAGCCGAGGATTACGTGACCAAGCCCTTCAACGCCGAGGAGCTTGCGGCCCGCGTCAAAGCCATCCTGTATCGAACGCAGCCGCCGGACAAGGCGCCCATGAGCGTCTATCGCATCGGAGACGTGGAAATCAACTTTACGACGCACGAGGCACGGCGGGGCGACGATCCCGTAAGCTTCACGGCGCTCGAGTTCGACATCTTGCGGTACTTGATCCAAAATCGCGGCCGGACTGTTACGCGGCGACAGCTACTGCGCGACGTCTGGGGCATCGAGCAAGAGATCATCACCCGAACGGTCGATCGTCACATCGCCTCCGTTCGGAAGAAGATCGAAACCGACCCGAACGAGCCGGAGCACATCGAAACGGTTTACGGCCTTGGCTATCGGTTCAAGAATTGACGGCCGAAATCGGAATTACTATCGCACGAAAACGGCAGCGCCCGGGTCGGATTCGTCCCAGGCGCTTCGCTCGATGGTTCCGGTGACGGGTCGGACGGCTACGCCCGCTCCCCTACGCGCTCCGCTCCGACAAGCTTGTAGCCGATTCCGTACACGCTCTTGATCGGCCAGTCGTCCTCATCCTCGCCATCCATGATTTTGCGAAGGGCGTTCACGTGACGATCGATCGTGCGCGTTTCCACGTCACTGGGAAGGCCCCAGACGTCACGAAGGATCTGCTCGCGCGTAGCCGTACGGCCGCGATGCAGGAGGAGGTAGCGAAGGAGACGAAATTCGAGATCGGTCAGCGCGATCGGCTCGTCGTTTCGGGAGATCTTCTTCTCTCCCATGTCGACGCGAAGACCGCCGACGTCGAAAATCCCCGTGGCGTCTTCCGTCTCTTGCTGCGTGCGTCGAAGGATCGCCTGCACCCGAGCGAGAAGCTCTTCCGTGGAAAAGGGCTTCGTCAGGTAGTCGTCGGCGCCGAGCTCGAAACCCCGCATTTTGTCGTCATGGCCTCCGAGTCCGGTGAGCATCAGGATGGGCGTGCTCACTCCACGCGATCGCGCTTCGCGTAAGATGTCGAAGCCGTTCCTTCCCGGAAGCTTTGCATCGAGGACGATGAGGTCGAAGCTGGGAAGCGATACGGCCTGTTGGAGGCCTTTGTCTCCATCGTTGACCAGCGTCACCTCAAAGCCTTGCGATTCAAGATAGAGTAGAAGTCCTGTGCTGAGCTCCGGATCGTCTTCCACGATAAGGAGCCGTCTCAGTTTGGTATCGGTAGAAGTCATCCTGCGTGGGAAGGATTGGGACCCGCTCGCGAGAATATATGGTGCGTTAATCATCAGATGGCCAACGTCGTGGAGATTGATAGAGTGCTCGCGCGCACCCTCGCGTCCCCTGCTTTTCGAGAGCCATCGAATACGTTGCGACGAACGCGTCGCTCTGAGTTAGACGGCGCGTGGATCGCTACGCGCTAAAAAGGGGATACGACCGAATCCGTCAAGTGCATACTAATGAAAGTACACCGATCCTTTCGGAAGTTCAGCGTCCGTTATTACAATGTTACTATCGGCCGGAGGCTGCCTGACGGGCCTGCGAAATGGAATAGATCGTCATCACGTCGCGCTGCTTCGGCGCTCCGACCGTGTCGGTATTCGAGAGAAGCGTTCTCGCACCGGGTACCCCGTATACGAGCGTCACCGTCGCGGCATCAGGTACGCCGCAAGGCTGCGCGTCGTAGACTCGCATCAGTTCCGGCACGTAGTCCGCGGCATCAGGCGAGAGATACAGTCGCCTCCTTTCCTGACGGGACTTTCGGCACGCGAACAGAGCGAGCTCGGGCGGTGCGCCGGCTCCGATGAAGGCTTTCTGAAATTCTCTGCAAAGACGATGGTAGACGCCGTCGGTTACGCTTGCTGCCGTCATCTCGATCGAGTACCAGGTCATTTGGACACCTCCTGACTTCATTTTCGTACTGCTTGTCGGGCATTCACGCACAGAATGCTGCGGAAGCACCGGACCCTGGGTTTTTGACCCGACGTGACGTTCGCATCCCTCGTCCCCATCGAGACTCACGGCATTGTACAGGACGCCGACGAATTTGTCGTCTCGAAGTGTAATGGGAATGAAAAATGAAGTGCGGATAACACAACAATTACAAGGGGCCTACACTTGCAGCGCGGGGCCGCAGGTCCCCTCGTGATCGCAGTAGTTGCTCTTGGCCGCGAAAATGACCGGCCGTCTTTCCGCGTTTCTCCTT
>CAZMXY010000085.1:7807-9400 GCA_964570345.1 uncultured Rhodothermales bacterium | reverse complement strand
GTTAGAGGCGTTCGATGGAGACGATCTCGACGAGCGTACCCCACATCCTGATGCTCATGAGGTCATCCCTCGTACGAGCCCGGAATCGTACCCTCAGGCCGTCCTCTTTGAATTCGTCCGAGAGATTGGTCGGATCGAACCGTTGACCGTCGTCTCCGACGATGCCGTAGAATCCGCCCTCCAGGTCAACGTATTGGACGGTTCCACGTGCTTCGATCACGTCTCCGTTGGCGGACCGGTCGAATGACGCGCACGCAAATGCGATAAGGGATAGGGCGAGTATGAGCAGTGAAATGCGCATCAGATGGTTTGCAGCTGGATGAAATCAGGCTCCTCGGTGGCACGAGGCTCCCCTACGTGGTTGATCCAGCCACCACCGATCACGTCCTCCTTCTCGTAGAGCACGACGGACTGCCCGGGTGTTATCGCGCGGCGTGGTCTCGAAAAAGCGACCTTGAGGGTGTCTTCATCCACTTGCCAGCCGAGGCCGGGCGCGCCCGGGTCGTTGTATCGAATCTTGGCCTCGACGGGCCGCTCTTCGTCGAGGCGCTCGTACTTGATCATGTTGATCTGGCCTGCTTCCAGCGTCTGCTGCAGCAATTCGTCTCGACGGCCGACGGTGATCACGTTCGTGTCGGGGTCGATGTCGGTGACGTAGACAGGGTATCCCAGCGCAAGGCCGAGTCCGTGCCGCTGTCCAATTGTATAGAACGGAAAACCCTCGTGTCTTCCGACGATCGTGCCATCGGAAGTGACAATCGATCCGCCTGAAACTCGCGCCTGCAGCCCTTCGACGCGCTCTTTTAGGAACCGCCGGTAGTCGTTGTCCGGCACGAAGCAAATTTCGTACGAATCCGGCTTGTCTGCGACCCGATCCAGGCCGAACTCGGCCGCCATGCGCCGAATCTCCGGCTTTCGGAACGTTCCGAGCGGCAGCTTCGTGCGGGCGAGATGGGCCTGCGAGACGCCCCACAACGCGTAGCTTTGATCCTTTCGCACGTCAAGGGCCTTCATCAGCACTGTACGCCCGGACTCGGCGTCCCGGCGCAACCGAGCATAATGGCCCGTCGCAATGAACACGCATCCGAGGTCGTCGGCTCGCCTCATGAGTGCCGCCCACTTGATATGCGTATTGCATAGCACGCAGGGATTGGGGGTTCGGCCCGCGAGGTACTCGCTGGTGAACGTCTCGATCACCCAGTCGCCGAACTCTTCACGGATGTCCACGATGAAGTGAGTAAAGTCATGCCTGATGGCGACGGCCCTGGCGTCGTTCATGGATTCCAGGGTACAGCAGCCGACCACTTTGCCGGCGTGTCCGCCACTGCCGGCATAGTCCCACGTCTTCATCGTAATCCCAATCACCTCGTACCCCGCTTCGGAGAGCATGACGGCGGCCGTCGAAGAATCGACCCCCCCGCTCATGGCGACCAGAACCTTGCCGTGCTTACTCATAGAAATACCCGCCGTGCGGACGTCCGAATGCCTTTAAAGCCCACAGGCGCTCGCGGAGAAGCGAATCCGGCGCCCCATGAAAGCTTGCGTCTCTGCAACGGCGCGGTCTAGCGTGGCGTTCCGTTTACAGGAGATGCT
>CAZMXY010000085.1:0-7707 GCA_964570345.1 uncultured Rhodothermales bacterium | reverse complement strand
CCGTTTACAGGAGATGCTTCACGCGGCCACCGTCGACGGGAAACGCCATACCCGTCACATAGGATGCTCGTTTGCTGACGAGGAACGCCGCCGCCGCTGCGAATTCAGCTGGATCTGCGATGCGCTTCAACGCGGCGTGCTCGGCCCACTCGGATTCGACGTCGACCAGCGACTTCCCGGTTTTTTCCGTAATGCTCTCGGCCAGCTCCCTCAGTCGATCCGTGCGCGTGTACCCGGGAAGGATCGTGTTCACCGTAATCCCCTCCTCTCCCAACTCCTCGGACAAGCTCTTCGCGAAGCCTTGCACGCCGGCACGCGCCGTGTTCGAGAGATAAAGATTCGGGATCGGCTGCTTCGCCGACACCGACGTAATCATTAGAATTCTCGCCAGGGCATCTTCCTGTCGGGCGGCCTCGCGGAGGTGGGGAAGCGCGGCCCGACAAAGATTGATGGTACTCATCAGATTCAGGTCGAGAGCATGACGCCACTGACTCGTAGACAAATCGTCGATGTAGCCTGCGGGGGGCCCACCGGCGTTCGTGATCAGGACGTTAAGTTTCCCGAACGTCGAGAGAGCCTCCGAGATCGCAAGCCCGATGCTCGTTTCATCCGTAACGTCGCAGACGATCGGCAGGACGTCACCACCGGAGGCGCCATCCGGCGTGCCGGGTCCGTGGATGCCTGCGGATTCGGCTCCTTCGCCGCCGTGAATCTCGGCAACTTCGTCCGCGAGCCTCCGCGCGGCCGCTTCGATCCGATCCTTACTGCGGGAGCAGATCGCCACGTGAGAGCCTTCCAAGACGAGTTCGCGAGCGGCGGCATATCCCAACCCGCTGCTCGCTCCCGATACGAATGAGACGCGTCCTTTCAGCCCCAGATCCATTCGTCTTAGTTAAATATTCGCTTGTGTTTATAACGATATGCGGTGGAAGTTGTATGCGTGTTGTGCTTTTTCAACGGGTTCATGAGTTCTCATCCGTCCCCTGTGTCTGCATCTCGCTCCCGGATCAAGACACCGCTCGCACCCGCCGCCATCGGTCCGTACAGTCAGGCCATTTTGGTGGGTGATACGCTCTACTGCTCGGGTCAGATAGCCATCGATCCGGAGTCGGGCAGTGTCGTGACCGGCTCGGTCGAAGCGGAAACAGAGCGCGTGCTCGAGAACCTGGGCGCCGTCCTGAAAGCAGCGCGCATGGGGTATGAGCAGGTCGTCCGGTGCACGGTGTATCTTGCCGACATCAACGACTACGCGACGGTTAACGAAATCTACGCTCGATATTTCTCGGAGGCGCCTCCTGCGCGCGAGGCCATTGAGGTTTCGGCTCTGCCGCGCGGTGCCCGCGTCGAAATCTCCTGCGTCGCCGTACGTTAGACGGCATCTCCTCCTGCAGGCCGGCGCGGCGGGTCCCTCGTCGGTCGGCTGCACCGTCGCTGGCTCTCGCGTTTTCGTCTAGGTATGGCTTCTAGACTCTTTTAAGTATCGCTTCTAGATTCCTTCCACGCGGATCCGCAGCGTCACGTTCGCCCGAAGAACGAAGCCGGCCTGAGGTACGGTCGCGGGCACGACGGCAAGTGCGGCTCGGAACGTCGGTGCAACGACGAACGTCGTGACGTCCGTATTGCTGAGCGGCAGCGAGGCGGTGCGAGCGCTCGGCAGGGAGGACGATGTGGCAACGGTTCGAGCCGAGACACCCGATGCCGTGAAGGACAACTGGGCCTCGTCTAGGAAGTTCAGATCGACGGTCGCCGGGCTGATTCGCTCGAGCTCGACGGCCGTGACGGTAGCAGAGAGGACCTCCGCCTTCGTGAAGCCGTCCGCCGATAGGTCCGGCCCCAGATTGGCGCTCTCTTCCGACTGCACTTCGACCGTTTCCCCGGGATCGACGCCGTCCGAGCTAAACTCGAACCGGAAGGACACGGTCTTGGCTTGAAGTGTGAGGGGCTCCGACGCCGTGACGACGTCGCACGAGGCTGTTACAACGGTGACGAGCGCGAGCATCGCGGCAATGCCCATCCGGCCTCGCATTCGCGTTGCTCGCACTGGCGTAGAACGTTTCGCAACGATCCATGGACTGGCCTCACGCATGTCTCCCTCACTCGTATCTGAGAACGGAATGGACTCGAACCTCGTCTTCAAGACGTGTTCTGCCCTTCAAGAAATCCAGTTCGATGAGAAACGCAAATCCGGCGATCCGGGCGCCCGCCTCCCGCACGAGCCGACCCGCAGCGTAGGCGGTTCCGCCCGTGGCAATGACGTCGTCGTGAATCAAGACCACGTCGGCCGAGTCGAGCGCGTCGGCGTGCATCTCGATGCAGTCGGTGCCGTACTCGAGCTCGTAGTCCGCCGCCAGGATGTCGTGGGGCAGCTTTCCCTTCTTGCGAATGGGAACGAATCCGGCGTCGAGCCGATGGGCCAGCATGCTTCCGAGAATGAACCCTCTGGCTTCGATGCCCAGCACCTTCGTGATGCCGGCGTGGAGATAGGGCTGCGCCAGCGCTTCGATCGATTGCCGGAGGAGGTGGCGGTCACTCAATATAGGTGTGATATCCTTGAACTGGATACCGGGCGACGGGAAATTGGGGACGGTGCGTACGGCGTCACGTAGCTGATCCGCATTAAGCATGAAGGACAAAGCGGTCCGGGTGAACCATTCGTTTGCAAGAGAAAGAAGGTCCGAGACGCGTCGGCGGCGCCGGCACGCTGCTCAATCGCTCGAAACGAGGCTGAGCCCCTTCTCGTATTGGAGCTTGTACTCGCGAATGGCCCTAAATATAGCGCTTGCCATGTACGCCTGCCCACTCTCGCTACGCAGAAATTCAGCCTCGCTCCTATTCGTGAGGAATCCGAGCTCGACCAGTACGGCGGGCATGGATGCACCCCAGAGCACGTAGAACCCTGCCTGTTTCACGCCCCGGCTCCTTCGTCCGACGCGGTCGGCGAACTGCTCTTCGATGAGGCTGGACAGCTCTTCGCTCTTTCGCATATACGCGCTCTGCGTCAGCTCCATGCGAATCAGCGATTCTTCGTCCATTTGCTTGTATTGATCAGGGTCGCTCTCGAACTGGACGACGGAATTCTCGCGCTCCATGGTGTTGCGAGCAGCTTCAGACCGGTGCGTGCCGAGGAAAAACGTTTCGGTGCCATGCGCCCGCGCGTTGGACGCCGAATTTACGTGAATCGACACGAAAAGCTTGCCGCCGTTGGCGTTCGCGAACTTCCCGCGATCTTTCAGCTCGATGAATCGGTCGTCCTCCCTCGTGAACAGGACGTTGATTCCGAGATGCGCTCGAACGTACTCGCCTAGCTTCTTGGCGACCGCGAGAGTGACGTCTTTCTCCCGAAGGCCGTGCGCCACTGCACCCGGATCGCGTCCGCCGTGTCCGGCGTCAATCACGATCGTATCGAGCATCCATCGCTGCCCTTCGGACGAGGCCGGTTTCGAGGCATTCGCGGCGTGTGGCTCGGACGCGGTCGTTCGCCCGAGGGAAGCCGATTTGACGGGAATCGAAGGCGTGGCGCTACGCTCGGTCGCAAGCGGACGGCCCGCGTCAGTCTCAAACGTCAAGCCCAGCAGAATGTCGTTTGAGGAACGATCCCGGTACGCCGAAGCCGTAATCGGCCTCCGTGAATCCAGCTCGAATCGAAAGACGACGTGGCCCCCGTCAGGTTCTCCCGAGTACGCCCTGACGGGTCCTTCGCCCTCGCCCGGCATGTAGTTGCGGGAGAGACTCGTGTTAAAAAGTACGATTTCCAGTCGATCCACTCCGACCTCCCTGGGCTCCGTATACGCGCTCACCGACCCATCGAGATGAAATCGGATGACGAATCCGTGTCCGTCTGCACGCTCCGAAAACGACACGCGCTCGACCGCCGGGCGCGCAAGCGCACTCGCCGTCAGCAATAGAAAGGCCGCCGCGGCGGCGGATTGCACGATCCGATAGCGCGTGCGAGGAGACGTCATTGCTTCCGAAGACGCTGTGGGTTCCGACAGATCATATGGCGAAACACATTCCATGCCGATCTCGGACGCCGTCGATGAGAACTCGGCGGATACGTCGGTCGATCACGTTTTGCCGTCGGCATCGACCCCGACGACCTGGAACGCGGTCGTAACGGCGGGTTCGCGGGCTCCAAAACGAACACCAAAAAATGCGCCTCTGCCCCAAGATGAGGCAGAGGCGAGTTAATGTAAAGCTTTAACTACAAATTTACCAGTCGAGCAGGTCGTCTTCACCCAGCAGCGAGCGCATACGGCGCTCGATCATGTCCTGTCGCGCCTCGCGTCTGCGGTCGAGTTTTGCCCGTTCCTCGTCGGACCGTTCCCTGAGCTTTGCAACGGTGTTTTCGCGCAGTTCCAGCTTTTTGTCAAAAATGACGTTCAGCTTGTCACGCAGCTCGGCCTCGATCGCGGCCTTCTCGTCGGAATCGGCCTCGGCGCGGCGCGCTCGACGCGCGAGATCCCTCGCCTCGCGCTCCAGGGCGGCGACTTCCCGGTTCTCTCGAAGGGATTCACGCAGCGGGTCTCCGATCTCGGTGTGGAAGCGCTCCATCAAGGGCGCCACGTCCGGTACGTCCGGTAGGCTGAATTCGAAGTCGTCCATCAATCGGCCGCTCAGGGCACCGTCGCGATCGTGCCGGAAGAGCCCCCGATCCGGACGCCGAACCCGCTGCCCCGGTCCCAGCCCACGCCACACACGGACCGACCGGTGCCGCGACCCGACGGCCTCGACCTCGACCTCGCCGTTTTCCGGATCGACGCGCAAGACGACCGGTCCGTCCTCGTCGGAGACGCGCCGTCCGTCGACGAGAACGTGACCCTCGTCGTCTACTTCGATGACGACGCGCGGTGCTCGGACGTTCACGCCCGCGTCATCGCCGTTCGGTTGCGTGGTATCTTGAGCCGCGGCCGGCGCGGCGGCGAGAAGGGCTAAGACGAGGAGGCCGGTTGCACAGAAAGACAATCGTGAATTCATGGTCGTAATTCGGATGTGTTGAGTCCGTGATCGAGCGGTCGACCGGTGTGTCGTCCCTACCAGTTCGTCTCGTCCTCGAGACGGAGAAGCTGCCGCAGCCGCCCATCGATGATTTCGTCGCGAAGACGTTCGCGCTCCTCCAACCTCGTCTGCAAGTCTTTGAGGCGATTCTCGAATTGCTCGATTTCGCGCTGCCTGTTCGCTTGCTTTAATTTGAAAATGTCGTCGAGCGTCTTCCGTAATTCTTCCGTGCGCTCAGCTCGCTCTTGATCGTTTTCCATGGCGCGGATTTCCTGAGAGAGCCGGATCGTCTCTTTTTCCATCTCGCGCTCCTCGACGAGCAGTTCGTAGAGTTCTTGGTCCTGCCGCTGGATGCCGTCGAGGTAGTGCTGTACTTCGACAAGCGGCATGGCCTCGGCCGCCATGGCAGCCTGTCGCGCCTGCCGACCGAGTCGCTGCGCGGCCTCATAGAGCTCCTGCACTTGCCGGTCACCGAATTGCTCCTGAAGCCGAGACTGTAATTCCTGGAACTGGACGGCCTGCGCTTCCAGCTCGCGTGCCTGTCGTTCCACCGCTGCGGCGTGCGGAGCAGCGAACGACGTGATGTCACCGGGGCCGTCGTTGACGGTAAAGCCGAGTCGATTCGGAAGATGCGCGCGTACCGGACCGTTCTGTCTCAGAGATACGGATACGCCGCCTCGTTCGGCTTCCGACGCCGCACGGATTCGGTCGGATTCTATGAAGTAGAACGAGCCGTTGAGGTCGACGACGGGTCGTACGTCTCCGCTGAAGGTGTAATGCAATTGAACGTCCCGCACGTCGAGTGAGGGCGGTAGCTCCTCGGGTGGGATGAGTATTCCGTCGAGGTAGACGGCTCCGTCACGAATGCTCAACGAGCGGCTTTCAGGAGCCTGCCCATGGGCTGTCCCCGCGGGATACGTCGAGAACCCAAGTAGGCCTATCAGGAGGGCACTGATCCATGTGAAAAGGCGGAGATCACGCATGATACGTCTGAACGTTTAGTTGTAACTCGCTTCGACGGTCCGCGAGGACGACCGCGGCGCTCTACGGACGGCGCTGCTCCCCGGCCGGCATCAGATACGACGGAGGAGCACCCTGGACCTGGTCGGAGGACGGAGGCATCTCCAGTGGAACGGAGGGCGGATCCCACCCGAGAGCTACACCCCCGCGGATCATCTCGATTTGCTGATGAACTTCAATGAAATCCTCCCCCTCATCCCAGGCGATCCCATCGTTGTCGTTCTCGCGCCTGGTCAGGAGGACAAGCGGGTCCCCATCGCTCAGGGCCGCGACATGGTTCTGTGAATCCTCGTACACTGACCGGCTGCCCTGTGCCGTCAACCGGGCTCGTTCATCGGAGCGCCGTTCGATCATCTCGCTCTCACGTCGAGCGACAGGATCCCGAGCACCTTCATCCGCCTCTGCGATCATCTCGTTCGCTTCGTTCGTGCGCGAGTCTGCGCCGTCATCTCGATCCGAGTCATCGTTGCGCGCCTTGGTATCGGCGTCGGCCCGTTCACCCAACGCGGCCGTTGGCTCGGACTCATACACGGCAACGGGGCTATCGATCACGTCGGATCGCCACACCGTAAGGATGCCGACGAATACGACGAGGAAGGCGGTAATTACGCCGGCGCTTCGCAGCTGCGACGATCGTCGACTCTGCGGCGACCGATCCGGCCGTCGAATCCGACCTCGGTCGCGTTCCACCGCCGAGACGGCCCGTCTCGCCTCATCCAGAATCGCCTCTACGCTCCGTGGGTCCGGGCGCTGCTTGCGCCGAGCGTCCAGGGCCGCTTTCGTCTCCTGAAAAGCCTCCAGCTCGCTCTGCAAATCCGGTCGCCGGGTACGAATCCGGTCGGCGCTCGCGGCGCCCTCCGCTTCGTCGTAGAGACGCTCGATTAGTCTAAGCTCCATCTCGATCTTGCTTCTATCCATCATGCCGTTCCGATTCGCTCGGCATTTTCCCTCAATGATCCCTTCATCATCTTCCGCAGGCCGATCAGGGCGTAACGCATACGCCCCAGCGCCGTGTTGATCGACACACCGGTCAGCTCCGCGATCTCCCGAAACGTCAGGTCCGTTTCGTGGCGCAGCAGCACGACTTCTCGCTGCTCAGGCGGAAGCCGTTGGATGCATGCTTCGAGCTTCTCCCACGCCTCTCTGGCGTCGATTCGCTCGTCGGCGATCGGACCGTCGTCGGCCACACGATCCCAAAACGAGACTTCGCCGGGATCATCCACGTCCGAAAACTTCTTTCGTCGCCGGAGGTGGTCGAGAGCCGTATTTCTGGCAATCCGCATCACCCACGCGAGCCATCGACCCTGTCGTTCGTAGGATCCTCGTTCGCGCCGCATCGCCGATATGACTCGAAAGAACGTCTCCTGAAAGAGGTCGTTTGCGACCTCACGATTGCGCACCATACCCACCAGGTAGCCGAAAACGCGCTCCTGGTGCCGATCGACCAGCGTTCGAAACGCCTCCTGGTCGTCCCTCTCTATGTACGCTGCCGCGAGGGCTTCGTCCGTGGAATGCATCCGGTGGTCCAGCGCTGTGACGTTCCCGAGTCGGGGAGCGATCGACCGATCGCCCGGCGGCCGTCCCTCGTCTCCGATGTAATCAACGCAGTGGTACGACGAATTATTGCAGGCCCGTTGATTTATCTTCCATTCACCCGTCGCGTTCCCCGTCGGTCGACGAACATCTCAACCA